>JBFMHS010000066.1:0-13116 GCA_040751765.1 Pseudomonadota bacterium | reverse complement strand
TGCCATGACGTCCGCGTCATCCGCCTGCCCCGCCACGGCGCCTCGTGCCCGGTGGCCATCGGCGTGTCGTGCTCGGCCGACCGCCAGATTCTCGGCAAGATCACCAGGGACGGCGTGTTTGTCGAGGCGCTGGAGAAGGACCCCGCCAAGTACCTGCCCGACGTGGACGTGTCGGCGCTGTCGGGCGAGGTGGTCAAGATCGACCTCAACCGGCCCATGGACGAGATCCGCAAGACCTTGTCCCAGTACCCGATCCGGACCCGGGTCAGCCTGACCGGCCCGATGATCGTGGCTCGCGACATCGCCCACGCCAAGCTGAAGGAGCGCCTGGACCGGGGCGAGGGCCTGCCCGACTATTTCAAGCAGGGCGCCGTTTATTACGCCGGCCCGGCCAAGACCCCCGACGGCATGGCCTCGGGGTCGTTCGGCCCGACCACCGCCGGGCGCATGGACTCCTATGTCGACGAGTTCCAGGCCGCCGGCGGCTCCATGGTGATGATCGCCAAGGGCAATCGCTCCAAGGCGGTCACCGAGGCCTGCAAGAAGCACGGCGGCTTCTATCTCGGTTCCATCGGCGGCGCCGCCGCCCGCCTGGCCCAGGACTGCATCAAGAAGGTCGAGGTGTTGGAATATCCCGAGCTGGGCATGGAGGCCATCTGGCGCATCGAGGTCGTCGACTTCCCCGCCTTCATCGTGGTCGACGACAAGGGCAACGACTTCTTCGCCGAATTCGCCCACTGAGGCGCGGGTCGAACCTCTGAGCGGAAGGACCTCATCCGGCGCCGTCCACGCCGTGCCGACCGGATGAGGTCCTTCGGCTCTGCCTCGGGGTGACCAAACGGGCGCGCACTTTTCCCGCGCCCGGCCGTTCACCCGGCATGAGGCTCGTTTTCCTGCTCGCCGTCCTGCCCGCCGCCGCCCTGGCCGAGCCGCCGGAGGTGAACGTGGACGCGCTGTGCCGCGATGTCGCGTGGACCGGCGAATACGTGTCGGCGACCATCCTCTCTGAGTGCCGGCGCTGGGAGGCGGAGGCGCGGGCCGAGGTGGCGCCGGGGTGGGACGCGTTGCCGTTCCGGCTGCGCTGGCATTGCGGCCGCCTTGCCTCGGCCAACCGCACCGGCTCGTACAAGGCGCTGGCCATCTGCGTTCGCGCGGGTGGCATGCCGGGACCGGGAGCCCCACATTCCTTCCCATGACCAGCCGTATCCCGACCATGGTGCCGCCGCGCTCCAAGGCCCGCGCCCTGTGGCGCGGCTTCCGCCGCCGCTGCCCGCGCTGCGGCGTCGGCCCCTGCCTGGCCGGATATCTGGCGGTGGTTCCCGAATGCGTCGTCTGCGGCGAGAAACTGGGCCATATCCGCGCCGACGACGGCCCGGCCTATTTCACCGTGCTCATCGCCGGCCACGTCGCCGTGCCGATCAGCCTGTGGGTCGAGCAAACCTGGGCGCCGCCGGTCATTCCCCATATCTTGGTGGCCATCCTGCTCACCGGCCTGATGATCTGGCAACTGCTGCCCACGGCCAAGGGTGCCATGGTCGGCCTGATGTGGGCCCTTGGGCTGAGCGGCGACGAGCGGCAGGGGGACCACTGAACCTATTTGACCGGATGGCACCTGCGCATCTGCCGGCCGCTGCCGCAGTGGCAGGGGTCGGTGGGCTTGGCATGGGCGCGGACGACATCGGCGAAGGCGCGCAGGGCCTCGGGGGCCATCTCCCTGCCCTCGGCGGCGAGCGCGATCCAGCGCGCCAGGTTGGCGTCGCGCACCAGCGGATGGCGGATCGGGCCTGGCTTGGCCCCCGCCTCGGGGTCGGGCAGGAACAGCGTGCTCGCGCCGCCGCCGGCCGGGGTGACGTCGATCAGCTCATCCTTGGGGGAATGCCAGATCAGGTGGCGCTCGGCCTGGATCAGGACGCGCGGCCACACCACCACCCGCCAGCCGTCCACCGCCGTGCCGCCGAAACGGGCGCACTGGCCGGGCAGGTTGGCGACGCTGTCGGCCTCGCAGCCGGGGAAGGGGACCAGCTTGATGAACAGCGGCTCGGCGGCGGCGACAGCGGCGCAGAAGCGGCGGATCTCGCCGGTGAGTTTGGGCGGGGTGTCGAGGAAGGACGAGCGGCGCATCGATCTTTCGGCCTGTTGACGGGGAAGGGGCGAACCTTACCATGGGCCGACCCATCGGAGGATAGCCCATGACCTCTCCCCGCAAGGCGGCCGTCGTCACCGGCGGCGCCCACGGCATCGGCCGCGCGATCGCCGAACGCCTGCTCGATGACGGCATGGCGGTGCTGCTGGTGGACTGGAACCTGGCCGCCGGCCGCGCCGCCGAGGCCGACTTGGCCCGCCGGGGCGAGGTGGTGTTCCTGCACGCCGATGTCGGCCGTGAGGCCGACTGCCGCCGGGTGGCGCAGGCGGCGCAGGAGCGGTGGGGGCGGCTGGACCTGTTGGTCAACAACGCCGGCCTGTCCGAGTTCAAGCCGCTGGCCGACGAGACGCTGGAGCACTGGAACCGGGTGCTGGCGGTCAACCTGACCGGGCCGTTCCTGCTGTCCAGGCTGGCGGCGCCGCTGCTGCGCGACAACGGCGGAGCCATCGTCAACATCGCCTCAACCCGCGCCCGCCAGAGCGAGCCGGGGACCGAGGCCTATTCCGCTTCCAAGGGCGGGCTGGTGGCGCTGACCCACGCCCTGGCCATGAGCCTGGGCCCCGAGGTGCGGGTCAACTGCGTCAGCCCTGGCTGGATCGATGTCAGCGGCGATTCCCTGCGGCCGGAGGACCACGCCCAGCACCCCGCCGGCCGGGTCGGCCGGCCCGAGGACGTGGCAGCCCTGGTGGCCTGGCTGGCCGGCCCCGATGCGGGCTTCGTCACCGGCTCCGACTTCATCGTCGACGGCGGCATGACCCGCAAGATGATCTACGCGGGGTGACTCCCCACATCCGTCCCAGCACAGGGACGGAGGAGCCGCATGCCTGCCGCCGGGGACAAGCGCAAGGTCGACTGGGAACGCTGGCGCCTGCTCTGCCAGATCGAACGCGCCATCGAGTTGCCCATGGCGTTCCTGGGGCTGGCCTGGGCGGCACTGCTGGTGGTGGAGTTCACGCGTGGGCTGACGCCGGCGCTGGCGGCGGCGGTGGACGTCATCTGGGCGCTGTTCATCCTCGATTTCCTGGTCCGCCTGCTGGTGGCCCCGCGCAAACTGGGCTTCCTGCGCCGCAACGTGCTGACGGCGGTGTCGCTGATGCTGCCGGCCCTGCGCATGCTCAGGGTGCTGCGGTTGCTGCGGCTGGTGCGCGGGCTGCGGCTGGTCAAGGTGCTGGCCTCCCTAAACCGGGGCATGCGGTCGCTACGCCGGGCGCTGGGGCGCACCGGATTCGGCTACGTAGCGGGGCTGACGGTGCTTGTGGTGCTGGTCGGGGCGGCCGGCATGCATGCCCTCGAAGCGGGGGAAAGCTTCGACACCTACGGCGACGCCCTGTGGTGGACCGCCATGCTGGTGACCTCGATCGGCTCCGAGGCCTGGCCGCGCACCCCCGAGGGCCGGGTCCTGTGCGTGATCCTGGCGATCTATGGATTCGCGCTGTTCGGCTACGTGACCGCCACCTTGGCCCGCGTGTTCATCGGCGAGCGCGGACGCTGAACCGGGTGGAGCCTGCGCCTGGCGAGGGAAGATTGCTAGAAGGTGAGCCGTGCCTTGCGGTCGATCTCGGCGATCAGCCAGCGGCCCAGCGGCAGGCCGACCTGCTCGCCGCTCTCGTGCCAGGCCAGCAGCGCCCGCGAGCGGATGGGGTCGAGGTCGTGCCCGTCGGCGAGCTCGCGCGAGACCTCGCGGTTGATGCCGATCAGAACCTCGACATGCTCGTCCTTGATGCCGCGTCCGGCGAACCGGGTGGTGGTCATCACGAAATCGGTGGTGCGGGGAGTGGGAATCGGCCAATGGTGGCGCTCGGCCACCGAGGCCAGGGTCAGCCACAGCATGCGGTTGGTGTCCAGGGCGGCGACGAATTTCTCGGCGCAGTCGGCGGCGGCCAGGTCGTCGGCCGCCTCCATCAGCGCCACCGCGCTGCCTTCGGAGAGACTGAGACGGACGGGGATCGAGACGATGCCCATGGGTCTGCTCCTATGCGATGGGGGTATCAGCTGGTGCGTGTCTTACCCTAAAGGATAAGCGACGGATCGTCAAAGGCGATCGACGTGTGCTTGTCGATCGACCGCCGATTGCGGACGGGACCCGCCCATCTCAAGCTCGGCGAGCAACCAGTGGTCGAGGTCCTGGCCCTGCGGACGGCCGTTCTCGACCCAGATGAAATAGGCGCGGTCACGGATGCGGTCGATGTCGCCGCCGCCGGCCAGTTCAGCCGACACCTGGCGGTTCATGTCGATCAGCGCGTGCACGTGGTCGTCGTTGACGCCGCGCCCCATCTTGCGGGCGGTGGCCAGGGCATAGTCGGACTGCTGGCGGTTGGGCACCCGCCATTTCTGGCGGTCGGCGATGTCGCGCAGGCTCTGCCAGATCCTGCGGTTGCGCTCCATGGCGCGGAAGAACTTGGCGGGATTGTCGGCGCCGTCCAGTTCGGCGGCCGCGTCGGCCAGGGCCAACGCACTGCTTTCGGCGAGGCTCAGATCCTGTTTGCCCACGTCATCCTCCTCCCGGCACCCTGGTTGTTTTCAAGTGCTCCCACCCAACGGGCAAGTTAAGCCCGCCTGGAAGGGGTTGCAAGTGCGCTACCTTTAATCTTTTCTGAAACATCCGATGTATTTTTCGATATACTTCAAGTACTTGCCGTAGCCGTCCCGGTCTGTCGTCTCTGGCGCGGGCTTCCCATATGCCCCCTGGGGCACCGGAAAGGAGAAACGCCGATGGCCGAGCACCGCATGGAGAGCGACACGATGGGCGAGGTGCGGGTCCCCGCCGACCGCTACTGGGGCGCCCAGACCCAGCGCAGCATCGAGAACTTCCCTATCGGCGACGAACGACTGCCTTTCGCCCTGGTGCGGGCGCTGGCGATGGTGAAGAAGGCGGCGGCCATCGCCAACCGCCGGCTCGGGGTGCTCGATCCCCGGCTGGCCGACGCCATCGCCGCCGCCGCCGCCGAGGTGATCGACGGCCGCCTCGCCGATCACTTCCCGCTGGTGCCGTGGCAGACCGGCTCGGGGACTCAAACCAACATGAACATGAACGAGGTCGTCGCCAATCGGGCGAACGTCCTGCTGGGGTCGGACTTGGGGACCAAGTCTCCCGTGCACCCCAACGACCACGTGAACAAAAGCCAGTCATCGAACGACAGCTTTCCCACCGCCATGCACGTGGCCGCTGCCGAGGAAACCCAGCGCCGCCTGCTGCCGGCGCTGGACCGGCTGGGCGACGCCCTGGCGGCCAAGGCGGCGGAGTTCGACGGGCTGGTCAAGATCGGCCGCACCCATCTGCAGGACGCCACCCCGCTGACGCTGGGCCAGGAGGCGGGCGGCTGGGCCCATCAGGTCAAGGCCGGGGCGGGGCGGGTGCGCTCGGCGCTGGCCGAGGTGTTCGAACTGGCCCAGGGCGGAACCGCCGTCGGCACCGGCATCAACGCCCCCGCCGGCTTCGATCTCGCCTTCTGCGACGAGATGGCCGCGCTGACCGGCCTGCCGTTCCGCCCGGCCCCGGACAAGTTCGCCGCGCTGGCGGCCCACGACGCCCTGGTGGCGCTGTCGGGCAGCCTCAACGCCCTGGCGGCCGGCCTGATGAAAGTGGCCAACGACATCCGCCTGCTCGGCTCGGGGCCGCGCTGCGGGTTGGGGGAGTTGATCCTGCCGGCGAACGAGCCCGGCTCGTCCATCATGCCGGGCAAGGTCAACCCCACCCAGGTGGAGGCGCTGACCATGGTGTGCTGCCAGGTGATGGGCAACCATGTCGCGGTCACCATCGGTGGCAGCCAGGGCCACCTGGAGCTGAATGTCTATAAGCCGTTGATCGCGGTGAACGTGCTGCGGTCGATCCGGCTGCTGGCCGACGCCGCCGACAGCTTCCGGTTGCGCTGCGTCGCGGGTTTGGCGGCCGACGCCGGCCGCATCGCCGAACTGCGTGACCGCTCGCTGATGCTGGTGACGGCGCTGGCCCCGCGCATCGGCTACGATGGCGCCGCCGCCATCGCCAAGACGGCCCACCAACTGGGCGTGTCGCTGCGGGAGGCGGCGCTGGCCTCGGGCCTCGTCACCGCCGAGGACTTCGACCGGTGGGTCCGACCCGAGGACATGGTCTAGGTCAGTGCATGGTACCTTCCCATTGGCGGACCTGGCGGTCGGCGTCCTCCTTGGACAGGCCGTAGGCCTTCTGCACCCGGCCGACCAACTCGTCCCGCGAGCCGTTGATGCGCGCCACATCGTCGTCGGTCAGGTCGCCCCACTGCTGCTTGACCTTGCCCTTCAGCTCGTTCCAGTTGCCCTTGGCCTGATCCCAGTTCATGGTCTTCCTCCTCGAATGGGTGTCGTCATGACAACACCGGAGCGGAAGGACGGGTTCCTGTGAAGAAGCGGTCGATCGTCATCGCCGGCCACGCCACCAGCGTGTCGTTGGAACAGGAATTCTGGGACGCCCTTAAGGAGATCGCCGACGGGCGCGGTGTGTCGGTCAATCACCTGGTGGCCGAGATCGACGCCGGGCGCGACGCCAACCTGTCCTCGGCCATCCGGGTGTTCGTGCTGCGGCACTGGCGCGGCACGCGGTGTCCCTGAAACGCGAAACCCCCGGCGGGTCCTCGCCGGGGGCGTCGCATTCCCGCGGGGTCGCGGCGAGCGGTCAGCGATTGATCTTGTTGATCACGAACCAAGCCAAGCCGCCGGTGATCACCAGCAGCATGACCACGAAGCCAAGCGCGATATAGGCATCGGTATCGAGGACCATGGGATTCTCCCCCTCCAGGGCTACGAATGGGTGAGAGGCTACCAGCACATTCGGTTGGGGGCCTTGATATAAATCAGTCGGTTTCCGGGTGGGCGGGTGGAATGTGCGTTTAACGTGCGCCGCCGCCGCCGGGGCTTGTGCCCGTGCGCGCCGGACGGCAAGATCATGGAAAAGGGGGGCGGCATGGCGGTCAGCAAGCGGATGCATCTCGGTTCCGGCGAGGTCCTGATCCAGGAAGGGACCCGCAGCCCGGCCATCTATGTCATCGTCGCCGGCCGCGCCGAGGTGCGCAAGGCGACGCCGGACGGCGGCTCGGTGTTGCTGGGGCACGTGGAGCCCGGAGAGATCGTCGGCGAGATGGCCCTGATCGACGGCGAGCCGCACATGGCCACCGTGGTCGCCTGCGAGGAGACCGAGGTGGCGGTGATGTCGCGCGAGGAATTCCTGCGGCAGCTGGACGGCGCCGACCTGCTGGTGCGCGGCATCGTCGAGGCCATGGCCCGGCGCCTGCGCTCGCTGGGGATGGTCGTCGCCGAGGGCAGGCTGTAGCGGCCGGAAAGGGGCGGACGAAAAATGGCGCGCGAACCGGAAATCGTCACCCGCTACCGCGAGGCGGCCGAGCGCGGCGACGCCATGGCCCAGTTCAATCTCGGCGACTCCTACCGGCTCGGCTACCGCATTCCCCGTGACACCCGCGAGGCGGTGCGCTGGCTGACCAAGGCGGCCAACCAAGGCCACCGCGAGGCCATCCGGCGGCTGCAGGAGATGCAGGCCGAGGGCATCGACATCACCCCGCCCCCCGAAGAGGAGACTCCGCGGCGGCCGCAAAGCCTGGAAGATTTGCTCGATAGCCTGGCGCCGGGGCAGGGCGCCGAGGGCGACGGCGGGATCGGCGTCCAGTTGCCGGTTCCCGAGCCCGAGACCGATCCCCTTTACGCCGTCGAGGAGGCCATCGACGTGAACGCGCTGCGCGCCGCCGCCGATGCCGGCAATCCGGCGGCGCAGGTGGTGATGGGCAACGCTTTGCGAGACGGACTGCTGGGTTTCGACGCCGACCCCGCCGAGGCCGCGCGTTGGTACCGGCTTGCCGCCGAGGCCGGCGACGCACGCGGACAGTATTCGCTGGGGGTCCTGCACGACCGGGGTCTCGGCGTCCCCCGCGACGAGGCCGAGGCCCTGCGCTGGTACCACAAGGCCGCCACCCAGGGCGACGCCCATTCGCAGTTCAACCTGGGCAACATGATCGCCCAGGGGCGGGGCTGCAAGGCGGACCCCGCCGTGGCCGCCAAATGGTTCAAGAAGGCCGCCGACCAGGGCGATGGCGCGGCGCTGTTCGCGCTGGGCGCCCTGCACGAGAGCGGGCGCGGCGTCGCCCAGGACGACGGCAAGGCCGCCGAGTTCTACCGCCGCGCCGCCGAACTGGGTGAGGCCGAGGCCCAGTACAACCTCGCCAACATGCTGCGCCAGGGGCGTGGCGTCGAGCCCGACCCGGCCGAGGCCGCGCATCTGTGCCATCGCGCCGCCGAGCAGGGATTGGCCGAGGCGCAGTTCAACTGGGCCCTGATGCTGTCCACCGGCCAGGGAGTGGCCCGCGACAAATCCGCCGCCGCCCTGTGGTTCCGCCGCGCCGCCAATGCCGGCGACCCCCGCGCGCAATACCATCTGGCCATGCTGATGGATCACGGCGACATGCCAGGCAATCCCGCCGAGACCGCGCGGCTGCTGCGCGCCGCCGCCGAGGCCGGCGACGCCCGGGCGCAGTGTGACCTGGGCGTGATGCACCTGATCGGCGATGGCGTGCCGTTCGACGAGGCCGAGGCCGCGCGCTGGTTCCGCCGCGCCGCCGAGGGCGGCAACGCCCTGGCCCGCTTCAATCTCGGGGTCATGCACGCCGGCGGCCAGGGCGTCGCCAAGGACGAGGTCGAGGCCTATTGCTGGCTGTCGCTGGCCGCCGCCTCGCCGTTGGCGGCGATCGCCCAGCCGGCCGGACGGGCAGTCGCCGCCCTGGCCGCCCGCCTGGGCGCCGACGGCCTCAAGCAGGCCGCCGAGCGCGCCGCCCGGCTGGCGGGAGCGGCGCCATGAGCCGCAACGTCTCCTTCGAGGTCCAGGTCCTCACCGACAAGAATTGGGTCATCGCCGAGACCGCCAAGGACGAGAACCAGGCCAAGGCCTTCGCCGACAACCTGCTCCAGACCGGCAACCATGCCGCCGTCCGCGTTGTCCGCGACTGGACCCGGCCCGACGGGCTGCATGCCGAGACGGTGGTGCTGGAAAAGCAGTCCACCGAAAAGAAGGGCACCGACCTGTCGCTGGCGCCCATCACCGAGGCGCCGCCCTGCCGCGAGCTGGCGGACTTCTACGGCTCGGCCGCCCGCCTCACGCTGGGCCGCCTGTGCCGCAAGTATTTCGACGAGATGGGGGTGACCCCCACCGAGATGCTGCACAGCCATGCCGAACTCAAGCGGTTCGGCGACAAGGACCGGTTGCTGTTCTCGGCCATCGACCGCGTCGCCACCCTGCAGGCGGCGGCCATGGGCGAGGAGCCCAAGGCGCGCCGCGACTTCCTCGGCAAGTGCTGGGACGATTTGTGCATCCGGGCCCGCCAGGTCTCGGACGGAAAGAAACTGGCGCCGCCCAAGGCGCTGGCCGACATCCTCAAGGCCAAGCCCGGTGACGACGGCGACGTCGGCTACATGCGCCAGACGCTGATGAGCGCGCGGTTGCTGGAGGTCCGCAACCTCCCCGGCAAGCTGGACATCCTGCTCAAATGGGCGGCCGAACCCGGTGGCACCGAGATCCTGCCGCTCATCGACGGCTTCACCGCCGACGTGGTGCTGTCGGCGCAGGTCATCCAGGACCTGCTGGGCTTCCAGCCCAACCTTGCCCACGCCCTGTGCAGCCTGTGCGACCTGGCCGAGGGCGTGGCCCAGCCGGCCAAGTTCGCCCCCGACAGCTTCGGCCAGTTGAACGCCCTGTTCGCCGACGGCAGCCTGCCCCAGGCGCGCGAGGTGCTGCTGGGCCGGGTGGCGCGCGAACTGGGCGGGGCCAACCCGCTGTCGCGCAACGAGCCCAAGCTGGAATATGAGATGTTCAGCAAGGTCGCCCACCGGCTGGTCTGCCACGAGAAGGTGCTGGGCGGCGGCGCCCAGGCCGAGGCGCTGCTGCACCGGAGCGCGCGGGTGCACAACACCGGTTCGAACGCGGTCAAGCAGGCGCTGGACTTCCTGCTGTCGGCCCTGGCCGACACCGTCCACCGTGTCCAGCTGCTGGTCGCCCTGGCCGGAACCGAGGTCGGGCGCGGACTGGGCGATCAGTTGGTCAAGGAGCTGAAGGCCCGCGTGCTGGGCAGCGACCACATCGACCTATGGGTGCCGGTGCGGCACCCGCCCCGCGACCGCATGGCGGCGCTGGCGGCGGTGGCGCGCACGCTCGCGGCGTCCGAGTCCTTGGACGCGGAAATCAAGGCCGAGCTTGCCACCCATGTGGACGAGATGCTGGCCAAGTATCTGGTCGACGAGGGCGTCATCGAGAAGATCGACAAGCAAGACGATCCGCTGGCGCTGCGCGCCATCCGGCTGGTCAAGTTCTGCGGCTCTGGGGTGCTGATCGACGGCAAGTCCATGGCCCTGGCCCGCGCCGCCGTGGTCGAGCACCTGCGCCAGCCCCAGTTCGAGGAAAAGTTCCTCGCCAGCGTCGGCGACCCCGCCAAGGCCGAGAAGTCCCTGCGCGAGTTCCACAAGCTGCTGCTGGACAGCGGGTTCAGGTGAGCCCTACCGCCGCCGCCCCTTGCCCGCGTGCTGGGTGAGGAAGCGCTTGCCGGGGACGCCGGTCGTCGGGGCGGGGCCGCGTCCGGCCGGGATCAGCTGGTCGGGGCCGCTGCCGATCAGGTCCTGGCGGCCCATGCGGATCAGCGCCTCGCGCAACAGCGGCCAGTTCTCGGGATCGTGCCAGCGCAGGAAGGCCTTGTGCAGGCGGCGCTGCTTCAGGCCCTTGGCCGACACCACCGGCTCCGAGCCCTGGCGGCGCACCGGTTTCAGCGGGTTGACCCCGGAATGGTACATGGCGGTGGCCAGAGCCATCGGCGAGGGCAGGTAGGTCTGGACCTGGTCGGCCTTGAAGCCGTTTCGCTTCAGCCATAGCGCCAGGTTCATCATGTCCTCGTCGCTGGTGCCGGGATGGGCGGCGATGAAATAGGGAATCAGGTACAGCTGCTTGCCCGCCGCCCTGGCCGCCTTCTCGAACATGGCCTTGAAGCGGTCGTAGGCGCCGATGCCGGGCTTCATCATCTTGGACAGCGGCCCCGGCTCGGTATGTTCGGGGGCGATCTTGAGATAACCGCCCACATGGTGGGTCACCAGCTCCTTCACGTAGTCCGGATCGCGCACCGCCAGGTCGTATCGGAGCCCCGAGGCCACCAGCACCTTCTTGATCCCCGGCACGGCGCGGGCCTTGCGGTAGAGCTGGATCAGCGGGCCGTGGTCGGTGCCCATGTTCTTGCAGATGTCGGGATAGACGCAGGACAGCCGGCGGCAGACGGCCTCGGTCTCCTTGTCCTTGCAGGCCAGGCGGTACATGTTGGCGGTCGGCCCGCCCAGGTCCGAGATGGTGCCGGTGAAGCCCTTGGTGCGGTCGCGCACCTGCTCCAGCTCGCGCAGCACCGATTCGGCCGAGCGGCTTTGGATGATGCGGCCCTCGTGCTCGGTGATGGAGCAGAAGGTGCAGCCGCCGAAGCAGCCGCGCATGATGTTGACCGAGAACCGGATCATCTCCCACGCCGGGATGCGGGCGTCGCCATAGGACGGGTGCGGGGCGCGGGCATAGGGCAATTCGTAGACGGCGTCCAACTCGGGGGTGGACAGCGGGACCGGCGGCGGATTGAGCCACAGCTCCTTGTCACCGTGGCGCTGCACCAGCGGCCGGGCGTTGCCGGGGTTGCTTTCCAGATGCAGCACGCGCGAGGCCTGGGCGTAAAGGACGGCGTCTTCCTTGACCTGCTCGTAGGCCGGCAGGCGTACCGCCACCCGCTCGCCCTTGACCCGATGGGCCGGGTGCTCGACATCGCTGGCGTCCTCGACGGTCCAGCCCTCGGGCACCGCGTCGCGGACCACGGCGGTGCCGCGGATGTCGGCCATGGCGCGGGGTAATTCGCCGGCGGCGGCGCGCCGGGCGATCTCGACGATGGCCCGCTCGGCGTTGCCGAACACCAGGATGTCGGCCTTGGCGTCCATCAGCACCGAGCGGCGCACCTTCTCGGACCAGTAGTCGAAATGGGCGATGCGGCGCAGCGACGCCTCGATGCCGCCCAGCACGATGGGGACGTCCTTGAACGCCTCGCGGCAACGCTGGGAATAGACGATGGTGGCGCGGTCGGGGCGCCGGCCGCCTTCGTCGCCCGGCGTGTAGCTGTCATTGTGCCGCAGGCGGCGGTCCGAGGTGTAGCGGTTGACCATGGAATCCATGTTGCCCGCCGTCACCCCGAAGAACAGCCGCGGCCGGCCCAGCGCCGCGAACGGCCCCGCGTCCTGCCAGTCGGGCTGGGCGATGATGCCGACGCGCAGTCCCTGCGCCTCCAGCAGCCGGCCGACGATGGCCATGCCGAAGCTGGGGTGGTCCACATAGGCGTCGCCGGTCACCAGCACCACGTCGCAGGCGTCCCAGCCCAGCCGCTCCATCTCGGCGCGGGACATGGGCAGGAAGGGCGCCGGGCGGCACGGGCGGTCGGCGGGGACGACGGTCATGGCGGCGGATCATACGCCCGCCGCCAGGGCGGGGGCAAAGCGATTAGGCATAGGCGATCAGGATGGCCGACAGCACCGGCACCGAGGCGATGGTGGACCATAGGATGACCTGCGAGGTCCGCTCCACGTAGACCTGGTACTGGGTGGCGACCACGAAGGTCAGGGCGCCGGTGGGCAGCGCCGCCAGCAGCAGGGCGGCGCCGGTCCAGAAGCGGTCGAGCGGGAACAGGGTGGCGATCAGCGCCCAGGTCAGCAGCGGCTGGGCCACCAGCTTCAGCGGCACCATCCAGCCGATCTCCCCCCACGAGAAGCGCAAGGGCCGACCGGCCAGGAACACGCCGATGGCGAACAGGGCGCAGGGACCGGCCGCCGAGCCCATCAGCTGGCACAGGTTGACCAGCGGCCGTGGTAGCGGCAGCCCCAGGGCGTTCCACGCCAGCCCGGCGAAGGACGACAGGATCAGCGGGTTGCGCGCCAGGGCCTTGCCCACCTCGGCCAAC
>JBFMHS010000065.1:0-6837 GCA_040751765.1 Pseudomonadota bacterium | reverse complement strand
GGGGCCGAAGATCACCTGCGGCCACACCACCACGTCGCGACCCAGCCGGGTGTCCCACGAGAAGGTCACGCTGGCGGGGTCGATCAGAGTGGCGCCGGCCTCCATGGCGGCGGCACGCAGGCGGCCTTGGACGATGGCCTCGGCGGCGGCCAGCTCGACCCGCGAGTTGACGCCCAGCAGTTCCTCGGGCTCGCCGAGCACAAACGAGCAATTGGCGCCGTCGGCGCGGGCCAGCGCCACCACGTCGGTCAGGTAGTACTCGCCCTTGGCGTTGTCGTTGCCGATGCGCTCGACCAGGCTCCACAGGCGGGTGCCGTCGATGGCCAGCACACCGGAATTGCACAGCGGGATCTCGCGCTGCTCGACGGTGGCGTCCTTCCACTCGACGATGGCCTTCAGCCCCTCGGCCCCCACCACCAGGCGACCGTAATGGCCGGGATCGGCCGGCTTGAAGCCCAACACCACCACTGCCGGATGCTTGGGGCCGCGCCGTTCCGCCAGCATTTTCTCCAGGGTCTCGCGGGTGATCAGCGGCGTGTCGCCATAGAGGATCAGCACGTCACCATCGAATTCGCCCAGCGCCGCCTTGGCCTGCGCCACCGCGTGGCCGGTGCCCAGGCGCTCGTGCTGGACCACGGTGACGGCGGGGTGGACGCCCTCGGCCACGCAATCCATGCCAGGACCGATCACTGCCACCACCTTCTCGGGCGACAGCTGGCCGATCGTGTCCATCAGATGCTGGATCATCGGACGGCCGGCGACCGGGTGCATGACCTTGGGAAGGTCCGACTTCATGCGGGTGCCCATGCCCGCGGCGAGAACGATGACGGCCAGCTTGTGGTGGGACATGGACGGACGGGGTATACCCAATCTGTTGCGGTTGCGGCGGGAAGTTGCCACAAAAGGGATAGGGGTCCAAGTCAATCTTTGTTGCCGAAGGTTACAGGACCGCCCGCCAAGGCGGGCCGCCCCCACCCCCGGCGAGCGGTTTCCTTGCCGCGCCGGTTCGGGGCATCATGCCCTCCCCTTTCGGAGAGAGCCATGCCCCGCACCCTCAAGGCCGTCGTGTTCGATCTCGACGGCACCCTGGTCCACAGCGTCCCCGACCTGACCGTGGCCGTGAACAAGCTGCTGGCCGAGGAAGGCCGCCGGCAACTGACCGACGCCGACGTGGCGCCCATGGTCGGCGACGGGGTCGCCGTGCTGGTGAGCCGGGCCTTCACCGCCGCCGGCGGACTGCCGGCCGGCGACATCGCTCCCTATGTCACCCGCTTCGTCGCCCACTACGAGCCCCATGCCGCCGACCTCACCCGCCTGTTCGACGGCACTGTCGCAGCGCTGGAGGGGCTGCGGGCGCGCGGGCTCAAGCTGGCGGTGTGCACCAACAAGGTCAGCGGCGCCACCTGGAAGATTCTCAAGGCGCTGGAGATCGACCGACTGTTCGACGTGGTGGTGGGCGGCGACGACACCCCGAAGCACAAGCCTGACCCGGTCCACGTACGCATCACCCTGGACAAGCTGGGCGTGACCGCCGACGAGGCCGCCTATGTGGGTGATTCCGAGAACGACGTGAAAGCCGCCAAGGGCGCCGGCCTGCCGGTGGTGCTGGTCACCTTCGGCTACACCCGCATCCCGGTGGCCGAACTGGGCGGCGACGTGCTGATCGAGTCCTACGCCGAGCTGGAGGGGGCGCTGGCGGGGCTCTGACCGCTCAGCACGCTCCCGCCGGCCCCAGCCGCACCTGGGCGGCGCGGGCGGCGATGGTGGCGGCCCGGGCCTCGACGACGGCCGAGGGACGGACGGGCGAGCGGTCCAGCGGCGCTGGCAGCACCGCCGCCAGCAGCGCCGACTCGCGCTGCGTCAGGGCCGAGGCCGGCTTGCCGAAATACCGCCGCGCCGCCGCCTCGGCGCCGTAGAGGCCGGGGCCGAACTCGGCCACGTTCAGATAGACCTCGAGGATACGCTCCTTCGGCCACAAAGCTTCCAGGTAGAGGGTCAGGTAGGCCTCCAGCCCCTTGCGCAGGAACACGCGGCCGGGCCACAGATACACGTTCTTGGCCGTCTGCATGGAGATGGTACTGGCGCCCAACACCCGTCCGCCCTCCTCGTAGCGCTCGATGGCGTTGTCGATGGCCTGCCAGTCGAAACCCCAATGGGAGCAGAACTTGGCGTCCTCGGCGGCGATGACGGCGCGCCGCAGGGCCGGCGCGATGCGGCCCAGCGATCGCCACTCCTTGTCCAGCCCGTGGCCCTGGACCAGCCGGATGACCATCAACGGCGTCACCGGCGGCGGCACGAAGCGGAACAGCAGAGTAAGCGCCAGCGGCGCCGCGACGAAAATCGCCAGCAGCCAACGCAGGATGCTCCGGCGAAAGGAGGCGCCCCTCACCGGCGCCCCGGCACCGCTTGGGAAAGCGCGAACAGCGCCACCGCCGCCACCACGATGGAGGGGCCAGACGGGGTGTCGAGGCGCCAGCTGCCCCACAGGCCGGCGGCGACCGACACCGCGCCGGCCAGGGCGGCGGCGGCGGCCATCTGCTCGGGAGTGCGGGCGAAGCGCCGTGCAGCGGCGGCGGGGATGACCAGCAGGCTGGTCACCAGCAGGATGCCGACGACCTTCATGGCGGCCGCCACCACCAGCGCCACCAGCAGCATCAGGCCCAGCCGGGCGCGGCCGACCGGATGGCCCTCGACCCTGGCCAGGTCCTCGTCCACCGTCATCGCCACCAGCGGCCGCCACAGCGCCGCCAACAGCGCCAACGCCGCCGCCCCGCCCAGCCAGATCGCCGCGACGTCCGGCCAGCCGACAGCGAGAATGTCTCCGAACAGCCAGCCCATCAGGTTGACCTGCACCGTCTCCATCAGCGCCAGCGCCACCAGGCCCGAGGCGAGGGCGCCGTGGGAGACGATGCCCAGCACGGTGTCCGAGGCCAGGGCCGAGCCCTGGCGCAGGGTCGCCAGCAGCGCCGCCGCCGCAAGCCCCACGGCGGCCACACCCAGGGTCACGTCGATGCCGGCGGCGACGCCCGCGACCACCCCCAGCAGCGCCGCGTGGGCCAGGGTGTCGCCGAAATAGGCCATCCGCCGCCACACCACGAAGCAGCCGAACGGCGCCGCCACCACGGCCAGGCCGACGCCGGCGGCCAGGGCGAGGAGCAGGAACTCATCCATGGCGGCACTCCGGACCATGGACGTGACCGGCGCCCCCGTGGGTTCCCACCGTGCCGTCGGCCAGGTGCACGTGGTCGTGGTCGTGGGTGTAGACGGCCAGCGACGCCGCCACCCGCGGACCGAACAGGGCCAGGTATTCGGGGTGGCGGCTGACCGATTCGGGATGGCCGGCGCAGCAGACATGGCGGTTGAGGCAGACCACCTCGTCGGTGGCGGCCATGACCACGTGGAGGTCATGGCTGACCATCAGCACGCCGGTGCCCTGCTCGCGGGCCAGCGCGGCGATGAGGTCGTAGAGTTCGGCCTGGCCGGCCATGTCGACGCCGCCCACCGGTTCGTCCAGCACCAGCAGGTCGGGACGCCGCAGCAGCGCGCGGGCCATCATGACCCGCTGCAATTCACCGCCAGACAGGTCCGCCACCTGCCTGGTCAGCACGTGGCCGGCGCGCACCCGCTCCAGCACCGTCTCCAGGTCGGCCAGCGGCACCCGGCCCGGCACCGCCATGGCCAGGAAGCGCCGCACCGACAGCGGCAGCGTGCGTTCCACCGTAAGGCGCTGGGGCACATAGCCGACCGAGCGCGCCCCCCGCTCGACCCGGCCGCGATCGGGGCGCAGCAACCCCAGCGCCACCCTGAGCAGGGTCGACTTGCCGGCGCCGTTGGGGCCGACCACGGTGACGATGCGCCCGGGGGCCACCTCCACCGACACATCCACCAGCACCGGCTGGTCGCCGAAGGCCACCGACACTTCGCGCAGCGATGACAGGGACGCGGTCATGCCCCCTCCCGCGCGCGGCAGGCCGGGCACAGCCCCTCGATCTCCACCGTCTGCCGCGCGGCCGAGAAGCCCATGCGGGCGGCTGCGGCGGACAGCGCGGCGTCGATGGCGGGGTCGTCCAGCTCGGCGGCGGCGCCGCAGCCGGTGCACAGCAGGAACTGCCCCGCGTGCGGGATGCCGGGATGGGAGCAGCCGACGAAGGCGTTGAGGCGCTCGATGCGGTGGACCAGGCCGTGCGCGAGCAGAAAATCCAGTGCCCGGTAGACCGTCGGCGGCGCTGCGCAGAAGCCCTCGCGCGCCAGGGCCTCCAGCACCGCGTAGGCCCCCACCGGCTGGTGGCCGGACCACACCAGCTCCAGCACGCGCCGACGCACGTCGGTCAGCCGGGCGCCGCGCCGCCGGCATTCGGCCTCGGCGGCGGCGACCGCGTGCGCGACGCAGGTCGCGTGGTCATGATGAGGCGATGGAAAGGTCATTGGCGACCGCGACTTGTTACATTATAACATCACTCGCCGTCCATCATCTCACGGAGCCGCCCCATGTGGAAGCCTCTCGCCGTCGCGCTGACCATGTTCGCCGCCCCTGCCCTGGCGGCACCGCCGGAGGTGGTGGTCACCATCCAGCCGCTGCATTCGCTCGTCGCCGGAGTGATGCACGGAGTGGGCGCGCCCAGGCTGCTGGTCCAGGGCGGCGCCTCGCCGCATGACTTCGCGCTCAAACCCTCGGACGCCCGCCTGCTGTCCGGCGCCGGACTGGTGGTTCTGGCCGACGAGGGGCTGGAGAGCTTCCTCGCCAAGCCGCTCAAGACCATCGCCGGCAAGGCCGAGGTCATCGAGATGTCAGCCCTGCCCGGCATGACCCTGCTGCCCCGCCGCGAGGGCGGGGTGTGGGAAGAGGAAGAGGAAGAGGAAGAGCACGGGCATGGGCACGACCACGAGGATGGGCACAAGCATGGCCACGCCGACCAGGACCCGCATCTGTGGCTGGACCCCGCCAACGCCATGGCGCTGGTCAAGGCGGTGGCTGAGACCCTGGGCAGGATGGACCCGGCCAACGCTGGCGCCTACGCCGCCAGCGCGGCCCGCCTGACCGCCGAGTTGCAGGCGCTCGACGGCCGCCTGCGCGAACGGCTGGCGCCGGTTGCCGGCAGCCCCTATGTGGTCTTCCACGACGCCTACCAATACGTCGAGCACCGCTATGGACTGGCACCGGCCGGCGCCGTGACCCTCGACCCCGAGCATCCGCCGTCGGCGAAGCGCCTGGCCGGCCTGCGCGACCGCCTCAAGGCAGCCAACGTCCGCTGCGTGTTCCGCGAGCCGCAGTTCCCGGCCGCCGTGGTCGGCCGCCTGGCCGACAGCGCCGGGGCGCGGGTGGCGGTGCTGGACCCCCTGGGCACCGGCGCCTACACGCCGATGATGGAGGCCCTGGCCGGGAATCTCGCCCAATGCCTTTCGGGCAAGTGACATCCGCGTTATACCGGGGCGTTCCCATCTGGAGGCTGCCATGACCGATCCCGCCGCCGCGCTCGCCGCGATCAAGTTCAACGCCGACGGCCTGGTGCCTGCCATAGCCCAGCAGCACGACACCGGCGAGGTGCTGATGATGGCGTGGATGAACCGCGAGGCGGTGGCCGAGACCCTGGAGACCGGACGGGTCTGCTACTGGTCGCGCTCGCGCAAGGGGCTGTGGCGCAAGGGCGAGACCTCGGGCCAGCAGCAGCGGCTGGTGGAGTTCCTGATCGACTGCGACGGCGACACCATCTTGGTGAAGGTGGACCAGGACGGCGTCGCCTGCCACACCGGCCGGCGCACCTGTTTCTTCACCGCCGCCCGTCCCGACGGCCTGGCCGAGGTGGAGACGGTCAAGGTGGACCCCAAGGAGCTTTACGGCAAATGAGCAACATCCCCGTCGTCGTGCTGACCGGCTTTTTGGGCAGCGGCAAGACAACGCTGCTGAACCACCTGCTGGCCCAGCCGGGCATGAAGGACACCGCCGTCCTGATCAACGAGTTCGGCGAGATCGGCCTCGATCACCTGCTGGTACGCAACGTGTCCGAGGACGTGGTGCTGCTCAATTCCGGCTGCTTGTGCTGCACGGTGCGCGGCGACCTGGTCGATTCCTTGCGCGACCTGTTCCTGAAACGGGTCAAGGGCGAGGTCCCCGAGTTCACCCGCGTGGTCATCGAGACCACCGGCCTTGCCGACCCCGCGCCCATCATCCACACCCTGATGACCGACCCTCTGGTGGGCAGCCGCTACAAGCTGGACGGCATCGTGGTCACCGTCGACGCCGCCACCGGCAACCGCACGCTCGACAACCACGCCGAGGCGGTCAAGCAGGCCGCCGTCGCCGACCGCATCGTGCTGACCAAGACCGACCTGGTCGACGCCGACGCGCTCGACGTGCTGAAGGCCCGCCTGCGCCAGTTGAACCCGGCGGCGCCGATGGTCGAGGCGGTGCACGGCGAGATCGATCCCGACGCCATCCTCGACGCCGGCCTGTTCAGCAGCCGGAGCAAGATCCCCGACGTGGAGAAATGGCTGAACGAGGAGGCCTACCGCGCCGGCCATCACGGCCACCATCACCACCACCACGACGTTAACCGCCACGACGACCGCGTCCAGGCCTTCGTCTTCACGGCCGACAAGCCGGTGTCGTGGCCGGCGCTGGGCTTCGCGCTGGAGTTGCTGATCAGCAGCCGGGGCGAGAACCTGCTGCGCATCAAGGGCATCGTCAACGCCAAGGAATCGCCCGACAAGCCCCTGGCCATCCACGGCGTCCAGCATGTCTTCCACCCCCCGGCCGCCCTGCCCGCCTGGCCCAGCGACGACCACCGCACCCGCATCGTCTTCATCACCCGCGACCAGTCGCGACAGGTCGTCGAGGAC
>JBFMHS010000064.1:0-8028 GCA_040751765.1 Pseudomonadota bacterium | reverse complement strand
AGGTCACGGCCGATCGGGTCGGGCGCGCACGAACGGCCTGGCCGCTACACGATTTCGGTAGCGCCCTCCGCGCGCGATCGGGTGGTTGCTACCGATTATGAACGCGCCGGTACCTCGTCCAGAAGGTGGGATGAGCGCGCCCCGTCGGATACAACCGGTTTCAGAAGATGAACGCGAGGGAGCAGCACCGCCCACGAGCGGGCTCGCCTTTAGCCGCAAGCTGCCCGAAGGCTGCCTTCCAACGTACGGGGACTACACATGCAGAACGTGGAAATGCTTCTGATCGACGCGAACAAGCTGTTCCGGGAAGGGCTGAAGAAGCTGCTCGACGGCTCGTCCTTCGCCATCGCCGATGAAGCCGACAGCATGGCCGAGGGCATGCAGAAGCTGGAATCGGGCATGAAGCCCAAGATCGCGCTGGTCGAGTTCGACGCCAGTTCCGACGACATCTCGGTCCTCCAGCAGATGCGCGAGAAATACGCCGACCTCAAGCTGGTGGTGCTGGCCGCCAGCACCCGCAACATCCACAACCTGGCACGCTGCTTCGAGGCGGGCGCCGACGCCTACCTGCTGAAGAACATCTCGCCCGACGCGCTGAAGCAGTCGCTGAAGCTGGTGCTGCTGGGCGAGAAGGTGTTCCCCACCCGGTTGGCGGCCATGCTGATCTCGGGTCAGGTGGACACCCAGCGTCCCGCCACCGCCTCGCCCGACCTCGAGGGCCTGTCCGAGCGCGAGGTGCAGATCCTGCGCTGCCTGCTCAACGGCCACCCCAACAAGGTCATCGCCAAGAAGCTCAGCATCACCGAGGCGACCGTGAAGGTCCACCTCAAGGGCGTGCTCAAGAAGATCAACGCCGCCAACCGCACCCAGGCCGCCATCTGGGCGCTGAACAACGGCCTGTCGGCCGAGAACGCTCCGATCCCGCCGCGCCGTCCCGGCGCCGCCGCCGCCGCACAACCGACGCCCAGCGTCGAGATGAACCAGGGCGGCATCTAGGGAAGAGGGGGCGCCCGCCAAGGGCGTCCCCATTCGCTCAATCCAGCATCGCCGTCCAGGCGTCCACCGGCTCAGAGGACCGTCGGGTGGCGGCCCAGGCCGACAGGCCGTAATCGGCCGTCCATTGCTGGATGGCGCCGCCGGAGCCGAAGCTGAAGCCGACGCCACCGACGCCGACGAGGACGCCGGTGCGCCCGCGCCGGCCCACCAGGAAATTCGGTTCGGGGTCGGCGAGGAAGGCCTGCTGGTCGCGCTGGATGATTTCGAGCAGGCGGCCGTCGGGGCCGCGCACCAGGTTTTCGGGCCGACGGCCGAACAGTTCCTCGTTCAGGATCGCCTGGCGGTAGGCCAGGCTCATGCCGGCGCCGCCGCCGATATTGCTCCGGAACTGGAAGGGTTCGTTGTTCCACTGCGCCGAGGCGGAGGTGGGCGCCAGCACGGCGACGGCGAGCGCCGTCATGCCGGCGGTCAGGAGGTGCTTCAGTGTGGGGGTCGGACCCATGTCATGTTCTCCCGGTCTGGCCGAAGTCACCGGGATGACGTGGGCCGCCGTCGGCCCCGGGTTCAGTGTGGCAATCCTTTATCCGCCACCTCCACCCCCTTTTCCCGTCCCCGCTTCGCCAGGGACTGCTTGATCAGTTCATGCTGCCGGGCGGCGAAGACCGCCGCCTCCGTCCGGTTCTGGAACTTCAACGCCTTGAGTATGGCCCGGACCTTGGTCTTCACATTCGCCTCGGTCAGGCCCAGCGATCGCGCGATCGCCCGGTTGGTCTTGGCCAGCCGGACGTGGTCGAGGATCGACAATTCGATGAAGGACAGCTTCTGAAGGGTGTCGCAGCGCAGCCGGTCGGTAACGATGTCCATCACCGCCGCCGACGGCAGGATGGAATAGCCGGCCTTGGACAGTTGCAGGATGTCGCGCACCCGTTCCATGGTGGCGTCGGCGAAGATGACGCCGTCGACGAATTCCAGGAAGCCGATGGAGTCCAGGAACTCGGGGCTGCGGATGAGCAGCACCACCTTGTTGCGGCGACAGAACTCGGACAGGTCGTCGAGGTGGTATTTCGCCAATTGCCGCATCACCGGGTACGAGATGATGGTCACCTCGGCCGGGGCCTCCTCCGGCCGATCGACCAGATGGCGCGGGTCGTCGAGGATGCGGACGTCCTGGCGTTCCGCCGGCTCGAAGCGGCCGACGATCTCGCTCACCATGTGAGTGTCCTCCACCGCCAGGGCCACGTGGGGCGGATGCGGGGCGGAGGCGTCGTTCACGGTCGCGTCGATCATGGCGCGCCCTTTTCTCAGTTGAGTGTGAGCCGACGGGTGTATTGGCGCTCGAAGCTGTCGAACTCGGCGTCCGACAAGGTGTCGAGCAGGGCGTTGAGCCGGCGGCGGTAATCGGGGTCGTAAAGGAAGGCGTGAAGGTCGAGCCGGTCCAGCGCCGCGTTCAGCACCGGCACCCGGATATCCGCCCCCTCGTCGGCGGCGACCGCGATCCGCGTCGGCCAGTCTTTCCTGGTGTGCTGTCTGTTCCTCAGCATGTTCGCCCCTCCCGGCGTCGTGGTTCTTGGGAAGTTCGGGAGCGTTAATAGATGACTTGCGATATATCTCCGCGATGCCGAAATACGGACGAAATCTATATACGATCCGTGATAAATGAAAGGCACGCTTTGCGGGGTATTTCCAATGCTCACGGACTGAAATCGACCGGGTTATACGGAAGGATGGTCCAATCATCACTTGTGCCACTGCCGGCCCAACCAGGGCGGAAGCCGGGGGTGCCCCGTCTTCCGGCCTGGTTGCGGCCCACTCCTTATTCGTCGAACACTATCGCGGCGTCTGGGCTATCCTGTTTCCGGCCGCCAACCGAAGGGGCTGTCAGAGGTGTCGAATGCCGCGCAACAACCGGATTTCGCCAGGGCTCTCGAGGCCGCTCCCATCGGCATCGTGGTCACCGATCCGACTCGCCCGGACAACCCGATCACCTATGTGAACGACGAGTTCTGCGCCATCACCGGCTATGCCGCCGACGAGGTGGTGGGGCGCAATCCCCGCTTTCTCCAGGGGCCGGGCAGCGATCCGGCCGAGGTGGCGCGCATGCGCGTGGCGATTGCGCGGGGCGAGCCGGTGACGGCGGAGTTGCTGAATTTCCGCAAGGATGGGCGGCCGTTCTTCATGAAGATCGACATCCGCCCGATCCGCGGCGGTGAGGGGGGAGTGACCGCCTTCGTCGGTGGCCTGACCGACATGACCGGCCAGCGCGCCGCCCAGGAACGCCTGGCCGAGAGCGAGGAGCGGTTGCGGGCGGTGATGGCGGCCATTCCGCTGCCCATGCTGACGCTGCGCATGGATGGCACCATCGCTCGCGCCA
Source organism: Pseudomonadota bacterium (assembly GCA_040751765.1). Taxonomy (GTDB): domain Bacteria; phylum Pseudomonadota; class Alphaproteobacteria; order Rhodospirillales; family Magnetospirillaceae; genus CALABS01. The sequence goes on along the minus strand of JBFMHS010000064.1, from coordinate 4,661 downwards.
ACGATGCCGCCCACGAGACGCTGGGGGTCGCGCCCGGAGAGCTGCCCGGTCGTTCGGCCTTCGACTTCGTGCTGCCCGATCCCGCCGACCCCGGTCGCCAGCTGGTGCGCGATGCCCTGGCGGGAACCGGCGAGGCGCGGCGGGTCGAGATGCGGGCCCGGCGCGCCGACGGCGGGCTGCTGTGGGTGCTGGTGTCGGCGCGGCGCTTCACCGTGCGGGGGGAAACCCGCACGCTGGCGATCTTCCAGGACGTCACCGACCTCAAGCGCAAGGAGCGCGAGCTGACCGAGGCGAACGAGGAGGCCGAGCGCAATATCCGTGCCCGCATGCGCTTCCTGGCCGCCGCCAGTCATGACCTGCGCCAGCCGTTGCAGGCCATGGCGCTGTTTGCCTCGGCGCTGGACCACCATGTCGGCACGGCTCAGGGCCGCACCATCGTGCAGTCGTTGAAGGCGTCGCTGCGCGGCATGGAGGAAATGTTCGACCAGCTGCTGGACATGTCCAAGCTGGATGCCGGGGTGATGCGGGCCGAACCGCGCCAGTTCCTGATCTCCGACGTCCTGGAGCATCTGGAGATGACCTACGGCCCCCAGGCCGAGGCGGCCGGGCTGGACTTCCGGGTGGTGCCGTCCAGCCTGGCGGTGGTCAGCGATCCTCGCCTGCTGACGCGCATCCTCGGCAACTTTCTGTCCAACGCCATCCGCTACACCCGCACCGGCAAGGTGCTGCTGGGGGCGCGGCTGGCCGGAAGCAACGTCCGTCTGGTGGTGTGCGACACCGGCCCCGGCATCCCCGAGGGCCGGCGGCTGGAGATCTTCCGCGAGTTCAACCGGGGCGAGGCGCCGCCGCCGGCCGGGCGCGGCGAGGGGTCCGGGCTTGGCCTGGCCATCGTCCAGCGCCTGGCCATGTTGTTGCACCACCGTCTCGACCTGCGCACCGTCGAGGGCGCGGGCTCGGCCTTCTCGGTCGAGGTGCCGCTGGCCGCCGAGGAATGGGCGCCGCTGGCCGAGGAGGAGGAGGCCGACGACGCCCGCGACCTCTCGGGCGCCACCGTGGTGGTGGTCGACGACGACCGCGACATCCAAGGGGGGCTGGAGTTCCTGCTGGAGGAATGGGGGTGCCGCCCGGTGGTGGCCGCCAACGCCGTCGAGGCCATTCAGCTGCTGGACCGGTCCGGCTTCAGTCCCGACCTCGTGCTGGCCGACCTGCACCTGACCGACGGCGACAGCGGCATGGCCGCCATCGCCGCCCTGCGCGCCCATGCCGGCACCCACCTGCCGGCGCTGGTGTTCACCGGCGACACCGGTGCCGCCAGCCAGCTAGGCGCCGGCGACAGCGTGCGGGTGCTGCTCAAGCCGGTGGACCCGTCGCGCCTGCGCGCCGCCATGGCCGACGCCCTGGGGCGCTAGGAAACGAACCTCTCCAGCCGCTCCAGCGCCGCGTCGATGGCGGCTTCGGTCTTGGCGAAGCAGAAGCGGGCGTAGTGGTCGACGTCGCCGCCCTGATAGAAGGCGCTGACCGGGATGGCGGCGACGCCGGCCGCTTCGGTCAGGTGGCGGCAGAAGGCGTCGTCGCCGCCATGGAAGCCGAGCGGGCGGAAGTCGGCCGACAGGAAGTAGCTGCCGGCAGCGGGAAGCACCGCGAATCCGATCCGCGAGAGCCCGGCGGCCAGACGGTCGCGGCGGGCGACCAGGGCCGGGGCCAGGCCGTCGATGGTGTCGCGGGCGTGGTCCAGTCCCCATGCCACCGCCTCCTGGAGGCAGGGTGGGGTGGTGAAGGTCAGGTACTGGTGGGCTTTGGCCACCGGCGCCATCAGCGCGGCCGGCGCCACCACCCAGCCGACCTTCCAGCCGGTCAGCGAGAAGATCTTGCCGGCCGAGCCGACCTTCAGGCAGCGGTCGCGCATGCCGGGCAGGCTGGCCAGCGGCAGGTGGCGGCGGCCGTCATAGGTCAGATGCTCGTAGACCTCGTCGCAGACGGCGACGGCATCGTGGCGCTCAAGCAGCCCGGCTAGGAACTCCAGCTCGTCGTGCCCCCAGACCTTGCCGCAGGGGTTGGTCGGGGTGTTGAGCACCACCAGGCGTGTGCGGCCGGTGAACGCGGCGGCCAAGGCCTCACGCGGCAGTTCCCAGGCCGGCGGGGCGATGCGCACCAGCCGGGGCACGCCGCCAGCGCGGCGGATGATCGGCAGGTAACTGTCGTAGAGCGGCTCGATCAGCACCACCTCGTCGCCCGGTTCGATCAGCCCGAGGAAGCAGGCCGCCAGTGCCTCGGTGGCACCCGAGGTCACCATCACCTCGGCCGGATCGGCCGCCAGCCCCCAATAGTCGCGCTCGTGCCGGGCCACCGCCTCGCGCAGCGCCGGGACGCCCATCATCGACGGATACTGGTGCGGCCCGGTGGTGGCGGCGTGGGCCAGGCGCTCGATCAGCCCATGCGGCTCCAGCCCCTCGGGGAAGCCCTGGCCCAGGTTGATGGCGCCATGGGCGGCGGCCAGGCGCGACATCGTCTCGAAAATGGTGGTTCCGCAGGACGCGAACAGGCTGTTGGCGGGCGTTCCCATCGACCTCTCCCGGGCCATCCGATCGGGGGATGATTAGCACGGCCAAGGGGTTGAACGAAGAGGGTGTGCGAATATGCCCAAGGATTGGGCGCGAATGCACGAAAATGCGGCAATTCCCCCAGGATTTCCGCCGAAGTTCGCGGATTCTTCCCAGTATCCAGTTGGCACGAGGCGTGCTAAATGGAGGACCGCGCACGACGCTGGTTCCACGCTTTTCGAGAGACGCGGTTCATGAAGAAGATCGAAGCGATCATCAAGCCCTTCAAGCTGGATGAGGTGAAGGAGGCCCTGCACGAGGTCGGCCTTCAGGGGCTGACCGTCACCGAAGCCAAGGGCTTCGGCCGCCAGAAGGGGCATACCGAGCTTTACCGCGGCGCCGAATATGTCGTGGACTTCCTGCCCAAGGTGAAGATCGAGCTGGTGATCGAGGATGCCCTCGTCGAGCGCGCGGTCGAAGCCATCCAGCAGGCGGCCCATACCGGCCGTATCGGCGACGGCAAGATCTTCATCTCCACCGTCGAGGAAGCGATCCGCATCCGCACCGGCGAGAGGGGCAGCGACGCCATCTGACGGGCCGCGCCCCCAGAAGACGTCTTCTTATTTTGTCGACCACCCAACTTCCACAGGAACGTGACCCATGTCCGACGACGTCAAGAAAGTCCTCGACCTGATCAAGGAGCACGACGTTAAGTACGTCGACTTCCGCTTCACCGATCCCAAGGGCAAGTGGCAGCACACCGCCCAGCACGTCTGCACCGTGGACGCCGACCTGCTGTCCGAGGGCATCATGTTCGACGGCTCGTCCATCGCCGGCTGGAAGTCCATCGACCAGTCCGACATGGTGCTGAAGCCGGACTGCTCCTCCGCGGTGCTGGACCCGTTCGCGGCCCAGACCCAGTTGATCATGTTCTGCGACATCGTCGAGCCGGCCACCGGCCAGCTGTATGACCGCGACCCCCGCTCCATCGCCAAGCGCGCCGAGCGCTACGTGGTCGAGTCGGGCGTGGGCGACACCGCCTTCTTCGGCCCCGAGGCCGAGTTCTTCGTGTTCGACGACGTCCGCTACGAAGTCGGCATGAACACCGCCTGCTACGCGCTGGATTCCGAGGAAGGCCCCTACTCGACCGGCAAGGTCAAGCCCGAGGGCAACCTGGGCCACCGTCCGGGCGTCAAGGGCGGCTACTTCCCGGTTCCGCCGATCGACAGCCAGGTCGACATGCGCGCCGAGATGCTGACCATCATGGGCGAGATGGGCCTGCCCATCGAGAAGCACCACCACGAGGTCGCCCCCAGCCAGTCCGAGCTGGGCTGCAAGTTCGGCACCATGGTGCAGTCGGCCGACTGGATGCAGATCTACAAGTACGTGGTCCACAACGTGGCCGCGTCCTACGGCAAGTCCGCCACCTTCATGCCGAAGCCCATCTTCGGCGACAATGGCTCGGGCATGCACGTCCACCAGTCGATCTGGAAGTCGGGCAAGCCGCTGTTCGCCGGTTCGGGCTACGCCGACCTGTCGGACACCGCGCTGTACTACATCGGCGGCATCATCAAGCATGCCAAGGCGCTGAACGCCTTCACCAACCCGCTGACCAACAGCTACAAGCGCCTGATCCCCGGCTTCGAGGCCCCGGTGCTGCTGGCCTACTCGGCCCGCAACCGCTCGGCGTCGTGCCGCATCCCGTACGCGACCAGCCCCAAGGCCAAGCGCGTCGAGATCCGCTTCCCCGATCCGGGCGCGAACCCCTACCTGGCCTTCTCGGCCATGCTGATGGCCGGCCTCGACGGCATCGCCAACAAGATCCACCCCGGCGATCCCATGGACAAGAACCTGTACGACCTCCCCCCCGAGGAGCTCAAGCAGGTCCCGACCGTGTGCGGCAGCCTGCGCGAGGCCCTTGAGAGCCTGCGCGCCGACAACGACTTCCTGTGCAAGGGCGATGTGTTCTCGAAGGAGTTCATCGAGGCCTACATCGAGCTCAAGTACGAGGAAGTCTACCGCTTCGAGCACACCCCGCATCCGGTCGAGTTCCAGATGTACTATTCGGTTTAATCCGAACAGGGGTTTTCCTCGGCGCCCTTTCTCCCCGCATGGGGGGAG
>JBFMHS010000063.1:0-2758 GCA_040751765.1 Pseudomonadota bacterium | reverse complement strand
AAATTGTAGATCTCGCCGTTATAGGCCAGCACCAGGTCCCCGGCTACCATGGGCTGGTGGCCCAGAGGCGACAGGTCGAGGATGGCCAAGCGCCGGTGGCCCACGGCATAGCCTGCTTCGGGGTCGGCCCAAGTCCCGGAATCGTCGGGGCCGCGCGTGGCGATGGCGTCGGCCATGGCACGGGCCCGCGCCTCCAGTTCGGCGGCAGGGGCGGGCTGGTGGACGAAGCCGGCAAACCCGCACATGATCAGCCCCTCCCCGCCGCCGCCCGCAACACGGCCTCGGTGCGCCCGCACAGGGCAGCGACACCGAATCCCTCCACGATCCTGTCCCGGGCCGCTTGGCCCAGCTCGGCCAACCGCCCGCCATCGAGCATCCGGCACCACGCCTCGGCCAGGGCTCCGTCGTCTCCCACGGGAACCACGCACCCGGTTTCCCCCATCAGCCAGGCCGAATCCCCGGCGTCGGTCGCCGCACAGGGAACGCCACAGGCCATGGCCTCGGCCAGCCCGTTGGGGAAGCCCTCGCTGGTCGACGCGAGCGTGGCAAGGTCGAACGCCGAATAGACGGCCGGCATGTTACTCTGGCCACCCGCCCACACCACCCTCTCGGCGATGCCCAATTCCTCCGCCAGGCGGCGGTGGACGCCAACCAGATCGGCCGGACCGGGTCCAACGCAGACGAAGCGGAGGTCATCGCGGTCCCGCAGCCGCGCGGCGGCGCGCAGGTAGGTCACGTGGTCCTTGACCGGGTCGATGCGGGCCGCGATGCCCACCACCCGCTGGCCCTCGGCGATCCCCCACGCGGCGCGCATCCGCGCCCGCCCTTCGGCGTCGAAGCGGAACCGCGCGGTGTCGATGCCGTTGGGAATGACCTCGATGCGGTCACCGGGATAGCCCCGCCGTCGCAAGACTTCCGCGCCCCGCCTGGAATTGGCGACGATGCGGCGCGGCAGGCGCGACAACAGGCGTTCCGCCCCATAGGCCAGGCGCGTCAGTCGGCCGACACCCGACAAATCCACATCGGCGCAGCGAACACCCCACACCATGGGCGGCATTCCGGCCAGCGGCATGGCGGCGGCGGCCACCACATTGGCGCCGGGCAGGAAGGAATATACCACGTCGGGGCGAAATTTCCGGATCGCACGCCCAAGCCGCCAAAGGAAGCCAGGGACATCACCGCGCCCGCGCTTTCCGGCAGTCCAAAGATCGACGCCCGCCTCCGCCAGGCCGGCCGCCAGGGGACCGTCACCGTAGAAGGTCAGCACCCCGACATCGTGCCCACAGGCCGCGAGACCCGCGGCCAGGGTCGCCGCCTGCCGCTCGCTGCCTCCCACCTCGAGGGCGCGGAGCAGCAGCAGGACCCTCAGAGGCTCCACGATGGGATGTCCCTCCCCAGGAAGGCGAACAGGGCGTCGTTCTCCGGGCGGTAGCGCTCGAGGAGGCGCCGGCGGATGTCGGGCGGCATGGGCTGGTAGCTGCTGCCCTTGGCCCCGGCCGGCTTGGTCCCCAGCAACACCTCCTTGATGCGGGTGTTGCGCCGCAGGAAGCGCCACAGCGGCAGGACAGGCGGCAGATTGATGATTCGCGAGGCAACCTTATAGTACAGAAAGCCCAGCAGCGGCGGCAGCGGCTTGGTCTCGCCGACGCGCTGATCCAGGCTCTTGGGGCGGAAGGCCGGATTGACACCGAGGAAGCCGCACAGATCGGCGAAGAAGGCAGCCGGATTCTCGGTCAGTTCCTCGTAGATATAGACCCTGACGTTGGCTGCCCCGAATTTTTCGACGAAGGGCATGATCTGTCGGTGATAGCAGCCCCGCTCGAACAACTGGGCATTCTCGTCCAGGCTGCTTTCGAAGCTGTCCACCTCGAGGCTGTGGCGACGCTTCATCCAATAGGCGGAATAGGCGCGGTCCACGGGGTGGCGCAGCATGAACACGATCTTCATGTCCGGATTAAGCCGGTGGATGTCGTCGGCGCCACCGTAATACATGTAATCGGTGGTCATCTCTCCCACCGCCTTGTAACGGGCATCGTCGGGGAACAGCCCCAGGTACCATTCCATGCCGTTGGCCTGCCGGCTGTGACGGCAACGGTCGGGCGGGCAGAAGAAATGGACTTCCTTCAGTTCCGGCACGAAGACCTCGGGATGTTCGTTCAGGCACTCGAACAACCATGTGGTGCCGGCCTTCTGAGCGCCGACAAGCATGAAACTGGGCGTCATTTCCTTCCCCGGGAAACCATTCGGCCGGGTGGCGGCCGTGTCACGGTGAATACCCTACACCCACGGCTGCTGGCAAGCGCGCCGGGTGGGATTTTCCCCTTCCCCTGGAAGGGCGGATCGGTAATGTTGGCGTCCTCGGGAGGGCGCGATGCTGTTTAACTCCTACGAATTCGTTCTTGGGTTCCTGCCCGTCGCCGGGGCCGTTTTCGCCCTGCTGGCCCGCTTCGTCTCGGTGAAGTGGGCCCTGCATTGGCTCACCCTGGCTTCGGTCGGATTCTATGCCTGGTGGCATCCGCCCTATCTGGCGCTGTTGTTCCTGTCTTCCGCGGTCAACTTCCACTGCGGACGCCAGATTGCCACAGGCGCCGAGGTTCACCGGCATCGCTGGCTGGTGGCCGGCATCGTCTTCAATCTCGGCCTGCTGGCGATCTTCAAGTACACCGCCTTCGGCCTGCGCAGCATCAACGCCATGGCAGGCTGGGACCTGTTCGTTCCCCAGATCGCTTTGCCGCTGGCGATTTCCTTCTACACCTTC
>JBFMHS010000062.1:0-7101 GCA_040751765.1 Pseudomonadota bacterium | reverse complement strand
GCCCGGGGATTCGTCTCGGGTGGCGACACCTTGTTCGAGGAGATGGGGTTCTATTACGTCGGCCCCATCGACGGCCATAATTTCGAGCATCTGTTGCCGGTGTTGAAGAACGTCCGCGACGCCGACGACCCCAAGCCGGTGCTGGTCCACGTGGTCACCCAGAAGGGGCGCGGCTATGCCCCCGCCGAGGCGGCGGCCGACAAGTATCACGGCGTCGGCAAGTTCGACGTGGTCACCGGCGCCCTGGCCAAGCCCAAGGCCAATGCCCCCAGCTACACCTCGGTGTTCGCCCGGGCGCTGGTGCGCGAGGCCGCCGCCGACGACCGCATCGTCGCCATCACCGCCGCCATGCCGGCCGGCACCGGCCTCGACACCTTCGCTGGCGCCTATCCCGACCGCTGCTTCGATGTCGGCATCGCCGAACAGCACGCGGTGACCTTCGCCGCCGGCCTTGCCTGCGAGGGCTTCAAGCCGTTCTGCGCGCTTTACTCGACCTTTCTCCAGCGCGGCTACGACCAGGTGGTCCACGACGTGGTGCTGCAGAAGCTGCCGGTGCGCTTCGCCATCGACCGCGCCGGGCTGGTCGGCGCCGACGGCGCCACCCATGCCGGCGCCTTCGACCTGGCCTATCTCGGCTGCCTGCCCGACATCGTGATCATGGCGCCCGCCGACGAGGCCGAGCTGATGCATGCGGTGGCCACCGCCGCAGCCCATGACGCCGGGCCGTCGGCCTTCCGCTATCCGCGCGGCGAGGGCGTCGGCGTCGAGCTGCCCGAGCGCGGCGAGGTTCTGCCCATCGGAAAGGGCCGCGTGGTGCGCGAGGGATCGCGGGTCGCCATCCTGTCGCTGGGTACCCGGCTGGCCGAATGCCTGAAGGCAGCCGATGATCTGGCGGCGCGCGGCCTGCCGGCCACCGTGGCCGACGCCCGGTTCGCCAAGCCGCTGGACGAGGAGCTGATCCTGCGGCTGGCCCGTGAGCACGAGGTGCTGGTGACGGTGGAGGAGGGCTCGGTCGGCGGCTTCGGCAGCGCCGTGCTGCACCTGCTGGCCCATGCCGGCGTGCTGGATCGGGGCCTGAAGGTGCGGCCGATGACCCTGCCCGACCGCTTCCAGGACCACGATTCCCCCAAGGTCCAATACGACGAGGCCGGTCTCAACGCGCCGCAGATCGTGGCTTGCGTCCTGGCCGCCCTCGACGGTGCGGCGGCCGTCGCGCGGGCTTAAATAAGAAAATTAGAATAGAAGCAATAACTACTACACCGATCGCTTGGCGCTATGGCAGGGTTAATCTACACCAACCACGGCGTACGGAGCGGGGGATGCCTCAGTCCATCGAGTTACTCCGGTGTGGAAATATTGAAACATTTGATTTCAGTGGTATGGTATATGCCGACGACGCGGTGCAGCAGCGCAAGGGGCTGTCGGAAATGGAATTGGAGAAGCTGCAGGAGAGCGCCCGCCGGGCCAGCACCCTGCTGAAGGCAATGAGCAACGAGCACCGGCTGATGATCCTGTGCCAGCTGCTCCACGGCGAAAAGTCGGTGGGGGAACTGGAGCGGTTGATCGGGCTGTCGCAGTCGGCCCTGTCCCAGCACCTGGCGCGACTCCGTCGCGACAACCTGGTCCAGACCCGGCGGCAGGCGCAGACCATCTTCTATTCGCTGGCTGGGGAAGAGGCGGGGGCGGTGATCAACACCCTCTACGGCCTCTACTGCGCCAAGCCCGAAGGCTCGATCTGCGCGGCGCAATAGCGCCTTGGGCTAGCTCCGGGTCACCGGAATCTTAAGGTAACTGACCCCATTGGCGTCGGCTGGCGGCAGCCGGCCGGCGCGCATGTTCACCTGCACCGACGCCAGCATCAGCGCCGGCAGCTCCAGGGTCGCGTCCCGTTCGGCGCGCAGGGCGACGAATTTGTCCTCGGCAACACCGTCGCGGATGTGGACGTTGCCGGCTCTCTGCGCCGCTACCGTGGTCTCCCAGGCGATGGCGCGTCCGCCGGGGCCGTAGTCGTGGCCGACGAACATCCGCGTGTCCCCCGGCAGGTCCAACAGACGCCGCACCGACCGGTACAGCATCCGCGCGTCGCCGCCGGGGAAATCGCAGCGGGCGGTGCCGAAATCGGGCATCAGCAGGGCGTCGCCGGTGAACACCACGTCGCCGACCACGTAGGCGACGCAGGCCGGGGTGTGGCCGGGGATGTGCAGGGCGCGGGCCGGGATGTCTCCCACCGCGAATTCCTCGCCGTCACCGAACAGGTGGTCGAACTGCGAACCGTCGGGCTTGAATCCTGGCTCGGCGCTGTAGAATTCCCGGAATGTCTCCTGGACGTCGGTGACATTGGCGCCGATTCCCGTGCGGCCGCCCAGGGATTCGCGCAGATAGGCCATGCCGGTCATGTGGTCGGCGTGGACGTGGGTGTCCAATATCCACCGCGGGGTCAGCCCCCGCTCGCGCACGATAGCCGCGACCTTGTCGGCGGAGTGGGTGGAGACGCGGCCCGATCGAGGGTCGAAGTCCAGCACCGGATCGATGACCGCGCAGTCGCCGGTGGCGGGGTCGGCGACCACATAGGTGACGGTCGAGGTGGCGGGGTCGAAGACGCCGGTGACGTCGGGCCTGGCGATGGCGTTCATTACAATCTCCTCATGAACCAACATCGGTTCCCATGCGGCGAAGTCAAGACCCGCGGTAGAGCCAGACCCCGTCCGCCCTCGCCTCGCGCTGGACCTCGCCCCGGGCGATCAGGTGGTTGAGATGGGCCAGGGTCTCGCCGGTCGCGAAGCCGACCTGCCAGGCGTCCAGCGGGCGCCGGAACAACGCCCGCATCACGTCGAGGGCGGTCGCCGGTTCGGCGCAGGCCGCCAGCGTGCGGGCCAGTCGGTCGTCGTGGTGATGGAGCAGTTGCTCGACGCGCGCGTGAAGGCCCCGGAACGGCAACCCGTGCGATGGCAGCACCAGAGCGTCGCTGGGCAGGTCGAGGAACTGCGGCAGCGAGGCCAGGAACAGCCCCAGCTGGTCGGTGTCCGGCTCCTGCGGCCACACCCCGACGATGGGGCTGATGCGGGGCAGCACCTGGTCGCCCGAGATCAGCACGCCGGCCTCGGCGCACCACAGCGAGGCGTGCTCGGGGGCGTGGCCCTCGCCCACCATCACCCGCCAGGAGCGTCCGCCGATGGACAGCTGGTCGCCGGTGCGCAGGCGGTGGAAGGCGGTGGGGACCGCGCCGACGCGCGGCCGATAGGTGTTGCCGCGTCCCCACAGCGCCGCCAGCATGTCCTCGTCCCAGCCCGCGCGGCGGTAGAATGCCAGCTGGTTGGCGCGGTAGTCGTCGGCCTCGTCAAGCCACAGCATGCGCCCGTACAGCCATTCTCCCAGGGTGGCCCACAGCGTCGCGCCGGTGGTCTCGGCGAGCCAGCCGGCCAGGCCCATGTGGTCGGGATGGAAATGGGTGCAGACCAGCCGCGACACCCGCCGCCCGGCCAGCAGCCGGGTCCACAGCGTCCGCGTCTCGTCGTTGGCCACGCCGGTGTCCACCAGCACCCAGCCGTCGCCGTCCTCGATGGCCCACAGGTTGATGTGGTCCAGCGCGAAGGGCAGCGGCATGCGGATCCAGTGGATGCCCGGAGCGACTTCCAGCACGGTGGCGGGGGCGGGCGGGTCGGGGAAGGGGTGGTCGAGGGGCACGGCGGAGCCTTTTGGAGTTGGAGACACAGATGAACACGGATGACCAATTGGGCGGACGGGGGAGGCGTGTGCCGAAGGCGAATCCGTGCTTATCTTGTTCATCCGTGTTCACCTGTGTCTCGTTCTTCAATGCCCTACGCTTCCCCTCTCCGCATCGGCATCGACCTTGGTGGCACCAAGACCGAGGCCATCGCCCTCGACGGCGCCAGTCACGCCGAGCTGGCGCGGCGACGCGTCCCCACCGCGCGCGGCGACTATGACGCCACCGTCCGTGCCATCCGCGACCTGGTCGAGGGGCTGGAATCCGGCCTCGGCCGGCGCGGCACGGTGGGGCTGGGCATTCCCGGCGCCATCAGCCCGGCCAGCGGGCTGGTCAAGAACGCCAACTCCACCTGGCTGATCGGCAAGCCGTTCGACCGTGACCTGGAGCGGGCGCTGGGCCGGCCGGTGCGCATCGCCAACGATGCCGACTGCTTCGCCCTGTCCGAGGCCACCGACGGCGCCGGAGCGGGGGCGGGCACGGTGTTCGGGGTCATCCTGGGCACCGGGGTGGGGGCGGGGATCGTGGTCGAAGGGCGGCCCCTGGCGGGACCAAACGCAATCGCCGGGGAATGGGGGCACAACCCGCTGCCCTGGCCCCGCGACGACGAGCGTCCGGGCCCCGCCTGCTATTGCGGGAAGCACGGCTGCGTCGAGACCTTCCTGTCGGGCCCCGGCCTGGCCCTCGACCATGGGCATGGTCTGAGGGCCCCGGAGATCGTCGACCGGGCCGAGGCCGGCGACCCGGCCGCCGAAGCCGCCCTGGCCCGCTACGAGGACCGTCTGGCCCGGTCGCTCGCCACGGTCATCAACGTCCTCGACCCCCACGTCATCGTGCTGGGCGGCGGCATGGGCAACATCCGCCGCCTCTACGGATCGGTGCCGCGCCTGTGGGGGCGGTACGTGTTCTCCGACCGCGTCGACACCCGTCTGCTGCCCCCGGTCCACGGCGATTCCTCGGGGGTGCGGGGCGCGGCGTGGCTGTGGCCGCCGGGCGAGGCGTGATATACCTGCTGCCATGAGCGACCAGTCCGCCACCCTTGCGCTGCTGTCCGATCCCGCCACCTGGGGCGGTGCGGTGCCCGAGCGTATCGACACCCATATCTCGACGGTGTTCATGGCCGGCGACACTGTGCTCAAGCTCAAGAAGGCGGTGACCTTGCCGTTCCTGGACTTCTCGACGGTGGAGGCCCGCCGCGCCGCCTGCGAGGCCGAACTGGAGGTCAACCGCCGCGCCGCGCCCGATCTCTATCTGGGACTGGCCCGCGTCATGCGAGCCGCCGACGGGCGTCTGGCCGTGGACGGCGACGGCGAGGCGGTGGATTGGCTGGTGCGCATGCGCCGCTTCGATCAGGCCGACCTGTTCACCCGCCTGGCCGAGGACGGCCGCCTCGACCGCCGCCTGTTGCAGGAGCTGACCGAGGCGGTGGTGCGCTTCCACGGGGCGGCGCCGGTTCGCTCCGACCGGGGCGGGGTGGCCGGACTGACCTGGACCATCGACACCAACCGCGCCTCGATGCTGCCCTCGGCGCCGGCCATCCTCGACCCGGCCAAGGTCGAAGCGCTGGCCGCGCGGTCGCGGGACTGGCTGGACCGGCTGGCGCCGCTGATCGAGGACCGCCGTGCCCGCGGCCTGGTCCGGCAGTGCCACGGCGACCTGCATCTCGGAAACATCTGCCTGTTCCAGGGCCGGCCGACGCTGTTCGATGCCATCGAGTTCAGCGAGGACATCGCCTGCATCGACGTGTTCTACGACCTCGCCTTCCTGCTGATGGACCTGGACTGCCGAGGGTGGCGCGGTTTCGCCAGCGTGGTGCTGAACCACTATCTTGACGTCACCGGCGACTACGAGGCGGTGCCGCTGTTGCCGCTGCTGCTGTCGCTGCGCGCCGGGGTGCGCGCCCATGTCTGCGCCACCATGGGCGCCGGCGACGACGCCCGCCGCTATCTCGACGCCGCCCTGGCCTATCTGGAGCCGCCCCAGCCGCGCCTGCTGGCGGTGGGCGGGCTGTCGGGCAGCGGCAAGTCACGCATGGGCCGCGAGCTGGCCCCGTTTCTGGCGGTGCCAGGGGCGGCGGTGGTGCGCACCGACGCGTTGCGCAAGCAGATGATGGGAGTGTCGGTCCACGACAAGCTGGGCCCCGACGGCTACACCCGCGAGGTCACCGCGCGCACCTACCGGCGGCTGCTGGACACCTGCGCCGCCCTGCTGGCGGCCGGCCATTCGGTGGTGGCCGACGCAGTGTTCGCCAAGCCCGGCCAGCGTCAGGACATCGAGCGGGTCGCTCGCGAGGCCGGGCTGCGCTTCGACGGCTTGTGGCTGGAGGCCCCGCCCGACATCGCCCGCGACCGCATCCGCGCCCGCACCGGCAATGCCTCGGACGCCACCGTCGAGGTGTTCGACCAGCAGCTGGGCTACGACGTCGGACCCATGTCCTGGACCCGCATCGACACCGGCGGTTCCAAGGACGAAGCCCTTGCCGCCGGCCGTGCCGCCCTGGGTGTATGAGAGGTACCCGCCCGGTTCCGGTTAACAAGCCGGCCCGACCGGCGCATACTTTCCCCAAGGGTATTCCACCAAGGGAGGCGACCATGATCCCCGCCTACAAGAGCATCCTGGTTCCCGTCCCCGACGGAAGCATGGCCGGATCGGCGCTCGACGTGGCGCTGCGGCTGGCCGGCCGCCATGCCAGTCACGTCGTCGGCCTGCACGTCCGCACCGACCCCACCCAGGCGGTGCCGCTGATGGGCGAGGGCATGTCGGGGGCCATGGTCGAGGAGATGATGACCACCGCCGAGCAGCAGGCCGCCGAGCGTGCCGCCGCTGCCCGCACGGCCTTCGACGCCGCGTGCGCCCGCCACGGCGCGCCCATGGCGTCGGGGCCGCCGACCCAGGGCCTGTCCGCGGAATGGATCGACGAGACCGGCCGCGAGGAGGAGGCGGTGGCTTGGCGCGGACGGCTGAGCGACCTGGTGGTCGTCGCCCGTCCCGAGGGCAATGCCGAGGTGCCGTCGCTGATGACGCTCAACGCCGCCTTGATGGAAAGCGGCCGGCCGGTGCTGCTGGCGCCGCCCAAGCCGGTTGACGGCTTCGGTACCCGCATCGCCATCGCCTGGAACGGCAGCGCCGAAGCCGCCCGTGCCGTCGGCTGCGCCCTGCCGCTGCTCAAGGACAGCCAGCAGGTGCTGATCATGTCCATCTCAGAGGATGAGCGCACCGCCACCGCCCCGGCCGGCGAACTGGCCGCCTATCTGGCCTGGCACGGCCTGCGCGCCGACTGCAAGGTGCTGCCCGGCGGAGGCGGCCATGCCGGCGAGGCGCTCCTGCGCGAATGCGAGGCCCAGGGCGTCGACCTGCTGGTGATGGGGGCCTACACC
>JBFMHS010000061.1:0-4054 GCA_040751765.1 Pseudomonadota bacterium | reverse complement strand
CCAGCCAGTCCGAACCCGAGGCGAAATCGGTGATCGTGTCGCCGCACTGGGCCAGCGTCTCATAGCAGAAGGCGTCGCCGCCGCTGCCGCCGGTCAGGATGTCCGCCCCGCCGCCGCCGATGATGACGTTGCCGGCCGCGTTGCCGATGATGGTGTCGTTGCCCGATCCGCCCACCGCCTTCTCGATCACCGTGCCGAAGGCCACCGCCACGTTGTTCTTGGCGGCGCCGCCGTTATAGGTGCCGATGCTGGAGAACTTGCCCTCGCGCATATCGATCGTCGCGGCGCGGGTCTGGTTCGAGGCGTCCATGGTGTCGCTGCCGCCGCCGTCCCAGATGGTCATCACCTCGGTCTTGCTGCTGGACCACTGGTAGACCGTGTTGCCCGCGTTGGTGGCCTTGTTGACGCCGTACAGGTACTGCACCGCCGCGATGTCGTAAAGCTGGGCGGTATGCGGCTGGACGTTGGGCGTCGACGGCGGGTTGTCGTAGCTCATCACGCTGTACTGGGCGGTGTTCTCGACCCCCGACAACGTCGTCCCCGAGGTGTCGAAGGTGTGCTTGAGGCCCAGCGCGTGGCCGATCTCGTGCAGCATGGCGCGATAGCCGAAGCTGCCGTCGCCGTAGGTAAGGTTGCCGCTGACGTCCATGTAGACGTCGGCATGGGTGGTCTTCATGCCCGAATACTTGCCGGAGGTGCCCTTCCACAGGGTCATGCCCGACGGGCTGCCCAGCTCGGCGTTGCCAAAGGCGATCTGGCCGCCCGAGGAAACCTCCTTGAAGGTGATGTTGGCGACCTTGGCCCACTCGGCCAGGGCGTCGCGGGCGGCCTGCTTCTCGGTCTCGTTGAAGGCACGGAAACCGCCATAGGTGCCGGGGCTGGAGGTCATGAAGCTGTAGGTGACGGTGACCGCCGTGCCATGGGCTTGGTCGGCGTTCCACCGCCAGTCCTGCGGATAGAGCAGGGCGCTGGTGTAATAGGGCAGCGCGGCGGCCTGGGCGGCGGCCTCGGGCGAATAGGTGGCGGGGGCGTCGGCGGCGTCGCGGACCTTGACGTTGACGTTCAGGGCCGCCGAGACGCACTCACCGCACTGGCAGGCGTACCAGTGATCTTCGGGCCGGGCGAAGCTCTGGATCCAGGAGCCGGAAAGAAGTTGCTCCAGAAGGGTCTGCACGGTTCGTCCTCCATCGATAATGGGACCGTCGGTTGCGTGCGACGACCCTATCGACGGGGCTCTAAACGCGTCTTAAGGCGATCTGGGCAAAGCTGGGGCGTTGCGGTGACATTCTTCGGCCGCCGGCCGCATTCAGCCGGAAATCACCCGTTCGATGAACGGCACCCGACCCTGGCGGTCCTCGACCTCCAAGACCCACAGGTCGTAGTCGATGTCGCGCGCCCGGGCGATGTAGAGGTCAGCCTTGTCCTCGCTCACCGGCCCGGGGCCGGTGGCGCGCATCCAGGCCAGCCGGCCTTCGGCGTCGCGGACCTGGGTGAAGACCTCGCAGCCCTCCTCAAGGCGGTTGAGCTTGACCACCACGGTGCCGGCGTCCTCGTCACCCTTGCGCACCACCACGCAGGGGATGTTCTCGGTGCCGCAGCGGCGGATGGCGGCGTGGACGAACAGCTTGGCCTTCAGCTTGGGTTCGGTCATGCGTCCTCGGTCTGGCGGGCCTCGGCGTCCTGGCGCCGGCGCGCGGTGGCGGTGATGGTTTCCAGCAGATGGGGATAGCCGGCGACGAAGCGACTGAAGTCGCGGGCATCCAGGATCAGAAGCTGGCAGCGGGTCAGAGCCTTGACCGTGGCCGTGCGCGGGCACTGGTCGATCAGGGCGATCTCGCCGAAGAAATCGCCGGCCTTGAGGGTGAACACGCCGGTGCGCGCATGGACCTCGACCTGCCCCGAGGCGATGAAGTACATGCTCTCGCCCAAGTCGCCCTCGCGGACGACGATCTCGCCGGTCACCGCGCGATAGCTCTTGAGCAGGGCGGCGATCTCGGCGATGCGGCTGGCGTCGAGCCCCGAAAAGAACGGCACCTTCGACACCAGGTGCCACGTCGACACGAAGCTGCGCCGCCGCATCTCCTCGTTGAAGCCCGAGGCCAGGATAGAGGCCGGCAGCGCGAACATGCACAGGCCCAGGATCGCCACCCCGGCCCCCAGCACCTTGCCCAGCGCGGTCGCAGGCACCACGTCGCCGTAGCCCAGCGTCGCCAGGGTGACCACGCTCCACCACAGGGCGTGGGGCACCGTCGCCAGGGAGGGGTTGACGTCGCGCTCGGCGAAATAGAGCGCCGTCGCCGTGAACACCGCCAGCAGCAGCATGATGAACATGGCGCTGACCAGCGGGCGGAACTCGGACAGCACCACCACGCCCAGGGTCTCCAGCGCCGGCGAATAGCGGGCCAGCTTCAGCAGGCACAGGATGCCCGCCACCGTCTCGGCGTCCCGGGGCAGGCCGACCGCCGCGCCGACCAGGAACGGAATCACCGCCAGGAAATCGAACAATCCATAGGCGCTCAGGGCGTAGCGGCGCAGCGCCCCGCCGCCGGCCTGCCCGGCGACCCACAGGCGTAGCGCGTAATCGACCGCCAGCAACAGCAGCGACGCCGCCTCGGCATCGTGGAACAGGCGGTGATGGCGCTCCCATAGCGCCGGAACGGTGTCCAGGATGGCCAGGACGGCGAAGGACACCACCGCGGCGGCCAGCAGGACGCGATAGGCCACCGCCCGCCTTGGCGGCAGCGGTCCGTCGATCACCAGCCCCTTGATCAAATCCCCAACCATCCCGCGATCATACTCCCTCGTCGGGCGGCTCCCAATAGGGTGACGGGCCGAAGCGCCGGGCCAGGAAATCCACGAATGCCCTCACCTTGGGCGCCGGCTGGCGGCCGGGCGGCCAGACGGCGTGGATGGCCGCCCGGCGCCACTCATATGCAGGCAGCACCCGTTCCAGCCGTCCCGCCATCAACTCGGGGCCGACGATGAAGGTGGGAGCCGAGATGATGCCCACCCCGGCCAGGGCGGCCGCCTTGAGCGCCTCGCCGTTATTGGCGCGCAGCCTCCCCTTGACCCGCACGCCTTCCTCGCCGCCGGGACCGTCGAAGCGCCATTCGTCGGCGGTGGAGGAATAGGCGTAGGATAGGCAGTCGAAGCCGGCCAGGTCGGCAAGCGTCCGTGGGCGCCCATGGGCGTCCAGATAGGTCTTCGAGGCCACCAGCACCCTCCGCATGGGTGCCAGCCGCCGGACCATCAGGGAGGAATCCGCCAACTCGCCGATACGCACCGCCACGTCGAAACCCTCCTCCACCAGATCCACGAAGCGGTCGTTGAGCACCAGGTCCACCGTCAGCATCGGGTAACGGGCCAGGAAATCGGGGATGGCCGCCGACAGGTGCATGGTGCCGAAGGTCATGGGCGCGTTGACCCGCAGCACGCCGCGCGGCTCCGCCTGCAGGGCGCCGACCGCCGCCTCGGCCGCCTCGGCCTCGGCCAGCACGAGGCGACAGGCATCGAGAAAGGCGGCGCCGGGCTCGGTCAGGCTCATGCGGCGGGTGGTGCGATGGAGCAGCCGGGCGCCCAGGCGCTCCTCCAGCGCCGCCATCTGCTTGGACACCGCCGACTTGGACAGGCCCAGCGAGCGAGCCGCCGCCGAGAAGCTTCCGCACTCGACCACGCGCGCGAACACCGCCATGCCGGTCAGGGTGTCGATAGGACGGATCGTTTCCTTCATGGAAACAATCTTGTTCCATTTCCGCTAATTGTCCAGACACCGGTGGGCTCCGATATTCACGAGAGCAACCCAAACGGAGTTCCCCCCATGACCCGTGTCCTCATCCTCTACTATTCGACCTGGGGCCATATCGAGCGCATGGCCCATGCCGCCGCCGAGGGCGTGCAGGAGGCCGGCGCCCAGGCCTTCGTCAAGCGCGTGCCCGAGACCATCCCCGCCGACGTCTTGTCTTCCATCCACGCCAAGACTGACCAGTCGGCGCCGGTGGCCGATCCGCTGGAACTGGCCGATTACGACGCCCTCTTGATCGGCACCCCGACCCGC
>JBFMHS010000060.1:0-21796 GCA_040751765.1 Pseudomonadota bacterium | reverse complement strand
GCCTTCGCCCGCTGGTGGGCGGCCACCGATCCGGCCCCCGAGCCGGGCGGCCGCGTCTGGTTCCGCGCCGGCATGGACGTCGCCGGCGGCCGGGTGGGCGATCTCGGGCGCCGGCTCGACGAGGTGGAGATCTACCGCCGCGACGCCTCGGGCGGGCTGACCTGGGTGGTGCGCGCCCCCGCCGCCCTGTGGCGCGACGGCGGCTGGTGGCTGCCCGAGGCCGAGCTGCGGGTTCCCGGGGCGCCGGCGGTGGCCTTCGCGGCGGTGCGCTGGCCGGCGACGGTTCCGCCCGACAACCTGATGCAACTGACCCGGCGCCAGCCGGTGCTGTCCACCGCGGCGCTACGGGCGATCCTGGCCGGGGCCTGGGCCGGCGACCAGGCGCCCGACGTATATCGCCTGCGGCTGATCCGGTCCTATGCCCAGCCTGTGATGCCGCTGGTGATGATCCTGCTGGCTACCCCGGTCGCCGGGGGGCTGCGACGCAGTGGGGGGATCCCCGCCGGAATGGCGGTGGGACTTGCGGCCGGCTTGTCCTATCTGCTGCTGGACGGGATTCTGGCCGCCCTGGGCGAAGCTGGGCTGCTGCCTCCGCTCATGGCGGCTTGGCTGGCCCATGCGGTGTTCGCCAGCCTGGGCGGCGCCATGCTTCTTCATGCCGAAGGCTGAGCGGAGGTCGAATGCGTCAGGCGGTCGAGGTCATCCCGGTCACCACCCGAGCCGAGCGCGAGGCCTTCATCCGCCTGCCCGACCGCCTGCACCGGGCCGATCCGGCCTGGGTGCCGCCGCTGCTGATCCAGCGGCGCCAGGCCGTCGACCCCGTGCGCAACCCCTTCTTCGCCCATGCCGAGGTGCAGCTGTTCCTGGCCCGCCGCGGCGCCCGGGTGGTGGGGCGGGTGTCGGCCCAGGTCGACCAGCTGGCGCTGGACCTGCACGGGCCGACCGGTCATTTCGGCATGCTGGCGGCCGAGGACACCCAGTCGGTGGCGGCGCTGATGGGGGCGGCCGAGTCCTTCCTGGCCTGGCGGGGCATGCGCCGGGCGCGCGGCCCCTTCAACCTGTCCATCAACCAGGAATGCGGGCTGCTGGTGGAAGGTCGCGAGACCCCGCCCTCGGTCATGACGCCCCACGACCTGCCCCACCTGGCGCCGTCGCTGGTGGCCGTGGGCTACGGCAAGGTCAGGGACCTGCTGGCCTATTCGGTGCCGGTGGACGCGGCGCCGCCGCCCTTCGTGCGCCGGCTGCTGGACGGGGTCGACTCGCGGCGGCTGCGGCTGCGGCGGCTGGACCTCAGCGACTACCACGCCGAGATCGCCCGCGCGCTGGCCATCTTCAACGACGCCTGGGCCGGCAACTGGGGCTTCGTGCCCTTCACCGAGGATGAGATGCGGGCGCTGGGCGAGGAGATGCGGCTGGTGATCGAGCCCGACCTGACCTGGTTCGCCGAACTGGATGGCCGGCCGGTCGGCATGCTGGTGACCCTGCCCGACGTCAACCGCGCCATCGCCGGCCTGGGCGGCCGGCTGCTGCCGTGGGGATGGGCGCGGGCGCTGTGGCGGCTCAAGCTGCGTGGGGTCGACGCCGCCCGCGTGCCGTTGATGGGTGTGCGAGCGGCGGCCTGCGGCGGCATGGCGGCGGCGGTGCCCTTCGCCATGGTCGAGGCCATGCGGCCGCATCTGCGCGGGCACGGCTACCGCACCGTCGAGATGTCGTGGATCCTCGAGGACAACCTGCCCATGCGGCGCATGGCCGAGGCGCTGGGCGGCACCGTCACCAAGACCTGGCGCATCTTCGAGAAGGAGTTGGCGTGAGCAAGGTCACCGCACTGGTGCTGGCCGGCGCGAGGGCGGGGGGTGATCCCCTGGCCCGCGCCTTTCAGGTCCCCCACAAGGCGGCGTTGCCGGTCGGGGGGCGGCCCATGGGAGAGTGGGTGGTCGAGGCCCTGCGCGACGCACCCGAGATCGGTCGCGTGCTGGTGGCCGCCGACTGGCGCAGCCTGGGCCAGGCGGTGCCGCTGATGGCCAACCGCCAGAAGGTGGTGCCGGTGGTGGCGATGCCCACCATCGGCGAAACGGTGGACTCGGTGCTGGACGCCGTGGCGCCGCCGGTGCTGATCACCACCGTCGACCATCCGCTGCTGACCCCGGCAATGATCGCCGAGTTCCTGTCCAAGGTGCCGCCCGACGCCGACGCGGCGGTCGCGGTCGCCCGCGACACCGTGGTCCGCGCAGCCTATCCGCAGGCCCGGCGCACCTATGCGCGGTTCCGCAAGGCGCGGGTGACCGGCTGCAACCTGTTCCTGCTGTCCACGTCGCGGGCGCGGGCGGCGGTGCGGTTCTGGAGCCATCTGGACACCTACCGCAAGGATCCGGGCGCCATGGTCGGCGCGCTCGGGATGGGCTCGCTGATACTGTGGTGGGCCGGCCTGCTGACCATCGACGGCGCCGTTCGCCGGCTGTCCCAGCGGGTCGGCGCCCGGCTGGCGGTGGTCGAGATGGACGCCGCCGAGGCGGCCATCGACGTCGACAAGCCCGATGACCTGCGGCTCGCCGACGCCATTCTGAGCGGGAGGGGATGACAGGCCTCTCAGTTCGCCAGCGGATAGGGCAGGGGCGAGTTGGGCTGGCGGCCGTTGCGGCGGTGGACCCAGCCGCGAGCCAGTTGCTCGGCGCGGCCGAGGTCGCCGGGATAGTCGACCTCGGTCCAGCCCAGTCCGGCGATGGACACCGCCCCCACCACTCCCTTGGCGGCAAGGTCGTCGATGGCGGACAGGTACCAGCGCGAGACGCCGCCGGGCTGTGCCACCACCGCCTCGACGGCGGCGGAGAACAGGGATGCGCCCAGTCCCTTGAACGCCATAAGCCCGATGGACTCGGCACTGGTCGATTCCGCGGTCAGGGTCTTGCCGACGCGCAGCACCCGGTCGCCGGCCAGTTGCACCTTCATGTCGTCGGCGTCGTAGACCGCCTTGTGGTCGACGGTGACGGTGATCGGGCGCTCGGCCTCGGCGACCGCCCTGGACAGCACCGCCGGCTCGAACAGGGTGTCCCCGTTGATCAGCACCAGGTCGCCGGCAAGGTGCTCGCGCACCAGCCAGACGCTGGCGATGTTGTCGGCGACGCCGAAGAAGGGGTTGTAGGCGGTGGCGACCGTCAAGCCGGCCGGCGCGGTGCGCTCGATCTCGGCCTCGATGGCGCGCGGCTGGAAGCCCGTCACCACCACCGCCTCGGTGACGCCGGCGGCGGCCAGAGCCTCCAGTTGCCATGCCAGCAAGGTCTTGCCGGCGAAGGTCAGCAGGCATTTGGGGACGTCGTGGGTCCAGGGAAGCAGGCGGCGGCCCTGGCCGGCGGAGAGGATGATGGCTTTCATGGATGCGATGTCGTCCGCTTGGGGTGGCACCACCAGCATGTGGGGCGCGGGCGTGCCGGATGAATACGACTGACCGGGGAGGCCGGGCGGGAACGGCCTATTGCCCGCGACTCGGACGGCGTAGGACCGTGCCGAACACGTGGTCCCACACCGGCGTGCCGACCCCGAAATGGGCGGCATCGTCGACGTGATGGTGCAGCAGGTGGTGGCGCTTGATCAGCCGCCCCAGCCGCGTGCGCGGCCGCGCCTGATGGCAGGCCCAGTGGGTGAGGTCGTAGTGCAGGTAACCGGCCAGGAAGCCGACGAAGAAGCAGTCGCGCCACGGCGCCTCCAGCACCAGCCCGGCCACGGCCCACAGCGCCAGAGCCAGCGGCAGCGATGCCGCCGGTGGCATCACCACCCGGCTGCCGTCGTCCGGCTGGGCGTGGTGGACGCCGTGGATCAGGAAGACCAGCCGCTCCAGCGGCCGGTGGCGAGGCCGCCAGTGGAACAGCCAGCGGTGCAGGGCGTATTCGAACAGCGTCCACGCCAGCACCCCGGCGGCGGCGAAGCCCAGTGCCGGTTCCGGCGAGAACCGTGGATCCGCCGCCGCCCAGCCGCCGAGGCCGCCGATGACGAAGCTCCACAGCAGCGCCACGGTCTCCGGCTGGACGTGGGTCAGCCGTTCGATGGCGGGGTTGGAGAACAGGCGGATGGGCTGGTCCATGTCCGGGGATGAAGGCATTCCGGCGGCGCCCTTCAACGCCGCCGGTTGGGGGAGGACGGTCAATCCGTCCCGAAGAAGTCGGGCGGACATTCGGTCACCCTGACCGGTCCGCCGGTGCCGGTGGGGGGGTAGGCAGGCAGGGCGCGGGCGGGAACGCGGCCCAGCTCGCGGCGGTCGGCCGGAGTCATGGGACGGGCCGCCATCTCGCATTTCCTCAGCGCCCTCACCTGGGCACGGCGCAGGGCGACCTCCTCGGCGATCTTCAGGGCGTGCTCGGAACCGCCCTGGGCGAAGGCGGTGCCCAGGGGGGCGGACAGGACGAGGGCAAGGCTGGCCGTCACGACGTGTCGGAGCATCGTTGGTCCTCCTTTCTCTATCGATTGGGTAGACGCCCCCAACCGCGCATGGTTCCGCCCTCATCCACCTGCGCGCGGGCCTACCAAGCAAGCGCGCTTGGTCCCACTAATTTTGTGGTTGATCATTACCCGCGACTGGTCCATATACCGTCCAGCCGGTACAGTAAACCGTCCAGACGGTACAGCAGGGATTCGTATGAGCGCACGCGACAAGATCATCGACGCCGCCATGAGCATCGTCCGCGACCAGGGCGTGACCAAGCTGACCCTTGACCAGGCGGCCAAGGAGGCGGGGCTGTCCAAGGGCGGCGTCCTCTACCATTTCAAATCCAAGGACGAGCTGATCAAGGGCATGGTCGAGCGCCTGATCACCCAGTGCGACTCCCTTTATGCCCGCTTCTACGACGAGGAGCCCGAGGGTCCCTATCGCTGGGCGCGCACGGTGGTGCGCATGGCCTTCGATCCCAACGGCCCGGCCAACGACCCGGTGGGCGGCGCGCTGCTGGCGGCCGTTTCGCTCAATCCCGACCTGGTGGCGCCGTTGCAGGCCAAGTACGACGAATGGCTTGCCCGCATCGCCTCGGACAGCCCCAATCCCGCCCTGGCCTCGCTCGTCTGCATGGCCATGGACGGCTACTACTTTGAACGCATGATGCACCTGAACCTCTGCGACGAGGATGGCTGGCGGGCCATCAAGCAGACCGCCCTCGACCTACTCAAGTGACCGCACGGAGCCGCAAGATGAACAAGAAACGCATGGCGATCATGTTGGCGGCCAGCGCCGTCGTGTTCGGCGGGGTGTTCGGCTTCGTGCAGTTCAAGAACGCGATGATCAAGGACTACTTCGCCACCATGCCCAAGCCGGTGGTGGCGGTGACCGCCCAGCCGGTGGCCGTGGAGCAGTGGCGCGACGTCGTCCAGGCGGTGGGCACGCTGACCGCCGTCAATGGCGTCGAGATCTCGGCCTCCACCGCCGGCTTGGTGCGCGAGATCGCCTTCGAATCCGGCCAGCGCGTCAAGAAGGGCCAGTTGCTGCTGCGCCTGGACACCGACGTGGAGATGGGCGAGCTGCGCAGCGCCCAGGCCGAAGCCGACCTGGCCCGCACCACCGCCAACCGCCAGCGGGCGCTGGTGCGTTCCGACACCGTCTCCAAGGCGGCGCTCGACAAGGCCGAGGCCGAGCTCAAGGTGGGCGAGGCGCGGGTGGCGGCGCTGCGCGCCCAAATCGACAAGAAATCGGTCTACGCCCCCTTCGACGGCGTGCTGGGCGTGCGCAAGGTCGATCTGGGCCAGTATCTCCAGCCCGGCCAGACCATCGTCAACCTCCAGGACCTGTCGGTCATGCTGGCCGACTTCTCGCTGTCGCAGAAGGAGCTTGCGGCGGTGGCGGTGGGTCAGCCCATCAGGATGACCACCGACGCCTGGCCCGGCCGCGAGTTCGACGGCATCGTGCAAGCGGTGGAGCCCCGGGTGGATCCCAAGACCGGAATGTTCGCCGCCCAGGGCCGCTTCCCCAATCCCGACGGGGCGCTGCGGCCGGGCATGTTCGCCCGCGTCGAGATCGTGCGCCCGGCCACCGCCGAGGTAGTGACGGTGCCGGTGTCGGCGGTGTCCTACAACCTTCACGGAGACAGCGTGTTCGTGATCGCGAAGGGCGAGGACGGCGCGGCGACGGCCGAGAACCGGGTCGTGCAACTGGGCGAGCGCCGCGAGGGCCGCATCGCCATCCGCTCGGGCGTCAAGCCGGGCGAGGTCGTGGTGACTTCGGGCCAGCTCAAGCTGGAGAACGGCACCAGGGTCGAGGTCGCCGAGACCGACCCGCTGAAGCAGGCCAAGGCGGAGTAGACGGATGTTCGACATCTTCATCAAGCGCCCGGTGCTGGCCAGCGTCATCAGCCTGCTGATCCTGTTCGTCGGCTTGCGGGCGGTGTTCATGCTGCCGGTGCGGCAGTATCCCGAGATGAAGAACACCGTGATCACGGTGACCACCACCTTTCCCGGCGCCGATGCCGAGTTGATCCAGGGCTTCATCACCCAGCCGATCCAGAAGGCGGTCGCCACCTCGGCCGGCCTCGACTACCTGACCTCGCGCTCGCTCCAGGGCATGAGCGAGGTGAAGGCCTATGTGCGCCTCAACGAGGACCCCGACGCCGCCATGACCGAGGTCATGAGCAAGGTCAACGAGGTGCGCTCGGTTCTGCCGCGCGGCATCAACGATCCGGTGATCAAGAAGGAAACCGGCCAGACCTTCGCCTCGGCCTATCTGGCGTTCTCGTCGGACCGGCTCAGCCAGCAGCAGATCACCGACTACGTCAACCGCGTGATCCAGCCCAAGCTGGCCGCCGTGGCCGGCGTCGCCAACCCCGAGGTGTTCGGCGGCCAGAAGTTCTCCATGCGCGTCTGGCTCGATCCCGAGAAGCTGGCCCAGTTCGGCCTGACCGCCGAGGACGTGCGCGCCGCCCTGACCTCCAACAACTACACCTCGGCGGCCGGCTCGACCAAGGGCGCCTACGACGTGGTCGGGACCCAGGCGGAGACCGACCTCAAGACGGTGGACGAGTTCAAGCGCCTGGTGGTCAAGCACGAGGGCGCCCAACTGGTGCGGCTCGCCGACGTGGCCGAGGTCGACCTGGGCGCCGAGAACGACGACATGAGCGTGTTCGCCAGCGGCGACCGCGCCATCTTCGTCGGCATCTACACCACCCCCGAGGCCAACCCGCTGGACGTCATCAAGCAGGTCCGCGACGAGACGTTGCCGGCCATCCAGGCGCAGCTGCCGCCGGGGATGGAGGCGCAGGTGGCGTATGATTCGACCATCTTCATCCAGGCCGCCATCGACGAGGTGGCGATGACCATCGCCGAGGCGGCGATCATCGTGATGATCGTCATCTACGCCTTCATGGGCAACCTGCGTTCGGTGGCGATCCCGGTGGTCACGGTGCCGCTGTCGCTGATCGGCGTCGGCGTGTTCCTGCTGGCGCTCGGCTTTTCGATCAACCTGCTGACCCTGCTGGCCATGGTGCTGGCCATCGGCCTGGTGGTCGACGACGCCATCGTGGTGGTGGAGAACGTCCACCGCCACATCGAGGAAGGCCAGTCGCCATTCCAGGCCGCCATCATCGGCACCCGCGAGATCGCCGGGCCGGTGATTTCCATGACCGTCACCCTGGCGGCCGTCTACGCCCCCATCGCCTTCATGGGCGGCCTGACCGGCTCGCTGTTCCAGGAATTCGCCCTGACCCTGGCCGGCGCGGTGATCATCTCGGGCATCATCGCGCTGACCCTGTCGCCGATGATGGCGTCGAAGATCCTCAAGCACGAGGAGGACAAGAAGGGGCTGTCGGCCCGCATCGACGCGCTGTTCGACCGCGTGCGCGGACGCTACGAGCGCGCCCTGTCCGCTTCGCTGGCCGACCGGCCGACGACGCTGGCCTTTGCCGCGATCGTCATGGTCAGCCTGCCGTTCCTGTTCCTGGCGGTGCCCACCGAACTGGCCCCCGAGGAGGACCAGGGCGTGGTGTTCACCGCCTTCAACGGCCCGGCCTCGGCCAACACCGACTACATGGAGGTGTTCGCCCACCAGATCGACCAGAAGCTGAGGGCCTTCCCCGAGACCCGCGACACCTTCCTGATCACCGGCCTGGGCGCGCCCAGCCAGGGCTTCGGCGGCGCGGTGCTGACCCCGTGGGAGGACCGCGAGCGCAGCGCCAAGGACCTGACCGCCGCCTATCAGCAGGCCATGAACGAGGTGTCGGGCGTCAAGGCGTCGGTGTTCCCGCCGCCGGCGCTGCCCGGCGTCGACGGCCTGCCGGTGCAGTTCGTGGTCGCCACCACCGCCGACTACCGTCAGATCCAGGAGGTGCAAGCCGAAATCCTGAAGCGGGCCGCCGCCTCGGGCATGTTCGCCTTCATCGATTCCGACCTCAAATACGAGAGCCCGCGCACCACCGTCGACATCGATCGCGACAAGGCAGCCTCCTATGGCATCTCCATGCAGCAGATTGGCGACGCGCTGGCGACCATGACCGGCGGCAACTACGTCAACCTGGTCAACTTGCAGGGCCGCTCGTACCAGGTCATCCCGCAGGTGCCGCGCGAATACCGCCTCAACCCCGCCCAGCTGGGCCGCTTCCACGTGCGCGCCGCCGACGGCACCGCCATCCCGCTGTCGTCGCTGGTCAGCCTGTCGCAAAGCGTCGAGCCGGTGTCGCTGAACCAGTTCAACCAGCTCAACGCGATCACCATCGGCGCCTTCCCCATGCCGGGGGTCACCTTGGGCCAGGCGCTGACCGCGCTCGACGGCATCGCCGCCGAGGTGCTGCCCCAGGGCTGGGCGGTGGACTACGCCGGCCAGTCGCGCCAGTACGTGCAGGAAGGCAGCGCGCTGATGCTGACCTTCTTCTTCGCCCTGGTGATCATCTTCCTGGTGCTGGCGGCGCAGTTCGAAAGCTTCCGTGACCCGCTGGTGATCATGGTGTCGGTGCCGCTGTCCATCTGCGGCGCGCTGATCCCGCTGGCGCTGGGCGTGGCGAGCATGAACATCTACACCCAGGTCGGGCTGGTCACCCTGATCGGCCTGATCACCAAGCACGGCATCCTGATCTGCGAGGTTGCCCGCGAGCGCCAGGAGAACGAGGGACTGAGCCGCGTCGAGGCGGTGAAGGTGGCCGCCGGGCTGCGCCTGCGCCCCATCCTGATGACCACGGCGGCGATGGTCACCGGCCTGCTGCCGCTGCTGTTCGCCAGCGGCGCCGGTGCCGCCAGCCGATTCTCCATCGCGGTGGTGATCGTGTCGGGGATGACCATCGGCACGCTGTTCACCCTGTTCGTGCTGCCGGTCATCTACACCTTCATCGCCACCCGGCGCACGCCCGAACGGGTGCGCGAGCGCGAGCCGGAGCCGAAGCTGCTGGAGGTGGCGGAGTAAGGGCTACATCTTGCGCGGCTGGTCGCCGGGCTTGGTGATCTCCTCGGCGGTGTTCTCGATGTGGCGGCCGGTCTTGCGGGCGATGTCGGCCAGGGTGACCATGCCGACCAGCTTGTCGTTCCTGTCGATGACGGGCAGGCGGCGGATGCGGTGCTCGCTCATCTTGCGTTCGGCGGCCTGGATGTCGTCATCCTCGCGCACGAAGGCCACCTTCTCGCTCATCACTTCCTTGGCCGAGGCGCTTTTCAGCGGCTTGTCCATGGCCACGGCGCGGGTGACGATGTCGCGGTCGGTGACCATGCCGAGCAGCCGGTCGCCGTCGCAGACCGGCAGCGCGCCCAGGTCGTCGCTCCGCATCTTCTCGGCCAGGTCCTTGATGGTGGAGTTGTGGTCGATCACCTGGGCCGGGCTGGTCATGATCTCGCGGACCTGCATGTCTGCTTCCTCCTTGCGAATGCTGGCAAGCGGTTAACCCCGGACGGGAAGGGGGCGTTGCATGGGCGCCCCCTTGCGCGTCAGACCTCGACCACCGCGTAGGGGCGGCCGCCGGTTTTGGCCACCGGGATGGCGCAGTTGAACACTGGCACCCCCATGCGGGTGCGGCCTGCATAGGTGCCGTGGTGGGCGTGGCCGTGGAACACTGCCGATACCGGGAAGCGGTCGATGGTCTCGGCCATGCGCGACGAGCCCAGGAAAGGCCAGATTTCTGGCGGCTCGCCGGCCACGGTCTCTGCCACGGGAGCGTAGTGCAGCACCACCACCATGCGCTCGACGGCACCGATTTGCAGCTCGTGCAGCGCATTCTCCAGGTGGAAGGATTCGTTGACCGCCTCGCCGACGAAGGCCTTGATGGCGGCCTCACCGAACGGCGACAGCATGCGCGCGCCGAAGCCGCCGCAGAAGCCTTTGGCACCGGCGAAGCCGACCCCGTCCACGGTCAGGGTCTCGTCCTCCAACATGGTGGCGCCGGCCTGGGTGAGGATGCGCTTGATCTCGTCGCCATGGCCGCATTCGAGGTCGTGATTGCCCAGCACCGCCACAACGGGGATGCGGCAGGCCCGCAGGTCCTCGGCCAGGATCTCGGCCTCGTGGGTGCGGCCGAGATTGGTCAGGTCGCCGCACAGCGCGAGCACGTCGGCCTTGTCGGAGATCTCGGCGAACATGTCGCGGTAGGGATGGACGGAGTGCTCGGTGACGTGCAGGTCACCCAGTCCGGCCACCCGGAGCGCCCGCTTCTCCTCGCTCATTCAGGTCCGCCGCGTTCCTTCGCCCACCACGTCGGCGAAACCCCACTGGGCGACGTCGACGGCGTAGTCGGCGCGCGAGAACAGCCGTCCCCGGCAAACCTGGACCTGCGGCACCGGCAGGTTGGCGTGGGCCTCGACACGGTCCATCAGTTCGTCCAGCAGCCAGCGCGGGATGCATTCGCGCTCGGTGGGATAGATGAAGCGGAAATTGAGGACGTGGATCAGCAGTACCTCCCAGTACTGCTCGAAATGACCCAGCAGGCGCCGCCAGTCCACCTGTCGGTGCTGGCGCAGGATCAGGTGCGCCACGTCGGCACCGTCGTACTTGTTGCGGTCCTGCACGAAGGCCTTGGCCCAGATCAGCTCGGTGGGCGGGATCAGCTTGACGTCGATGCCGCAGACCGTGCCGGTATGGGCTTCCTTGAACCAGGTCTCAGTGACCGGGTTGATTGCGATGGTGGAATTGAAGATCAGGTCGAAGAACAACGGCCCGCGTGTGACCTTGGCGATCCAGCGCTCGTCCTCTACCTCGGTCTCGAAGCCGCGCCGCGAGAAATGCGCCAGCACGCGCGGATAGTCGCCGGCGCGGCAGAACACATCCATGTCCTTGGTCGGCCGGGTCATGCCGGTATAGGCGCACACCGCGTAGGTCCCGCCGAGCAGGAAGGGGATGCCCGAGAGCTTGAGTTCGCGCAGGGCCTCGGCGTAGAAGTCCTCGGCCTCGGGGGGCGCGGCGCCGGCGGCGCAGTTGAGTTCGCTGTCCATCATGGCGACAACAGGCCCGTGGCCTGCCGTGTTCCCAAGGCGGCGCGGTTTCGCTAGTGTTGCGTCCGCAACCAGGGAGGTGAGCATGGCCCGCGTCGTGGTGGTGGGCAGCGTGGCGTCCGACGAGGTGATCCGGCTGGCCGAGCCGGTGCGCGAGGGCGCCCATCTCAACGGCCGCGCCGTCGGCACCCGGCTGGGCGGCGGCGGCGCCAACACGGCGGTTGCTCTGGCGGCGGCCGGCCACGACGTGCCCCTGGTCACCGCCGTCGGCGACGACGAGGCCGGCGCCTGGCAGCTGGAGCGGTTGGCCGAGGCAGGGGTCGACGTTTCGGCGGTGGCGCGGGTGCCCGGACCCAGCACGCGGTCCATCTGCCTGGTGGACGGCGGCGGCGAGCGCACTATCGTCAATCTCGGCCGTGCCAGGGAGGAGGAGCCGCCGCGGCGCCTCCTCGGCCTCGATGCCGGCCTGGTCTATGTCCGCACCCGTGCCACCGGCCTGGCGCCGCTGTTGGCCGAGGTGGCGGCGCGGTCGCGGGTGGTGGCCCATGTGCCGCCCCTGGAGCCCGGCGTGTTCCCGGCCCATGTGATCCTGTGCTCGGCCTCGGATCTGGATGAGGCCGCGCTGTCCGACCCGTTGGCGGCGGCCCGCATGGTGGCGGGAGACATCCTGGAATGGGTGGTGCTGACCCGGGGACCCCACGGCGCCGAGGCGCTGGCGGTCGATGGCCGACGCCTGCTGGCGCCGGCACCCAGAACCAGGGCGGTGGACACCGTGGGCGCCGGCGACGCCTTCGCGGCCGGCCTGTGCCATGCGCTGGCACAGGGGAGGGGGATGGAGGAAGCCCTGGCGGAGGGATGCCGCTGGGGTGCCGCCAAGGTGGCGGAGGAGGGCTCGGCCCTGACCGCGGAGGCGGTGAGCAGGATCCTGCGATGACCGGGACGACGGGTCAGCGCCGCCGTGCGGGCGGGAAGGACACCGTCACCCGGGTGCCGCGTCCGGGCTCGCTGTCGATGCGCAGGCGGCCGTCGTGCAGTTCGGCGAAGCGCTTGCTCAGCGGCAGCCCCAGGCCGGTGCTCTCGCCCTGGTAGCGGCGGGCCATCTCGGAATCCACCTGGCCGAAGGGCTCTAGAACGCGCGGGATGTCGGCTTTGGCGATGCCGATGCCGGTGTCGGCGACCGACAGCCGGATCCAGCCGCCCTCTTCATGTGCCGATACCGTCACCACGCCGCCCCTGGGGGTGAACTTGACGGCGTTGGTCAGCAGGTTGAGGACGATCTGGCGGACCAGGCGGGCGTCGACGAAGGCGGCGATGGGCGGGCCGTCCAGCTTGTCGGACAGTTCCACCCCCAGGCGTCCGGCGCGCTCCTCCACCAAGTGCATGCAGCCGCGCGCCAGCTCCTGCAGCTTCACGGTCTCCTCGTGCAGCTCGAAGCGGCCGGCCTCGACCTTGGACAGGTCCAGAACCTCGTTGATCAGCGACAACAGGTGCTTGCCGGCGTGGTGGATGTCGCCCGCATAGGCCTTGTACTTGTCGTGAAGCGGCCCCCAGAACTCCATCATCAACATTTCCGAGAAGCCGATCACCGAATTCAGCGGCGTGCGCAGTTCGTGCGACATGCTGGCCAGGAAGTCGGTCTTGGCGTGGTTGGCCTCGATGGCGCGCTGCTCGGCCAGCTTCTGGGCGGTGATGTCGAGATGGAGGACGGCGGCTCCGGCAACCATTCCGCCACGGCCGTCGGTCAGCGGCGTCACCAGGCAGCGGAACCACCGCCTCTGGCTACCGCCGTGGCAGGGATAGTCGTGGTCGAAGGAGGACAGCGCTCCGGCCAGCACGGCCCTCAGGCCGCCGGCGATGATGGTGGCGTCGTCGTCCGCGGCCCTTTCGGCCATGGAGATGTAGTTGCGGCCGACCCAGCAGTCGGGCGCGCCGCCGTTGTCGGCCGAGAAGCGGCGCCACGCGGCGTTGACCGCCACCAGTTCGCCGCCCCGGTCGAGGATGGCGACCGAGGCGGGCACGGAATCCAGGAAACTTGCCAGCATGCCCGCCGGCAGGCCGTATGGCCCGGCGAGCCTGGCCGCGCCTCGTCCGTCATCCTCCATGCCTAGGGCTCCCCCTCCAGTGCTTGGAGCATTGAATGTTCAGACAATAGCAGGAAGCCACCTCCTAAAGTATGAGATTCTTATCCCTTCGAGGTAGCGCCTAGGTTGGTCCGCACAGGCGCCCATAGTACATCCTCGATGCTGTCCGCGCCGGTCACCAGCATCACCAGGCGGTCGAAACCCAGGGCGATCCCGGCGCTGTCGGGCATGCCGGCCTCCAGCGCCGCCAGGAAGTCCTCGTCGATGGGATAGCGTTCCCCGTACAGCGCCTGCTTGAGGTTCATGTCGGCCTGGAAGCGCCGCCTCTGCTCGGCGGGGTCGGTCAGCTCGCCGAAGGCGTTGCACAGCTCGACGCCGCAGGCATAGGCCTCGAAGCGCTCGGCCACCCGGGGATCGGCGGGCGAGGGCCGGGCCAGCGCCGCCATGGAGACCGGATACGAGTGCAGGATGGTGGGGACGCCGATGCCGAGATGGGGCTCGACGCGGTCGAGCATGATCTTGAAGAACACATCGTCCCAACGATCGCCGTCGGACACCGAGATGCCGAGGCGGCGGGCCTCGCGGCTGATCAGGCCCAGGTCGGGGGTCCACGGGTCCGGCGCCGTCGCCAGCACGTCCATGTCGCAGTAGTCGAGAAAGGCCTCGGCCACCGACAGCCGCCGCCACGGCCGGAACGGGTCGCAGACGCGGCCGCCGTGGACCAGATGGGTGGCGCCGGCGGCGCGGGCGCAGTCGCGCACCAGCGTTTCGGTGTCGTCCATCAACTCGGCGATGCCGGCTCCGGCTCGGTACCATTCCAGCATGGTGAACTCGGGGTGATGGGTGGGCGAAAGCTCGGCGTCGCGGAACACCCGCGCCATCTGCCAGATTCGCTCCATGCCGGCGACCAGCAGCTTCTTCATGGTGAATTCGGGGCTGGTGTGCAGGTACAGCGACGCAGGCGGTCCGCCCCAGGGGTCGGTGAAGGCCGTGGCGAAGGCCCGCAGATGCGGCTCCAGCCCCGGGGAAACCTGCAGGCACGGGGTCTCGACCTCGGTGAAACCCGCGCGCGCGAAGAAGGAGCGAGCCGCCGCGACCATGGCCATGCGCTTTTCCAGCGTCTTCCTGCGGCTTGCGAATGCCTCGGGACGCCACCACTCTTTGCCTGCCGTCATAAATCCTCTATCCAAGTGCCATGACCGAGCCGCTTCCCGCCCGCCGCCGCACCCTGCGCACCGCCGATGACCTTGTCACGGCCGGGCTGGCGGTGCCCGCCGACCGGCCCGGGCTGGCGCTGGTCGAGGAACGCTATGCCGTGGCGGTGACGCCGGCGGTGGCCGATCTGATCGATCCCACCGATCCCTTCGACCCCATCGCCCGCCAATACGTGCCTTCGGCGGCGGAGCTGGAGGATGGCGCGGCCGAGCGCGGCGATCCCATCGGCGACGCAGCCTACAGCCCGGTGGAGGGCATCGTCCACCGCTACCCGGACCGGGTGCTGCTGAAGCCCGTCATGGTGTGCCCGGTCTATTGCCGCTTCTGCTTCCGCCGCGAGGCGGTGGGCGACGCCGGCGGCACCCTCGACGGCGCCCGGCTGGACGCCGCACTGGCCTATGTGGCCGGCGCGCCGGCGGTGCGCGAGGTGATCGTCACCGGCGGCGATCCCTTCATGCTGCCGGCGGCGCGGCTGGCCGGGCTGATCGAGCGGATCGCCGGTATTCCCCATGTGGAGCTGGTGCGCTTCCACACCCGGGTGCCGGTGGCCGATCCCGCCCGCGTCTCCGAGGTGCTGGCCTCCTCGCTGAAGCCCCCCGCCGGGGCCGACCTGGCAGTGTGGGTGGCGGTGCACGTCAACCACCCGCGCGAATTGTCGCCGCTGGCGCGCCGGGCGCTGGCCCATCTGGCCGATGCCGGCTTGCCGCTGCTGGCCCAGACGGTCCTGCTTCGGGGCGTCAACGACGACCCGCAGGTGCTGGAGGCGCTGTTCCGGGCCCTGGTCCGCAACCGGGTGCGACCTTACTACCTGCACCATCCAGACCTGGCGCGCGGTACCGGTCATCTTCGGCCGTCGCTGGAGGAGGGCCGGGCCATCGTCAAGTCCCTGCGCGGCCGCCTGTCCGGCATCGCCCAGCCGACCTACGTGCTCGACATCCCCGGCGGTGCCGGCAAGGTGCCGGTGGGGCCGGAATGGTGGGACGCCGAGGCCGGCGAGGTCGAGGACTGGAAGGGCGGCCGGCACCCTTATCCGGGCTAGGCCCACCGTTTCCGCAGCGCGTCCTTCTCCAGCGCCAGCCACAGCAGCGCCATCATCGCCACCGAGTTGTTGACGCGGCCGTCCTTGACCATGGCGATGGCCTCGTCGGCGGGCAGGGTGAAGACGCGGATGTCCTCGCCTTCGTGGGCGAGGCCGTGCAGGCCGCCGATGGTCGAGCAGTCGACCCGGGCGCAGTAGATTTTGCAGGTCTCGCTGACCGCGCCGGGCGACAGGATGGGGTGCATCACCGGGATCAGGTCCAGGCAGTCGCAGCCGGCCTCCTCCTTGACCTCGCGGCGGGCGACGTCGTCGGGGTGCTCGCCGTCCTCGATGATGCCGGCGACGATCTCCACCAGCCACGGGTTCCAGCCGGCTGCATAGGCGCCGACACGGAACTGCTCGATCAGCGCCACCTCGTCGCGGTCGGGGTCATAGAGCAGCACCGCCACCGCGTGGCCGCGCTCGAACACCTCGCGCACCACCTCGCCCGACCAGCCGCCGGCGAAGGTGCGGTGCTTCAGGCGGTATTTGTCGATGCGGAAATAGCTCTGGCACACGGTATCGCGGGAGAAGATCTCCACGTCGTCGCGGTTGTCGCTCACCCTTGGCCCTCCCATGTCAGCCGGAGCCCCACCCATACTAGGAGGACGCCATGGCCGCAACCGTCACCGTCGCCGAGACCCACGAGGGGCGATGGACCCAGGCCGTGCGGGCGGGCGCCCACACCTTGCGCGCCGACGAGCCGAAGGCGCTGGGCGGCGCCGATCTGGGGCCGACGCCCTATGATCTGCTGCTGGCGGCGCTGGGGTCATGCACGGCGATGACGGTGCGCATGTACGCCGACCGCAAGGGCTGGCCGCTCCGGCACGTGGAGGTGATGCTGCGCCACGGCCGCGTCCACGCAAAGGACTGCGCCGACTGCGAGACCGAGGCGGGGATGGTCGACCTGATCGTCGCCGACGTGGTGGTCGAGGGCGACCTGTCCGAGGACCAGCGCGCCCGCCTGCTGGAGATCGCCGAAAAATGCCCCGTCCACCGCACCCTGACCGGCGAGATCAAGGTGGTGGCGGGGCTGGCCGGCCGCCGCGAGCACGCGACGGGCGGCGAGGAATAGGCCTAATACCCCACGAAGGTCCCCGCCGCGCCCACGAACACCGTGAACAGGCCCAGGCCCAGGTTGATGGTCACGATCTGGCGGATGCGGGCCTGGGACGCGGCGGCGTCGGGGATCTCGCCGGCGGCCAGGGCGCGTTTGAATGACTTGAACGGGCCGAAGAACATGTAGGTGAACAGCGCCATCATCAGCAGGCCGGTGGCCTGCATGACGTCCACGTGCAGGGCGCCGCCGCCGATGCCGCCGCGATAGCCGGTCAGCAGCACGCCGTAGCCGGTGACCAGCAGCACCAGGATCGACAGCCAGACCCACAGGAAGAAGCGCGGCAGCACCCGCCGCCACAGGCCCAGGCGGTCGGCCGGCGCCATCTCGGTGACCGAGGGGCGCAGCGCCATGTGGGCGAAGAACATGCCGCCGACCCAGATGACGGCGGCCAGGGTGTGCAGACCGATCGCGACCGCGAACAGCATGATGGTTCCTACTCCAGGCCCAGCTTGGCGCCGATCTCGGCGGCCAGGGCGTTGATTTCCTTGGTTGCGGTATGGCGGGGATTGCTTTCGACGACGCCCTTGCCCTCCATCATCGAGGCGGCGAAGGCGACGCGGTTGCCCAGCACGGTGTCGGCCACCGGCATGTCGGCGGCGACGATTTTCTTCCGCACGGCGTCCACCAGCTTGCCCTTGGCGGGGGTGCGGTTGAACACCATCAGCGCGGCCGATTTCTCCCTCCTCGCCATGTCCAGGGTGGGCTGGGTGGCCCACAGATCCATGGGCGACGGCTGCATGGGCACCAGGATCAGGTCGGCGGCTCGCACCGCGATGCGGACGTCGGTCTCGGCATGGGGCGGGCTGTCGACGATGATCAGGTCGACGGCCCGCTTCATGCGGTCCATCTCCGTGGTCAGGCGCCAGCCGGCGCCCTGGACGAAGGTGATGCCGGCGCCGTCGGCGGCCACCAGCTGGGTGCGGACCTCGTACCACATGGCCAGCGAGCCCTGGGGGTCGATGTCCACCAGCCCCACCCGCAGCCCCCTGGCGGCGAAGGCGACGCCAAGCTGCGCGGCGATGGTGGTCTTGCCCGCGCCGCCCTTCTGTTGGGCGATGGTGATGGCCTTGGCCGGCATCCTGAATCACTCCCCTGAACCTTCAGCCCAGAGGCTACGCGAACCGCCCTATTTTGCAAGCGCGGCAACGACCCCGGCGCAAACTGTCACGGCGGCGATCGCGCCCCAGACGCGGGCATGGACGCGGGCCGGCAGCAGGCGGCGGCTGGACAGGGCCGCCAGGACCAGCATGGGCACCCCGGTCGCCGCCATGGCCGCCACCGCTCGGCCCTTGCTGGTCGCCCACAGCACCACCTGGATGAAGGTCAGCCCGGCCAGCCATGCCGCGCGGGGGTCGGGCTCCATCAGCCCGCGTCGGCGCAGCCGCACCGTTGCCCACAATTGCAGGGCGGCGGTGGCGAAGGCGAGCAGCGCGACGATGGCGAGGCCGAGGTCCATGGCGAGGGTGTAGCAGCAAGCGGGCCTAATGGAAATCCCGGCTGGTGCTGGCCAGGGTGCCGCCGTCGGGCAGCAGGGCGGCCAGCCGCGGCGACAGGTCGAGCAGGCGGTCGGCGACCAGGTGGACGACCATGCCGTCGCGCTGCAACCGGCCCTCGACCCCGATCAGCCGGCCGCGCAGGCAGATGGCGCGGTGGGCCTCGAACACCTGGGGCCAGACCACCACGTTGATCACGCCGGTCTCGTCCTCCAGCGTCAGGAACACCACCCCCGAGGCAGTGCCGGGGCGCTGGCGGGTGACGGCCAGCCCCGCCACCTTGAGCCGCGAGCCGTCGCGGATGTCGGTCAGCCGCGATGCCGGCTCGAAGCCCTCGCGCCGCAGCCCGTCGCGCAACAGCGCCAGCGGGTGGCGGCGCAGGGTGAGGCGGATCGCCGAATAGTCCTCGACGATGCGTTCGCCCTCGGTTTCCTTGGGCAAGTATATCCGTTCCTCGGGGCCGGGGCCGTCGAACAGCGGCAGCGGCTTGTCCACCAGACCCTTGACCGCCCACAGCGCGTCGCGCCGCTCCAGCCCCATGGCGGCGAAGGCGTCGGCCTTGGCCAGCGCTTCCAGCGCCTTCGCCGACAACTCGGCGCGGCGCCAGGCGTCGCGGGGATCGCGATAGCCGGCGCCGCGCCGGTTGACCAGCCGCAACGCCTCGGCCTCGCCCAGGCCCGTCACCTGGCGCAGGCCCAGGCGCAGGGCCATGCGGCCGCCACTCGCCGGTTCCAGCGTGCAGTCCCAGTCGCTGGCGTTGGCGTCGACCGGCCGCACCTCGACTCCGTGGTTCCTGGCGTCGCGGACGATCTGGGCCGGGGCGTAGAAGCCCATGGGCTGGGAATTGAGCAGGGCGCAGGCGAAGGCCGCCGGGTAGTGGCACTTGAGCCAGGCCGAGACGTAGACCAGCAAAGCGAAGCTGGCGGCGTGGCTCTCGGGGAAGCCGTATTCGCCGAAGCCTTCGATCTGGCGGAAACAGGAAGCGGCGAAATCCGGGTCGTAGCCGTTGCGCTCCATGCCGGCCAGGAACTTGTCGCGGAAGGCCGCCACCTGGCCCGCGCGCTTGAAGGTCGCCATGGCCCGGCGCAGCCGGTCGGCCTCGGCGGGGGAGAAACCGGCGGCCTCGATGGCGATGCGCATGGCCTGCTCCTGGAACAGCGGCACCCCCAGGGTCTTCCTGAGCACCGCCTCCAACTCCCGGGACGGGAAGGTCACCTTCTCCTTGCCGGCGCGGCGGCGCAGATAGGGATGGACCATGTCGCCCTGGATGGGGCCGGGGCGCACGATGGCGACCTCGATGACCAGATCGTAGAAGCAGCGCGGTTGCAGGCGCGGCAGCATCGCCATCTGGGCCCGGCTCTCGACCTGGAACACGCCAATGGAATCGCCCTTGCACAGCATGTCGTAGACCGCCGGGTCCTCGGCCGGCACGGTGGCGAGGTCGACTTCGATTCCGTGATGGGCCGACAGCAGATCGAAGGCCTTGCGCACGCAGGTCAGCATGCCCAGGGCGAGGACGTCGACCTTGAGGATGCCCAGGGCGTCGAGGTCGTCCTTGTCCCATTCGATGACGGTGCGGTCCTCCATGCGGGCGTTGGCGACCGGCACCACCTCGTCCAGCCGGCCCCGGGTCATGACGAAGCCGCCCACATGCTGGGACAGGTGGCGGGGAAAGCCCTTCAACTGGTCGGCAAGGTCGAGCACCATCCGCAGGCGGCGGTCGCCGGGGTCGAGGCCCGCCTCGCGCACCTGGGCGTCGCGGAACGATTCCCGCGACGAGCCCCAGACGGTCTTGGCCAGGGCGCCCACCGCGTCCTCGGACAGGCCCAGCGCCTTGCCGACGTCGCGGATGGCCGAGCGGGTGCGGTAGGTGATGACGGTGGCGGCCAGGCCGGCGCGGTGGCGGCCGTACTTGCCGTAGATGTACTGGATCACCTCCTCGCGTCGCTCGTGCTCGAAGTCCACGTCGATGTCCGGCGGCTCGCCGCGCTCGGCGGAGACGAAGCGCTCGAACAGCAGGTCGGCGCGGGCGGGGTCGACGGCGGTGATGCCCAGGCAGTAGCAAACCGCCGAGTTGGCGGCCGACCCGCGCCCCTGGCACAGGATGCCCCGCGAGCGGGCGAAGGTGACGATGTCGTGGACGGTGAGGAAATAGGGCGCGTAGCCCAACTGGCCGATGAGGGCGAATTCGTGCTCGACCTGCCGGCGCACGCGGTCGGGGAGGCCATCGGGATAGCGCCGGGCGGCGCCCTCCCAGGTCAGCGTCTCCAGCCAGCTCTGCGGGGTGTGGCCGGCCGGGGCCGGGTCGATGGCGTATTCGTGGCGCAATTCGTCGAGGGAGAAGCGGCAGCGATCGGCGATCTCCACCGTGCGCGCCACTGCCCCGGGCCAGTGGCGGAACAGCGCCGCCATCGCCCCCGCCGGCTTCAGGTGGCGCTCGGCATTGGCGAACAGCAGCCGGCCGGCCGCCGCCTCGACGGTGGTGTGATGACGCACGGCGGTCAGCACGTCCTGGAGCGGCCGGCGTTCGGGAGCGTGGTAGTGGACGTCGTTGGTGGCGACCAGCGGCGCGCCGCACCGCGCGGCGACGGCGGCCAACCGCTCGATGCGGGCCTCGTCCTCGCCGTCCAGGTGGTGGTGGGCGGCCAGGTGGACGGCGCCAGGGAAGGCGGCAGCCAGCGCCGCCAGCGGCTCCTCGAACTCTCCCTCGGGCAGGACGATCAGCACCTGCCCCTCGCCCCAGGCGGCCAGGTCTGGCCCGTCAAGCCAGCACTCGCCCTTGGGCGCGCGCCGCAACCCGTCGGTCAGCAGCCGGCACAGGCGGCCATAGGCGGCGCGGTCGGTGGGCAGGCACAGCACCGGCGGATGGCCGTCGCGGAAGTCCAGCCGCGCGCCGACCAGCAGCCGGATGCCGGCCTGCTTGGCCGCCACATGGGCGCGGACCACCCCGGCCAGGCTGTTGCGGTCGGTGACGGCGACGGCGTGCAGCCCAAGCGCTGCGGCGGCCACCACCATCTCGTCGGGATGCGAGGCCCCGCGCAGGAAGCTGAAGTTGGTGGTGACCTGGAGTTCGGCGTAGGTCACGGCGCCTCCCCGGTGGGGAGGGCGCGCGGGCGGTCTAACGCACCACCCCGGCCTTGCGCCACAGGGCCCCGAGCTTGCCCGACTTCTCCAGGTCGGCCAGCAGGGCGTTGACGCGGTCCACGGTGATGGGGCCGCCCCGGCGCACCAGAGCGCGGTGGTTGTAGAGCTGGTCGCGGCGGTCGGACACCAGCAGCTTGTCCTTCACCGCCGGGTTCCGCGCCAGATAGGCCCACAGATAGGCGTCGGTGACCACCGCCACGTCCATGCGGCCCAGCGCCACCATCTCGATGCTGGAGGAGTGGGAGTTGACCAGCTTCATGTTGAACTCGCGCGCCAGCCGTTGGGGGTCGGCGTC
>JBFMHS010000006.1:0-6940 GCA_040751765.1 Pseudomonadota bacterium | reverse complement strand
ATGGCCGGCCGGGCTTTCACCGGATGCATGAAATGGATGTGGGGCTCGGGGATCATCTGCCGCACCAGCCGCACCTCTTGCGCCGAGGCGCAGTCGAAGTGGCGGACGCCGCCCGCCCACAGCGCGCGCAGCACCGCCGGCTCGGGGTTGCACTTGACGGCGTACAGCACGGTGCCGGGGAACAGGCCGACGAAGCGCTCGGCCGCAGCCTTCAGCACCGCCGGGCGCAGGCAATGCATCGGCAGGTCCGGCCGCTCGGCGGCCACCACCTGGTCCACCCCCGGCAAGCGGTCGGGGCGGCGGAAAGACTGGAACGAACGCCGCGCCGGAGCGACGGCGGAACGGGAGCGAAGATGGGTCATTGGGAAATCCCCGACAACAGCAGACGGCGACGACGCCCGGGGCGGACCCCGGACGGGCGAAGGCGAATGCTCGGCGGCGTCATTGCGGCCCAAGGGCTCGCGACGGCCGCCGCTACATACTGATGATCGATCGGGGAATTCGCGTCCCGCGGGTCACGACCATGTCCACCTCCCTTTCGGGTACCGGCCCACCCTTGACCGGCTCCTCAAAAAGGACGCGTCCGTCGTTGCTTGACCCCTCGGGTGGACCATGATGGTCCGCCCACCCATTTTGGGCCATGGGCACGTGCTTAGCGTCTGGCGCTTCTTATACGCCCCCCACTAATGGGGATCAAGACCCTTTGGCCCGCTATTCCATGTGCCCGGCGCAGGGCTGTCCGGTGGCGAACGAACTTGGCGTCCGGATGCGGAGATACCCTGAAAGGGGGAGGGGATTCAGCGGCGCATTGGGGGTGGACGCGCCGATGCCC
This sequence comes from Pseudomonadota bacterium, assembly GCA_040751765.1. Lineage (GTDB taxonomy): Bacteria > Pseudomonadota > Alphaproteobacteria > Rhodospirillales > Magnetospirillaceae > CALABS01. The sequence continues at coordinate 6,108 of JBFMHS010000006.1, read as the reverse complement.
CCACTGTGTCCGCCTGCTCAGTCGAACAGCGTCAGGTACTGCCAGGCCACCGTGGCCGCGGCCAGGGCGGTGATCTCGGACTGGTCGTAGGGTGGGCAGACCTCGACCACGTCCATGCCGACCCATTGCAGGCGCTCCAGGCGGCGCAGGATACCCAGCGCCTGCCAGGCGAACAGGCCGCCGACCTCGGGGGTGCCGGTGCCGGGTGCCTGGGCGGGGTCAAGGGCGTCGATGTCGAAGGACAAATAGACCGGGCCGTGGCCGACGATGTCGGTGATGTGCTGGGCGACCTGGGCCGGGGTGGACAGGTGGACGTCCTCGGCGGTGACGATGGTGACGCCCTGGCCGGTGGTCCAGTCGTGGATGTCCTTCTGCACCGGCGAGCTGATGCCGATCTGCACCATGCGGCGGGGATCGACGAGGCCCTCCTTGAGGGCATGGTGGAACACCGAGCCGTGGGCCAGGCTCTGGCCGAAATTGTCGGGCCAGGTGTCCACATGGGCGTCGAAATGGACCAAGCCGACCGGGCCGCCCAACCGCTTGGCGAGGGCGCGCAGCAGCGCCAGGGTGATGGTGTGGTCGCCGCCCAGGGTGATCAGGTGGGCATGGCGGGCGGCCTGTCTCTCGATCAGATCGAGACTGGCCTTGATGTCGCCAAGCGCGATGGCGAAGTCGCCGATGTCGGCCACTCCCTTGGCCAGGGGGTCGCGCCAGCCGGCCGGGTTCTCGCCGTCCACCAGCATGCGGCTGGCGGCGCGGATGGCCGCCGGGGCCAGCCGGGCGCCGGGGCGGTTGGTGGTGCCCAGGTCGAAGGGCACGCCGGCCACGCAGAACCGCGCCCTTGGATCGCGGTCGGCGGTCCCCAGGAAGGTCGGGGGGATGGCGAAGGTGGGGGTGGTGGCCATGGCTGCGGTCTCCCGGCGGTTCTCCGGGAGTATAGGGCCGGCGCCGCCACCGGCAACTACTCGAAGGAGATTTCGTCCTCCATGGACCGCCGCAGGGCAAGCGCCGCCGAGGATTCGTCCAGCTCCACGTCGTCCCAGGTCAGCACCGTGCCGGCGGGCACCGCCCGCCTCACCGGGGCGTCGGCCAGGCCGATGGGCAGGGCGCCCATGTCCAGCGACCGGGGCGCGGCCATCACCGCTCCGCGCAGGCAGGCGCCGCCGACGGCGTCCAGCACCTCGCCCGGCGCCAGGTCGCGCTTGGCCACCGCCACCACGTCGGCGGCGAAGGCCCTCGGCGAGCCAGCCGGCTCGCGGCGCAGCGTCACCTCGGCGATGGCGCGGCCGACGCCCAGCCCACCCAGCCTCCACGGCCGCCACAGCGCCGCGTAAGTGCCGGACGGGTCGGTGACCAGTCCGGCCTCGCGCAGGCAGCCGCAAGCGAAGTGGCCGTGCGGTCGCACGGTCACCCATGCCCCCTGCGGCAGCCCGCCTATCACCTCGCGGCCGTCGCGCTCCAGGCTCGAAGCGGTGTCCACCAGCCCCGCGCGTTCCAGCATGCCGCCGTCGGCGCGCGGGCGGAACAGGCGGGCGAGGTCGTGGGCGCCGCAGGGATGGAAGGACAGCCCCGCATCGGCCACCTCCAGCCCGGTGGCATTGGCCACGGCGGCCATGGTCAAGGCCGCCTTGGTGCCGTCCAGCGCGGCGGTGGTGGTGCGGGGGTTGAGGCCGCGGGCGCGGGCCTGGGCGGCGTCGATCCCGGCCAGGTCCCAGGCGGTATCGGGGGTCGCCGCGGTGAAGGCCGGCAGATGGCGGCACCCCATGCCGGCGGCGACGATCTCGAAGCCGGCGGCCTGGGCTTCGTCGACCAGGGCGCAAACCTCCGACGGGCGGTCTCCCGAGGCGTAGGAATAGACCACGCCTTGGGCGGCGGCGCGAGCGGCCAGCAGCGGGCCGGCCAGGACGTCGGCAGCCAGCGTCGCCATCACCACCGAGGTGCCGGCGCCGATGGCGGCGACGGCGTGGCGCAGGGCGGCGGGGACGTCGCCGGTCGCCTCGATGACCACGTCAAGCAGCGGCGACGACGCCACCGCCTCGGGCTCGGCGGTGACCCAGGTGGACTCGGAGTCAACGGCGTCGGCCAGCGACCGTGCCACCGCCTTCAACGGCGGCCACTGGGCGATGGCCAGGGCGGTGTGGGCTCGCTCGGCGTCGATGTCGGCCACCGCCGCCACCTGGATGCCGGGCGTGAAGCGCAACTGGGACAGCACCATGGTGCCGAAGCGGCCGGCGCCGATCAGCCCTACCCGCACGGAATTTCCATCGGCGGCGCGGGCGGAAAGCATGCGGCTCAGGTTCACGGACACGACCTCCGTCGGGGACCGGACCCCAGGCTATCCCTAATCGCATGCCGTGAAAACCCGCCCCTCGCTCCTCCCCGGTCGCGCGGGTTGTTTCGCCCCAAAGGCTTCCAACATGAAAGGCCGCAGGGGTGACCACGGGGTGGATTTCCGCCATCCGACCGCGCTTTTCCACCGGCCGTGCCCCGGACGACTCCGGAACCACGACGAAGGGCTGGGATGGATCAACCGTTCGAAAAAATCGGAAAGGCGGCGGCGGAACGCTTCCGCATTAGCCCAAGGGGACGTGACCCGGCCGGTTCGTCCGTCCCGGGCGCATCGGGCACCGGCGAATGGGCCGGCCGCCATGAAACTGGCACTTGCCCCCCTGTATTGGCGAGCGGGCGTGAACATCTGAATGACAAGGGCGTTACCGCCCAGGGCGTCACGACCCGCATCACGACCCTCTGGATGGAGTGAGCAATGTACGCGGCCGAAGATATCTTCACCCGGTATGCGCGGGCCTACGAGGGTCGCAAGGACGTCGAGATGACGCTGCTCGACTACCTCGAAGGCTGCCGCGACGACCCCATGATGTTCGCCTCGGCGGCGGAGCGCATGATCGCGGCGATCGGCGAGCCCGAGATCATCGACACCGCCAAGGACGCCCGCCTGTCGCGGGTGTTCATGAACCGCACCATCAAGGTCTATCCCGCCTTCGCCGACTTCTACGGCATGGAAGAGACCATCGAGCGCATCGTCGGCTATTTCCGGCATGCCGCCCAGGGGCTGGAGGAGCGCAAGCAGATCCTCTACCTGCTGGGTCCGGTGGGCGGCGGCAAGTCCTCGCTGGCCGAACGCCTGAAGGCGCTGATCGAGCACCACCCCATCTACGTGCTCAAGGCCGGCAAGGAGGTCAGCCCGCTGTTCGAAAGCCCGCTAGGCCTTTTCGACCCGGAGACCATGGGCGAGGTGCTGGAGGACCGCTACGGCATCCCCCGCAGGCGCCTGCCCGCGCTGATGAGTCCCTGGGCGGTCAAGCGGCTCGACGAGTTCGGCGGCGACGTCTCCAAGTTCAAGGTGGTCAAGGTCTACCCGTCGCGGCTGAAGCAGATCGCGGTGGCCAAGACCGAGCCCGGCGACGAGAACAACCAGGACATCTCGACCCTGGTCGGCAAGGTCGACATCCGCAAGCTCGAGATGTTCAGCCAGAATGACCCCGACGCCTATTCCTATTCCGGCGGCCTCAACCGCTGCAGCCAGGGCCTGCTCGAATTCGTCGAGATGTTCAAGGCTCCCATCAAGATGCTGCACCCGCTGCTGACCGCCACCCAGGAGGGGAACTACGCCGGCAGCGAGAACATCGGCGCGATGCCGTTCCAGGGCATCATCCTGGCCCATTCCAACGAGGCCGAGTGGCAGACCTTCAAGAACAACAAGAACAACGAGGCCTTCATCGACCGCATCTGCGTCATCAAGGTTCCGTATTGCCTGCGGGTCACCGAGGAGCAGAAGATCTACGAGAAGCTGATCCGCAATTCCGAGTTGTCCGAGGCGCCCTGCGCCCCGGCCACCATGGAGATGCTGGCCCGCTTCTCCGTACTCTCCCGGCTCAAGGAGCACGAGAACTCCAACCTGTTCTCGAAGATGCGGGTCTATGACGGCGAGAACGTCAAGGAGACCGACCCCAAGGCCAAGCCCATGCAGGAGTACAGGGACGCCGCCGGCGTCGACGAGGGCATGGAGGGCATCTCGACCCGCTTCGCCTTCAAGGTGCTGTCTTCCACCTACAACTACGACACCACCGAGGTGTCGGCCGACCCGGTGCACCTGATGTACATCATGGAGCAGGCCATCCGGCGCGAGCAGTTCCCCGAGGAGACCGAGAAGAAGTACCTGGAGTTCATCAAGGGCGAACTGGGGCCGCGCTACGCCGAATTCATCGGCAACGAGATCCAGAAGGCCTATCTGGAGAGCTACCACGACTATGGCCAGAACCTGTTCGATCGCTACGTGGACTATGCCGACGCCTGGATCGAGGACCAGGACTTCAAGGACCCCGACACAGGCCAGCTGCTCAACCGAGACCTGCTGAACCAGGAGCTGTCGAAGATCGAGAAGCCGGCCGGCATCGCCAATCCCAAGGATTTCCGCAACGAGGTGGTGAAGTTCGCGCTCAGGGCGCGGGCCGCCAACAACGGCCGCAATCCGTCGTGGACCAGCTACGAGAAGCTGCGCGAGGTCATCGAGAAGCGGATGTTCAGCCAGGTGGAGGACCTGCTGCCGGTGATCAGCTTCGGGTCCAAGAAGGATTCCGACAGCGAGAAGAAGCACCACGACTTCGTCGAGCGGATGATGACCCGCGGCTACACCGAGCGCCAGGTGCGGCGGCTGGTGGAGTGGTACATGCGGGTCAAGCAGGCGGGGTGAGGATGCGCCAATTGCCCCCACCCCGGCCCTCTCCCGGCTTCACCGGGGGAGGGCGTGCCCGGGCAACGCGGAGCGTCTTGCCCGGCGTCTGAGGGCAAAGGAGACGAAATGAACATCATCGACCGGCGCCTCAATCCCAAGGGCAAGAGCCTGGCCAACCGCCAGCGCTTCCTGCGCCGCGCCCGCCAGCAGATCCTGAAGGCGGTCCGCGAGGCCTCGGGCGAGCGCTCGATCACCGACATCCAAAGCGGCGAGCGCATCTCCATCCCCATGGACGGCCTGCGCGAACCGCATTTTCGCCGCTCGTCCCACGGCGGCGTGCGTGACCACGTCGTCCCGGGCAACAAGGAGTACGTCGAAGGCGACCTGATCCCCAAGCCCCCCGCGGGCGGCGGCGACGGCGGCGGTTCGGAAGGCAGCCCCGACGGCGGCGGCGAGGACGACTTCCGCTTCCTGCTGTCCAAGGACGAGTTCCTCGACATCTTCCTCGACGACCTGGAGCTTCCCGACCTCCAGAAGAAGAAGATGCGCCAGTCGGAGAGCTTCACCTTGACCCGGGCAGGGTTCACGGTGACCGGCTCGCCGGCCAACCTCAACCTGCTGCGGACGATGCGAAATTCGTTGTCGCGACGCATCGCGCTCAAACGGCCCAAGCCGCACGAGATGACGGCGCTGGAAGCCGAGATCCGGCGGCTGGAGGAGTCGGGCGACGATCCCGAGCGGCTGAGTGAGTTGCGGGTGGAATTCGACCGGCTGTGGGCCCGGTCCAAGCGGGTGCCCTACATCGATCCCCTCGATGTGCGCTTCAACCGCTTCGAGCAGGTGCCCAAGCCGGTGACCCAGGCGGTGATGTTCTGCCTGATGGACGTATCGGGCTCGATGACCGAGCACATGAAGGACCTGGCCAAGCGGTTCTTCATGCTGCTCTACCTGTTCCTGAACCGCCGCTACACCCACGTGGACATCGTCTTCATCCGCCACACCCACGAGGCCAAGGAGGTGGACGAGGAGACCTTCTTCTATTCCACCGAGACCGGCGGCACCGTGGTGTCGACCGCGCTGCACGAGATGCGGCGGGTGATCGCCGATCGCTATCCCCCCGGCGACTGGAACATCTACGCCGCGCAGGCCTCGGACGGCGACAACACCTCGTCGGACAATGGGCTGGCGGCGGCGCTGCTGGAGGACGTCATCCTGCCGGCCTGCCAGTATTTCGCCTATATCGAGGTCGGCGCCGAGTACAAGGACTGGCTGGGCCGCGAGACCGACCTGTGGCGGACCTACAAGGCGGTCGCCAAGCCGGGCGGCAACATGGCCATGCGCAAGGTCCGCGTCCGCAGCCAGATCTTCCCCGTCTTCCGCGACCTGTTCTCGAAGGAGCGCGCCGATGCATGACC
>JBFMHS010000059.1:0-6974 GCA_040751765.1 Pseudomonadota bacterium | reverse complement strand
CTATGCGTCGATGCCCCACCAGTACGTCTTCGACTACAAGGACGGCGACGTCTACTGGTGCACCGCCGACGTGGGCTGGGTGACCGGCCACTCCTACATCGTCTACGGCCCGTTGGCCAACGGCGCCATCACCCTGATGTTCGAGGGCATCCCCAACTACCCGACCGTGTCCCGGTTCTGGGAGGTCATCGACAAGCACAAGGTCAACATCTTCTACACCGCGCCGACCGCCATCCGCGCCCTGATGCGCGACGGCGAGGAGCCGGTCAAGAAGACCAGCCGCGCCTCGCTGCGCCTGCTCGGTTCGGTGGGCGAGCCCATCAACCCCGAGGCTTGGCTGTGGTACCACCGCGTGGTCGGCGACGGCCGCTGCCCCATCGTCGACACCTGGTGGCAGACCGAGACCGGCGGCATCCTGATCACCCCGCTGCCGGGCGCCACGGCGCTCAAGCCCGGCTCGGCCACCCGTCCGTTCTTCGGCGTCAAGCCGGTGGTCGTCGACGCCGAGGGCAAGCTGCTGGACGGCGCCACCGAGGGCAACCTGTGCCTGCAGGAGCCCGGCTGGCCCGGCCAGATGCGCACCGTCTATGGCGACCACGAGCGCTTCGTCCAGACCTACTTCTCCACCTATGCCGGCATGTACTTCACCGGTGACGGCTGCCGCCGCGACGCCGACGGCTACTACTGGATCACCGGCCGCGTCGACGACGTGATCAACGTGTCCGGCCACCGCATGGGCACCGCCGAGGTGGAGTCCGCCCTGGTCGCACACGAGAAGGTCGCCGAGGCCGCCGTGGTCGGCTATCCCCACGACATCAAGGGCCAGGGCATCTACGCCTATGTCACCCTGGTGGCCGGCGAGGAGCCGTCGGAGGAGCTGCGCAAGGAGCTGGTGGCCTGGGTCCGCAAGGAGATCGGCCCCATCGCCACCCCCGACCTGATCCAGTGGGCTCCCGGCCTGCCCAAGACCCGCTCCGGCAAGATCATGCGCCGCATCCTGCGCAAGATCGCCGAGAACGAGTTCGGCAGCCTGGGCGACACCTCGACCCTGGCCGATCCCACCGTGGTGGACGACCTGATCGAGAACCGCATGAACCGCGGTTGATCGCGTGATATGAAGAAGGGGCCCGTGGACAGCCGTTCGCGGGCCCCTTTTTCGTTCCGCAGACAAGGGGGGCGGATGGTGATCATCCTTGAGGCGCTGGGCGTCGTGGTCGTCGGCTACCTGCTGGTGGTCGCCGCGCTGGCGATGATGCAGCGGTCGATGATCTATCATCCCGGCCACGACCGCATCGAGCCCGCCGAGGTCGGCCTGGACCGCATGGTGCCGGTGCCGGTGCGCGCCACCGACGGCTGGATCGTCACCGGCTGGTACGCGCCGCCCTCGGATACCCGCGCCCCCACGGTGGTGTTCTTCCACGGCAACGGCGGCACGGTGGCCAACCGCGCCCGCAAGGCGCGGGCCATCCTGGAGGCCGGCTACGGCCTGTACCTGGTCGGCTATCGCGGCTATGGCGGCAACCCCGGCCGCCCGTCCGAGAAGGGGCTGTGCGCCGACGGGCGCGGCGTCATGCAATGGTTCACCACCCGCGGCCTGACCGAGGCGCAGCTGGTGCTGTACGGCGAGTCGCTGGGCAGCGGCGTCGCGCTGCAGATGGCGCTGGAGCATCCCGACGTGGCGGCGGTCGTCCTGGAGGCGCCGTTCACCCGCCTGCCCGACCTGGCTCCGCCCATCCTGCTGCCCGGCCTTGCCGAGCTGCTGATGGTCGACACCTTCGACAACATCGCCAAGATTCCCGCCGTCAAGGCGCCGCTGCTGGTGGTGCACGGCGAAAAGGACACCGTCGTTCCCGCCGCCATGGGCCGCAAGCTGCTCAACGCCGCAGAATCCATCAAGGAAGGCGTGTTCCTGCCCGACGCCGGCCACAACGACGTGTGGGAACAGGGCGGCGACAACGCCGCGCTCGATTTCCTGCAGAAGCGGGTGCGGCAGTGACCGCCCCGGCCGAGACTCTTCTTGCATTCGGCGGCCGGGCGCCCTATGTCTGCGCCCGGGAGATCGGCGCGGACGGGCCCGTCGCCAACCCGGTCAGGTCCGGAAGGAAGCAGCCGTAACGATTTCCGGTCCGGGTCGTGTCCGGTCTCCCACCCGCGCCGCATGGCGCGGTTTTTTTTGGTGGCGCTCAAGCGCCGCGCGCCCGCTCCGCGGGCTTTCCTTCCCTCCGCTGACGCTCCGGCGCCCTCAATGGGCTAGTCCTCGCTGCGCTCGTCCAGGTGCCCGAGTCCTGGCTTGGGAAATTCCGTTTCGCGATATATCTTCTCGCCATGACCGACGCCGCCGCTCCCGCGCCCTATCGCGTTCTCGCCCGCAAGTACCGGCCGACCGACTTCGCCGGGCTGATCGGCCAGGAGGCGATGGTGCGCACGCTGACCAACGCCATCCAGTCGGGGCGGCTGGCGCACGCCTTCGTGCTGACCGGCGTGCGCGGGGTGGGCAAGACCACCACCGCCCGCATCATCGCCCGCGCGCTCAACTGCGTCGGCCCCGACGGCCAGGGCGGGCCGACCATCGACCCCTGCGGGGTGTGCGAGCACTGCAAGGCCATCGCCGAGGACCGCCATGTCGACGTCCTGGAGATGGACGCCGCCAGCCGCACCGGCGTCGGCGACATCCGCGAGATCATCGAGGGCGTGCGCTACCGCCCCACCTCGGCGCGGTTCAAGGTCTACATCATCGACGAGGTCCACATGCTGTCGACGGCGGCGTTCAACGCGCTGCTGAAGACGCTGGAGGAACCGCCCGAGCATGTGAAGTTCGTGTTCGCCACCACCGAGATCCGCAAGATCCCGGTGACCGTGCTGTCACGCTGCCAGCGCTTCGACCTGCGCCGCGTCGACATCGAGGTGCTGGCCGCCCATTTCGCCGGCATTGTCGAGAAGGAGAGCGCCCAGGTCGAGGACGCCGCGCTGCGGCTGATCGCGCGCGCCGCCGACGGCTCGGTGCGCGACGGCCTGTCGCTCCTGGACCAGGCCATTTCCCATGGCGCCGGCTTGGTCACCGAGGTCCAGGTCCGCGACATGCTGGGCCTGGCCGACCGCGCCCGCGTGTTCGACCTGTTCGAGTTGGTGATGAAGGGCCAGATCGCCCCGGCGCTGGAGCAGATGGGCGAGCAGTACTCCCTGGGCGCCGACCCGGCGGTGGTGTTGCAGGACATGCTGGAGCTGGCCCACTGGCTGACCCGCCTCAAGATCAGCCCCGACGCCGCCGACGCCGCCGGCACCGCCTCGGAGACCGAGCGGGTGCGCGGCCGCCAGATGGCCGAGGCGCTGGGCATGGCCCACCTGACCCGGGCCTGGCAGATGCTGCTGAAGGGCCTCCAGGAGACGCGCTCGGCACCCAATCCGTTGCAGGCCGCCGAGATGGCGGTGGTGCGGCTGGCCTATGCCGCTGACCTGCCCACCCCGGCAGAGGCCATCGAGCAGCTGCGCGCCAACCCGCCGGCACCGCGCGGTCCCGGTGGTGGTGGCGGTGGCGCGGCCGCGACCGGCCCGGCGTCCATGGCCTCCGCCCCGCCCCGAAGCCTCGACGGCTCCCCCAACGGCGGCCCCACCATGGCCGCCTCGGCCGGGGCCACCGCGTTGAAGATGGAAGCCGCCCCGGCGGTCCAGCTGCCGCCCATGCCCGCCACCTGGGCCGAGGTGGTCAAGCTGTTCAGCGACAGGCGCGAGGGCATCCTGGCGGCGCAGATGCGCACCCAGGTCAGCCCGGTGCGCTGCCAGCCGGGCGTCATCGAACTGCGGCCGCACCAGAACGCCCCGCACGACCTGTCGTCACGGGTGGCGCGCCTGCTGTCGGAATGGACCGGCCGGCGGTGGACCGTGACCGTCAACACCGTCGACCCTGCCGAGCCGACCCTCGCCGAGCAGGAGATCATCGCCGAGACCAAGCGCCGCGAGGACGCCGCCAGCCATCCGCTGGTCCAGGCGGTGATGGCGGCCTTTCCCGGCGCCACCATCGAGGCCGTGCGCGACGTCGCCCCCGATGAACCGGACGAGGCCGAATTGGCCTTCGACGCCGACACCCTCCCAGGAGAAGAGGAACCATGAAGAACCTTGGCAACCTGATGAAGCAGGCCCAGCAGATGCAGGCCAAGATGGCCGAGATGCAGGAGAAGCTGCAGCAGATGGAGGTCACCGGCGCATCCGGGGCCGGCATGCTCCAGGTGACGCTGAACGGCAAATTCGAACTGAAGGGCATCAAGATCGACAAGTCGCTGGTCGATCCCGAGGACGTGGAGGTCCTCGAGGACCTGATCGTCGCCGCCTTCAACGACGCCAAGGCCAAGGCCGAGGCGTCCATGGCCGAGGAGATGGCCAAGATCACCGGCGGCCTGAACCTGCCCCCGGGCTTCAAGCTGCCGTTCTGAGCCGTCTCCCGATGATCGTCACCCCGGACAAGCGAAGCGCGATCCGGGGTCCATGGCGGTGCGCCACCATGGACCCCGTCTCTCCGCTGCGCTGCCGCCGGGATGACGGGCACTCTCGTCGGACGTGACGCAATGGTCGGACCCGAGATCGAGCGGCTGATCCAGCTTCTGTCCCGCCTGCCCGGGCTGGGGCCGCGCTCGGCGCGGCGGGCGGCGCTGGCGCTGGTGGGCAAGCGCGAGGCGCTGATGCTGCCGCTGGCCGAGGCGCTGGCCGAGGTGGCGGCCAGCGTCAAGACCTGCTCGGTCTGCGGCAATTACGACAGCGTCGACCCCTGCTCGATCTGCGCCGACCCCCGCCGCGACGACGCCGCCCTGTGCGTGGTCCACGACGTCGCCTCGCTGTGGGCCATGGAACGCACCGGCGCCTTCCGGGGCCGCTACCACGTGCTCGGCGGCCTGCTGTCTGCCCTCGACGGGGTCGGCCCCGAGGAGCTGGGCATCGGCCGCCTGGTCGAGCGCGCCCGGAGGGTTTCCGAGGTGATCCTGGCCACCCCGGCCACCGTCGAGGGCCAGACCACCGCCCATTACATCGCCGACCGCCTGCGCGAGGCGGGAGTGACGGTGTCGGGCCTGGCCCACGGCGTGCCGGTGGGCGGCGAGCTGGACTATCTGGACGACGGCACCATCAGCGCCGCCCTGCGTGCCCGGCGCTCGTTCTGATGCGGTCCTTCGACGCCGGACGGTCGTTCCTTCGGACTACCTCCTCCGTCCCCTGATCCGTCGGCCTATCCTTTCCCGCGGTGGCCGCCGGCGCCGCCCGGATGCAGCATGAAGGCATCCGCAACCGCCGGTTCGGGAGTGACCCCGCCATGCCGAACGCGCCCCTTTGTGCCCTGGTCCACGACAGCAGCCGCTGCGAGCCGCACGCCCTGGCTGCCAGTGCCCGCGCCTGCCTGGCCGACATCCGCACGGTGCTGGCCCGCCACGGCTTCGTCCGCGCCGCCGCCGGCCTGGCCCTGGCGGCCCTGGCGGTGGAGGACGACCTGGAAGCCATCGCGCTCGACCGCCTGATGGCGGGCGAGGCGGCGGAGTAGCCACTTTCGCGGCCCCCGGGGGGCGAAAGCGCCTTCGCAGCCGCCGGGAAGGCTGCTACCTTCGGGGCAAGGATATTCCCGCTTGCGGGGGGCGGAGACCACCCATGGACAGCATTCTCGACCTGCGGCTCGCCGAGCTTCTGTGCGCGCGGCTGTGCCACGACCTCGCCGGCCCGGTGGGCGCGGCGGCGGCCGGGGCCGAGCTGTTCGAGGACCTGGGCGGCGAGGCGGACCCCGAAACCGTCGCCCTGGTCGCCGCCAGCGCCGCCGGCGCCGCCGCCAGGCTGAAGTTCTTCCGCGCCGCCTTCGGGCCGGCCGCCACCTCGCCCCAACCCGCCGCCAGCCTGCGCGAGGCCATCGAGGCCTATCTGCGCACCCAGGTCTCGGCGGCGTCTCCCGGCACCTCGCTGGACTGGCACAGCGACGCCCCCGGCTTCGACGGCGGCACCGCGCGGCTGGTGCTCAACTTGGTGCTGCTGGCCAAGGATTCGCTGCCGCGCGGGGGCGTGGTCACGGTGGCCACCCATGGCGACGCCCTGACCGTGTCGGCGCGCGGCGAGGCCTCGACGCTTCCCGACGAGGCGCGGGCGGTGCTGCTGGACGGCGCCGATCCGGACGGCCCGCGCGGAGCCCAGGCCCGCCTGGCCGTCCTGCTGGGCCGCCGGCGGGGAACCCCGGTGGCTGTTTCCTTCACTTCCGGCGGGCTGGCCTTCACGGCCGACGCCGCCGCCACCCCTCCGGGGGAGGCGGAAAATCGTTCGGGCGGTTAGGCGTCTTTGAAACCTATCCCGGCCGTGTTATGAGTCGGTACTCGTCGCCAGAGTGACACAGGGATATTGGGCTTGTTTGGGCAATTGGCGGCGAGCGCGGGTGCGTAGCTGGAGTCGACCATGGATGATCTCCTCTCCGAATTTCTGACCGAGACCTCGGAAAGTCTTTCCGTGCTCGACGTCGAGCTGGTGAAGCTGGAGCAGAACCCGGACCCGGGTATCCTGCAGAACATCTTCCGGCTGGTTCACACCATCAAGGGCACCTGCGGCTTCCTCGGCCTGCCCCGCCTGGAGCATGTGGCCCACGCCTCCGAGAACGTGCTGGGCAAGTTCCGTGACGGCGAGCTGGAAGTCACCCCCGACGCGGTGACCCTGATTCTGCAGGCCATCGACCGCATCAAGCTGATCCTGGGCCACCTGGAAGCCACCGAGAGCGAGCCCGAGGGCAGCGACGAGGACCTGATCGCCAGCCTGAACGCCATGGCCGAGGGCCGCTACGTGGCCGCCGCCTCCGCCGCCGAGCCGGCCGCCCCGGCCGCCGCCGACACCCCGTTCCCGGTCGCGGCCGACCTGCTGGCCGAGGTCGAGGCCGCCTACGCCGCCGGCAAGAAGGCCGCCTCCGAAACCGACATCCTGGCGGAGATGGAGAAGGAGCGGCAGAGGGAAGCCGCCGCCAAGGCCGC
>JBFMHS010000058.1:0-3455 GCA_040751765.1 Pseudomonadota bacterium | reverse complement strand
AACACCGCCAGCCACAGGGCCACGAACGGCCCCGAGGCGCGCACATTGGCGGCCTGGTCGGTGGGAATGCCGAACCACGGCTCGGCCGGCAGCACCAGCCCCACCAGCGCCAGCCCCAAAGCCGCCAGCCCACCCCCGTAGCCCAGGCCCCAGGCCCAGCCCGACAGCCGGCCGATGCGGCCGGGGCCGGCGACATCGGGCAGCATGGCGTTGTAGAACACCCCCGCCGCTTCGAAGCCCCAGTTGGCCAGCACCACCAGCGCCACCGCCAACGGGACCAGCGTGGCGTCGGGGCGGATGAACCACAACCCGGCGGTGGCGGCAACACACAGCGCGGTGAAGCCGCCCACCCACGGCTTGCGACGGCCGCCCACGTCGGCGACGGCGCCAAGGACCGGACTGGTCAGCGCGATCACCAGCCCCGACAAACCCATGGCGAATCCCCACAGCGCCTGCCCTTCGGCTGCGTTGCCGACCACGCCTTGCGCGAAATAGGCGGGAAACACGAAGGTGACGATCAGCGTGGCGAAGGCCGAATTGGCCCAGTCGTAAAAGGCCCAGGACAGCTGGGCGCGGCGTGAGGTCGGCGAGGTCATGACGCGAGGGTAGCGCAATCCTCGGCGAAGGGAAGCCGGCCAGAAGCGCAGCCCCACTGGAGCCCTGGCTCCGCCCCAGGGTGACGGCCTTACTTCCGGTCCCGCTCGATTCTGCGCCACTTGGCGACGTTGCGGTTGTGCTCGTCGAGGGTACGGGCGAAGACGTGGCCGCCGGTGCCGTCGGCGACGAAATAGAGGGCGTCGCTGGCGGCCGGATGCAACACCGCCTCCAGGCTGGCGCGGCCTGGATTGGCGATGGGGGTCGGCGGCAGGCCGGCGATGACGTAGGTGTTCCACGGATGCCCGGAGGCGAGGTCGGCCTTCGACAGTGGCCGCGGCAGCACACCGAGGCCGTCGGACAGGCCGTAGATCACCGTGGGGTCCGATTGCAGCCGCATGCCCAGCCGCAGCCGGTTGAGGAACACGGCGGCGACCTGGGGCCGCTCGGCGGCGACGGCGGTCTCGCGCTCGACGATGGACGCCAGCACCAGCGCCTCGAAGGGGCTCGTCAGCGGCAGGTTGGGGGCGCGGGCCTCCCACAGCTGGTCCAGCAACTGCCGCATGGCGCGCTCCATGCGGGCCAGAACCTCGTCGCGGGCGTCGTCGCGGGACAGGTGCCAGGTCTCGGGAAGCAGCATGCCCTCGGCGGGAACGCGGCCGATGTCGCCGGCCAGGAATTCGGCGGCGCGCAACTCCTCCAGCACCTGGGCCACGGTCAGGCCCTCGGCAATGGTCAGCTTGTGGATGACGGTGCGGCCCTCGACCATGCGCCGCATCACCTCCTCGGCGCTGATCCGCGCCGGGAACTCGTACTCTCCCGCGCGCAGGGTGGCCTTGCGCAACTTGGCGCCGACCACCAGCACCCAGCCGTCGCGCACCACCCCGGCCTCCTCGAGGCGGGTGGCGATGGCCTTCAGACCGGCCCCCCGGGGGATGACCACGGTGGCGGCCTCGGCCAGCGGCCCCGGCGCGGTGAATCGCCGATGCCCTTCCCAGGCCAGACCGGCGGCGGCCAGACCGGCGACGAGGACGAGGATGGCGATGGCCTTGCGCATGGCGTGCCCCCAGACATGCGTCGCCCCCGCGGAGGCGGGGGTCCATGCGGCGGTGGATCCCCGCCGGGACGGGGATGACGCGGAAAGCGGTTACGGCGCGCCGGTGAAGATCAGCGACGCGTTGGTGCCGCCAAAGCCGAACGAATTCGACATGGCGTAGTCGATCTTGCGCTTCTTGGCGGCCAGCGGCACCAGGTCGATGTCGCAGCCCTCGTCCGGCGTATGCAGGTTGAGGGTCGGCGGCGCAACCTGGTCGCGGATGGCCAGCAGCGAGAAGATCGCCTCGACCGCGCCGGCGGCACCCAGCAGGTGGCCGATGGCCGACTTGGTCGAGCTCATGGACAGCTTGTAGGCGTGGTCGCCGAACACCCGCTTGACCGCCCCCAGCTCGATCGTGTCGCCCATGGTGGCGGTGCCGTGGGCGTTCACATAGTCGATCTTGGCGGGATCGAGGCCGGCGCGCTTGAGCGCGGCGGTCATGGCGCGGGCGGCGCCGTTGCCGTCCTCGGCCGGGGCGGTGATGTGATAGGCGTCGCCGGACATGCCGTAGCCGATCACCTCGCCGTAGATTTTGGCGCCGCGCTTCCTGGCGTGCTCCAGTTCCTCCAGCACCACCACGCCGGCGCCCTCGCCCATGACGAAGCCGTCACGGTCCTTGTCCCAGGGGCGCGAGGCCTCGGAGGGGCGGTCGTTGTAGCTGGTGCACAGGGCCTTGGCGGCGGCGAAGCCGGCGATGCCCAGGCGGCAGACGGCGGCCTCGGCGCCGCCGGCCACCATGACGTCGGCATCGCCGAACATGATCAGCCGCGCGGCGTCACCCAGGGCATGGGCGCCGGTGGCGCAGGCGGTGACCACCGAATGGTTGGGTCCCTTGAAGCCGTATTTGATCGAGACGTGGCCCGAGACCAGGTTGATCAGGGCGGCGGGAATGAAGAAGGGGCTGATGCGGCGGGGGCCGGACTCCTTGAGGGTCACCGAGCCTTCGTACAGCCCCGGCAGACCACCGATGCCCGAACCGATCATCACGCCGGTGCGCTCCAGCGAATCGTCGTCGGTGGGCATCCAGCCGGAATCCTCCACCGCCTCCTGGGCGGCGGCCAGGCCGAAGACGATGAAATCGTCCATGCGGCGACGGTCCTTGGCGGGCGCCACCTTGTCGGCGTCGAACTCGCCCTCGCCGGTGCCGCGCGGAACCACGCCCGCGATCTTGGCGGCCAGGTCCGACACGTCGAAATGGTCGATGGCGCGGATGCCGGATTGGGAATTGGTCAGGCGCTGCCAGGTGGTCTCGACGCCGCAGCCCAGCGGCGTGACCAGGCCCATGCCGGTGACGACGACACGTCTCATGAAGCTTTTCCGTCCCAGTACCTGGAATAAGGGCGCCGACCCGCCAGCGGACCGGCGCCCCCGATCAGCCTTAGCTGTTCTTCGAGATGAAGTCGATCGCGTCCTTGACGGTCAGGATCTTCTCGGCCGCGTCATCGGGGATTTCGCAGCCGAACTCTTCCTCGAAGGCCATGACCAGCTCGACGGTGTCGAGGCTGTCGGCGCCCAGGTCATCGATGAAGCTCGCGTTCTCGGTCACCTTGGCCTCTTCAACGCCCAGGTGCTCGACGACAATCTTCTTAACCCGCTCGGCGACGTCGCTCATTTGAATGATCCCTTGGAAGTCATTAGCCTATGGATTCGTTCCGGTTTCGCGCCCCTGGGCGGCGAGCCTCCCTCCGGCGGAAAGTGGCCCGTACCTAACATACTTTTCGCCCCTTGACCAGCGCTCCGGTACTACGGATTGCGGTATGCCCGA
>JBFMHS010000057.1:0-2865 GCA_040751765.1 Pseudomonadota bacterium | reverse complement strand
CCTCTACTACAACCCGGTCACCAAGGATATCGTCACCGTCTACGACAACAGCGAGACGACCTACCTCAACGCCGGCAAGACGACCCGCCAGGGATTCGAGTTCAGCGGCAGCTACTCGCCGGTGGAGTCCTTCACCTTCGGTGGCTCCTATGCTTACCAGGACTACACGTATGACCGCTTCTACGAGGTGGTCAACAACCAGACCATCGACCGCTCCGGCAAGCGCGTGCCGTGGACGCCCATGCATCAGTACTCGCTGTTCGCGGAATACCGCCACGAGCTTGGCCTGAAGGCGCGCGTCACGACGCTGACCAACGACGGCTGGCAGATGAACAACGCCAACACCAACGACTATGGCGGTTCCTGGTTCATCACCAACCTGATGGTGGGCTGGGACATCAACCCCCAGCACTCGCTGTCGCTGAACGTCGACAACCTGTTCAACGAACACTACGCCATCGAAGCCAAGAAGGATGCCCGGTCGGGAGCGGAAACCTTCACCGGTGCCCCGCCGAGAAGCTTCCTTGTCACTTACACGGCCAAGTTCTAGGGGAGACACGGCATGAAGCTCCCCCTGATCCTGGCCGCCATGGCCCTGCTGGCCGCCGCTCCCGCGGCGGCCCAGCACGAGAACCACGGGGCACCGCCCCCCGCAGCCGGTGCCCCTGAATGGACCAAGCTGCCCACCGTCTCGGCGAGCCTGCGTGGCCGCATGGGCGCAGCCATCGAGGTCTTCAACGGCGCCGCCTTCGAGGCCACGGTGACGGCGCCCGACGGCGCCGCCACCACCTTGTCGCTGGCCGACGGCAAGGCCGCCCACAAGCCTGCGACCGGCAACTACCACCTGGTCACCGCCGTCGATGCCTGCGACGTCCACGTGGCGACCGCCAGCACCGCCGTCTACTTCCCCAATCCCGGCGATGCGCCCACCGCCATCCTGAAGGCACCCCGCAAGGGCCTGACCATCATGCCCGAGCGGCTTCCGCGCGAGCATGCGGCCTACCGCGCCGGCGAGACCTGGCGGTTCGTGGTGACCATGGACGGCCAGCCCTTCCCCGGCGCCAAGGTGCGCCTCGAGACCGCCAACGGCAGCCGGGCGGAATTGGTCTCCGACATCGACGGCACCGTCGACGTCACCTTCCCCGAGGACTTCCCCCCCCGCGACCAGCGGCCCCCGGAGGCCCATGGGCGGCCGGTGACGGCGGGTTTCGTCGTCGCCGCCATCCACCAGACCGGGACGCTCCAGCACATCGGGGCGTTCAACTACTCCTACCGCCCCGGCGCCTTCGACGGCTCGTCGCTGGCCACCGGGGCCGGCTTCGCGGTGCTGGGCATGGTCTTCGCCGCACCGCTGCTCCGCCGCCGCAAGGGAGGCGCCAAATGAACGCCTATGCCATGAACCGCCTGCGCCCGTGGGTGCAGGCCGCCGCCCTGGTCTTCCTGGTCTACGGCTCCGGCGCGGTGGGGTTCTACGCCGCCGAGAAGCTGTCCGGCGCCCTGCCGGCGCTGTCCTGCGCCTACGACCAGGAGAATTCGGCCTACTGTGTGTTGATCCCGTTGCAGCACCAGCTCCACCACCGCCTCGGCGAGGGGCTGGTCAAGCTGCAAGGCGTGACCATGGGCATGGTGATGCCGCTGGTGTTCACCATGCTCAGCTTCCTGGCCTTCTTCGTGGTGCTGAACAAGGCCTTCTGCGGCTGGATCTGCCCGCTGGGCACGGTACAGGAGTGGATCTACAAGGCCGGCCGCCGCCTGGGCCTGGGCACCCGCCGGGTCGCCGACGACAACCGCCGGCGGGTGTCGTCGGTCAAGTGGGTGATCCTGGTCCTGTTCGTGCTGGCGCTGCCGCTGGTGTCGGGCATGGGCTTCGCGCCCCACGCCTTCCGCGACCCGTGGTGCCAGGTCTGCCCGTCGCGCATCGCCACCACCCTGCTGACCGCCAACGCCGAGCAGGTGGCGGTGCCGCTCAAGGGCGACTGGGCCGACACGGCGTTCGCGGCCATCCGCAACCTTGTGTTCGGCTTCGGGGCGCTGTTCGCGCTGACCTTCCGCCAGCCGTTCTGCCGCATCTGCCCGATGCTGTCGTTGCACGCGCTGTTCCGACGCTTCGCGCCCTTGCGGCTGGCCAAGCGGGCCAGCGAGCGTTGCGCCCGCTGCGGGCTGTGCGCCAAGGCCTGCCCCATGGACATCCGCGAGGTGCAGACCTGCGTCGGAGCCAAGGCCTTCCACGAGGACTGCACCCTGTGCGGCCGCTGCGTCGCCTTCTGCCCCGAGGATGGCACCCTGGCCCTGGCCTTCGGTCCGCTGCGGTTGGTGGAGTCCTCCAAGGAGGCCTTCGCCCGCACCACGCGGTCGGAGAGCCCCGAGGGCGATCCCAAGCCGGCGCGGGGCAAGCCCAAGGAGGCGACGCCGTGATCGACCTGGCCGGCATCGCCGGGGTTTTCCTGCTGGGAGTGTCGGTGGGGCTGACCGCCTGCGCGGTGTCGTGCCTGCCGTTCATCGGCACCTGGGCGCTGGCCCGCGCCGGCGGCGGCTGGGCCGGGGCCGAGGACCTGGCAGTGTTCCTGGCCGGCCGGCTGCTCGGCTACGCCGCCCTCGGCGGTGCCTCCGGCATGGCTGGCGAGGCCCTGGCGCGGGCGCTGAACGGCCCGTCAGGGCATCTGGCCATCGGCCTCGCCGGCATCGCCGCCGGCCTGACCCTGGCGTGGAAAGGCGGCGCCCGCGAGGGGGGAGCCTGCCGCGCCGCCCGCTCCAACCTGCCGCCCTTCGCCCTGGGGGCGGCACTGTCGCTGACCCCCTGCGCCCCCCTGGGCTCGCTGCTGGCCGCTGCCGCCAGTGGGGGCCGCGCCCCCCCCCGCGCCGCCA
>JBFMHS010000056.1:0-2879 GCA_040751765.1 Pseudomonadota bacterium | reverse complement strand
GCGGCGGCGGGCGCCAGCGCAGGCGCGGGCGCCGGGGCCGGGGCGCCGAAGCGGAAGGTGATGCCGGCGGTGACCGCGTGCGAGGCGTATTCGGACTCGGCCGAGGCCCCCGAACTGGTGCTCAGCGACGGGTCCTGGGTGGCGAAGTAGCGATAGGCCAGCGACAGGCCGACCTCGCGGGTGACGTCGAAGCCGACGCCGGCGATGGCCTGGTAGGCGAACACGGTGTCGTCGCCGGAGAAGCCCGATCCCGCCGCCGAGGCGCTGGAATCCACCAGCGCGCCGCCGACGCCCAGTCCGACGAAGGGATGCACCCGTTCCTGGGGCAGGAAGTCGGTCACCACATTGGCCATCAGCGAGGTGGCGGAGGCATCGCCCGAGCCCGAGGCGCCGTTGACGCCGTCCACCTCGCCGTTCCGCCAGCCCACCTCACCCTCGAGCCGCAGCCGGCCCAGCTTGCCGGGGCCGAAACCGTAGCCCGCCGTGCCCATCACCACCGGACCGGCAGAGTAATCCGTGGACCAGCGCTGGCCGCCGCCGGAGGTGGTGGCGTCGCCCGTCACGGCGGCGCCGGCCTCGGCTCCCGCGTACCAACCCTCGGCAAGCTGGGCGTTGGCCGTGCCAGCCACGCCAAGCGCCACACCCGCGACCACGATGCCCCTCGCCATCAACGACATGGCGGCGACCCTTTCAATGAAAAATGAAAAACCCCTTATAACATTCTGTATAGCCTGAGTTATTACCGAATGATTAACGCCGGTTAAGGAACGCGTTCCCGAGCCGGCCGGTGGGGACCGGGGTCACTGGGATTTGGCTCCCCTTCGCCCGGTTTCCGGCGTATGATGTCCCAAGGGGATTTCGCAACCGCGTGAACTGGGGCAATATGGCGCCACCCAAGCGAGGCGCCGATCCGGCATGGAAGACGAACTGAAAGCGATAACCGACAGCGACATGGATTCCATGTTCGTGCTGCCGCTGTCGATCATCCCGCTGGAGACTCCGGCGCTGCAAAGCGCGCGCCTGATCAAGAATGTCCGGCTCAAGAGCGTCATCGAGATCTTCCAGGACGACCAGACCGGGTCGGGCCAGGTGGACATCGAATCGCTGCCCAAGATGTTCGGATGGGAGGACGGGGTCCTGCATCCCGACCACGCCATCCTGCGCCGGCTGGCGCTGTTGCCCAGCTATGACGTCTACAGCCTGCGCATCAGCTTGCGCGAGCACGGCATCCCGGTCAACGACTACTCGGCGCTCAAGCTCTCGCCGGACAAGGCGGCCGAGCTGACCAAGTACATGATCCTGTTCACCCGGCCGCTGCTGCAGATGATCTACGCCGACGAGGCGGTGAACGTGAACAGCTACGACGACCTGCTCAAGCTGTTCCGCGATCCCGACGTCAAGAAGGCCCGCCAGCGCCTCGAGCAGATGGCCAAGACCCTCAACGTCGAGATCTTCGAGGTGCCGCGCTTCCTTGAGGACTACGGCGACACCTTCATGTCGCTGTCCTATTTCCGCCACTGCCTGGACCGGCTGGAGCCCTATTTCACCGCCTGCGTGCAGGGCATGGCGCCCATCCGGGGCCATTTCCAGCTCAAGCAGAACCACAACCTGATGAAGACCTGCGACATGGTCGAGGACACCATCAACACCATCTCGGCCACCATCACCGGCCGGCTGGAGGTGTTCGAGAAGCGCACCCGCGAGATGTGGAACAACATCAGCCAGGAGGAATTCCGGGCGGTCAAGACCATGATCGAGCGCTACCACGTCACCATCGGCGCGGCGCTGTGCGGCCTGACCGTGAAGATGAACTCCTTCGCCAAGTCCTTCCCCCGTCCCAATGTGGGCGGCCCCATCAAGCGGGCGGACTTCCTGATGACCGAACTGGTCCAGGGCATCGAACTGATCCGCGACGTCGAGAAGCGCAACGCGCTCTGATACAGCCCTCGCCGGGCGCGGCCCTCCGGCCGCTTGGCCGCCGCCTCAACGGCGGCTGGGTACCGCCCTCGCCGGGCGCGGCCGGCATGACCCCTCACCTCACCTCGATGATTCCCTCCAGCTCCTCGCCGCCCATCAGCGCGCAGGCATAGCGGTAGGTGCCGGGCTCCAGGAAGGTGTGGCGCCAGAAGCCGCCGGGGCGGATCGGCGGCGACAGGAAGCGCTCGCCCCGGGGCGGCACGGCGGTGGCGGCAACGACATGGGGCGCGGTGGAATGATTCCGCCACTCGATGGTGCCGCCCGGCTGCACATACATGTGGGCGGGGAAGAAGCGCGGGGTGTCGGTGACGGCGACGATGCCGTCGGCGGGCAGCGGCCCGCAGGCCGCCACGGCCAGGCAGGTCAGAACGGCGAGCATCCTCATGCCCCGTCAACGACGGGACGCCGGCCCGGGTTCCCACCACCGCCGCGCCAGCCTGAAGGCCAGCGGCGCGGCCACGATGACCATCACCACCCGCAGCACGTGATGGGTGGAGACGAAGGCCACGTCCTCGCCGAGCGCCAGGGCGATCAGGCACATCTCGGCGATGCCGCCGGGGACGAAGGCCAGCAGCAGCATGGAGAAGGGCAGCCCGGCCGCCGCCGACACCGCCCAGGCGGCGCCGCCGCTGGCGGCCAGCATGATGGCGGTCGAGCCCAGCGACACCCGGAAGGTGCCGGCCGTGTCGCGCCAGCCGAGGCCGGCGAAGCGCGAGCCCAGCCCGGCGCCCACCACCACCTGGGCCGTCATCACCAGTTCCGCCGGTGGCTGCGAGGCGGTCAGGCCGGCCAGGTGCAGGGCGGCGCTGGCGGCCATGGGACCGGTCAGCATGAAGGCCGGCCAGCGCATCAGCCGCGCCGCCCCCGCGCCCACGGCGGCGCCGAGGGCCATGGTGGCGGCG
>JBFMHS010000055.1:5249-6599 GCA_040751765.1 Pseudomonadota bacterium | reverse complement strand
CGGCCGCGACGGCGGGGCCGGCGACGCGGCGGATGGCGGCGATCTCGGGATAGGCCATCACCACCGCGATCTTGTTGATGGGCACCCCGAAGCGGCCGGAGCGGGCCGAGATGCGCAGGTCGCAGCAGCAAGCCAGCTCAAGGCCGCCGCCCACGCAGGGTCCGAAAATCAGCGCCACCACCGGCTTGGGGCAGGCGCGAACGGCGTCCAGCGCCCGGCGCATGACCACGTCGTAGGCCTTGGCCTGGTCGGCGTCGGCGCGCAGGGTGTCGAACTCGTCGATGTCGGCGCCGGGCGCGAAGGCCTTGGTGCCGACTCCGCGCAGGATGACCACGCGCACGTGCTCGTCGCCGGCCAAGCGCTCGAACGCCTCGGCCAGGCCGCGCCACATGGGCAGGTTCAGCGCGTTCATGCGGTCGGGCCGGTTCAGCGCCACGGTGGCGACGGGGCCGTCGATGTGGACGTCGATCAGATCAGTCATGCGCCTTGCCCTTCTTGTTCGTCTTGCGGGGTCGTCGATTGTGGCCTATACCGCCCGAAGCCGGCAACCAGCGACCAGGGGCACCATCCATGCAAACCGCTTCCCGCACTCCCGAGCAGAAGCAGGCGGCCATCACCACGGCGCGCATCCTCTTGGAAATCAAGGCCGTGAATTTCCGTCCCGAGGAGCCCTACATCCTCACCTCGGGCTGGGCCAGCCCGGTCTATGTGGACTGCCGCAAGGTCATCTCGTTCCCGCGCGCGCGCCAGAAGATCTGCGAACTGGCCACCCAGTCCATCCTGCGCGAGGTCGGCTACGAATCTCTCGACGCCGTGGCCGGCGGCGAGACGGCGGGCATTCCCTATGCCGCCTGGATCTCGGACCGCATGATGCTGCCCATGCTGTACGTGCGCAAGAAACCCAAGGGCTTCGGCCGCAACGCCCAGATCGAGGGCGACTTCCAGCCCGGAGCCCGCGTGGTGCTGGTCGAGGACCTGGCCTCCGACGGTGCGTCGAAGGTCAATTTCTGCAATGCCATCCGCGATGCCGGCGCCAAGATCGACACCGCCTTCGTGGTGTTCTTCTACGGCGTCTTCCCGGGCGCCATGAAGAGCTTGAACGAAATCGGCGTCCACTTGTCCTACCTGGCCAACTGGTGGGACGTGCTGGAGGTGGCCGAGCAGGAAGGCCTGTTCGACAAGCGCACCATCGAGGACGTGCGCAGCTTCCTGCACGACCCGGTGCAGTGGTCGAAGCTGCACGGCGGCCGGGCCGAATAGGGAGGACACGGCGCGGGGAGGCTGGGCCCCCCGCTCCTATTTCCTGCCCACCGGTACAGGACGGCTGACGTCGCAGGTGACGCCGGGGCC
>JBFMHS010000055.1:0-5239 GCA_040751765.1 Pseudomonadota bacterium | reverse complement strand
CGAGCAGCCGGCTGGAACCACCCGCTCGCCCATCTGGCGGCGGCGGATGCCCCAGACATAGCACGCGGCCTTGGCCTGGCGGGCGACCTCGCGGAAATGGCGCAGGCGGGCGAACAACTCGTCGTCGCCGACCCGCTCGCCCTCGGGCAGTTCGGCGAGGTCGACGCCGACGGCGCGGACTCCCGGCATCGAGCCGACCATTTCCGGGGCCGACAGCGGTAACCGCACCAGCACGTCGCATCCCAGCCCCTCCAGCGGCCCGAACAGGCTGCCCAGGATGGCCGGCGGCACCGCAGTGGTGAGGCCGAAGATCTCGATCTTCAGCAACCGCCGGCGCGCATGCGGCGGCACGTCCTCGAACGGCAGGCGGATGCAATCGCGCCAGCGCGGCGCCAGCGACATCCAGTGGAACGGCACCGTCAGCCCCACCCGTTGGCGGTTGGTGGCGATGGACCGCAGTTCCCGCGCCGCCTGACCGGCCACGAAGCGATCGATGGTCAGCGCCTCCACCGGTCCGGCGCCGCCATAGGCCAGCACCCCTTCCAGCACCGGCTCGCCCTCGTCGTCCTGGCGGACCACCCGGGCGTGATAGGCGCCGATGCCGCCCAGGCTGGTCACCCAGCTGGGCGTCCACACCAGGGCGAGGCTGGTCACCGGCGCCAGATGACGGGGGGCGGCGGCCGCCGCCGCCGCCTGGCTCTCCAGCGCCGCGTCCAGCCATTGCGCGCCGTCGCCGGGCCGCCGGCCTTCGGCGGTGAGCACCGCCATTTCCCCCCGGGGGCCACGTCCTTCGGCGGTGAGCACCGCCATTTCCCCCCGGGGGCCGCGTCCTTCGGCGGTGAGCACCGCCATTTCCCCCCGGGGGCCGCGTCCTTCGGCGGTAAGCACCGTCATTTCCGCCCGGGGGCCGCGTCCTTCGGCGGTAAGCACCGGAAGCTCGCCATCGAAACGGGAGCGCTCCTGCTTCAGGGTGACCCATTGCGGCTCACTGGATTGCCGGGCGCCTCCGCCCGAAATGGCGAAGGCATCGTGCCCGCCCATCAGCGCGGCCAGAGTCGTGCGATGGACGGCTCCCAAATCCACAGCCTTGGCCACCGGGGGCACGGCCGGCGTGGCGCCGGCGACGGCGTCGCGGATCGCGGCGACCCGCAAGCCGCCGCCTTCGCGAATGACCTCGCCCAGGCCGACATTGACGGCGACGATTTGCGGCCGGCGCCCCTCTACCGCCACCGTCCCGAACAGATGGGCGGAGAGGTCGCTGGCGATGGCCGCCACCCTTGCGCGTGCCTCGGGGCGGGGGGCCCGGGGGATGACCAGGCACGCCGTCTCGGCGTCGAGGCGGGTGTAGAAGTCCTTCGTCGGATCGATGTGCCTGCGGATGATCTGGTCCAGGGCAAGCTCGACCAGCCCGCTCAGACGCTCCCACTTGCCACCGGCCGCAAGGCGGAAGTCGGCCAGCGAGAAGATGTGCAGGCGCTCGCGGGCGTCGCGCCGCCCAAAGCCGACCAGGGCCGACACGAACAGGCGGGGATCAAGGTAGCCGACACGCCGGACGCCGCGGCGATCGTGCGCCGAAGCTACCGCCCTGCCCTCGGGGGCCGGCCGCTTCCGCCCCGGCCCGATCCCGGCCAGCCACCGGCGGGCCGCGCCCAGCCCCTTTCGCAGCAGAGCCGACAATGCCATCGCCCACCTCCCAGGCCCAGGCCAGACCCCATACGAAAGATTAAGCCATCTCAGCCTGGGCCGCGACCACAAATACCCGGCATCAAATACCGCACGCCGCCAGATGCACCAGGAACTTGCCGATGTGGTGGTGGGGATCGGTGCCGAATTCCTTGCGGAAGACGTCCTCGTCGCCGGCGCTGATCTCGGTCAGCGGCTTGAACAGGCCCTGGAAGAACGCGCAGAATTCGCGGTTGCCGAAGACGCGCGGCTCGTCGTGGTGATTCTCCTTCACCACGAAGGCGCTGGCCCCAAGGCTGACCGTCGTCGGCGTGTACTGCATCAGCTTGACAAACCAATCCTTGCGCAGGTCCCAGCGTTGGAATGAGGCGGCGATGCGCACCAGCGTGTGCCACTGGATCAGCTTGGCCTGGCGGTTGCTGTAGAAAGCGTCCCAGGTGAATTCGTCGTCCAAGGCCTCGCGCAGGTCATGGACCAGCTTGGTGCATTCCTCGGCGTATTTGTCGCCGTCGTCGCCCAGCACCAAGTGGATGAAGGAAAACACGTTGGGCAGGACGTCGCGGTCGAGCACGTTGGTGTCGAAAGCCTCGCTGAGCGGATGGATCATCAGGCGGCCGAAGGCGTTGGTGCGCTTTTGCTCCAGCTTCTCGGCCTCGACGATCTCCATCATCTCGCGATAGGCGCGGCGATAGAAATCATCGAACCCGGGCGAGGTCTTCAGACCCTCGACGATGTCGTTGAGGCCGTTCAGCCCGATCAGCCGATCGTCATAGGCGTCCTTGGCGGCCTTGATCAAGGCATCGAGCACGTGGTTCGTTGTCTTGCGGAGGAATTTCGGACCGCGCATGCCCATGCTTTTGATTCCCTTGGCGCCCCTGCCCAAGGGAAATATATGCGCCCGCGCTACCTAATAAAAGAGCCGTCGGTCCTTACCGCTGCAGCCAGTAGCTCAGCACCGCGCTGACCGCCTGCGGCTGCTCGATGGCCGACAGATGGCCGCATTGTTCCACCATCACCAGCCGGGAGTCGGGGATCAGGTCCGCCATCTCCTCGTGGCGGTCCGGCGGCGTCAGTCCGTCGTCACGCCCGCACAGCACCAAGGTCGGGCAGGACACGCGGTTGAGGCCCGGCCGCGAGTCGGGGCGATGCATGATGGCGGTCTGCTGGCGCACGAACGCCTCGGCGCCCACCGCCCGCGCCATGTCCTTGGCCAGGCCGCCCACACGCTCCAGCGCCATGTGGTCGGGCTGGACCAGCAGCGGCAGCATGCCAGGCATGATCTTGTCGAAGCCGCCGCTGGTGGCAAGCGCGATGGCGTCCTTGCGGCGTTGGGTCTGCTCGGCCGTGTCAGGCCGGGCGGTGGTGTCCAGAAGCGCCAGCCGCGTCACCCGCTCGGGGGCTTGGCGCAGGATCTCCATGGCGACATAGCCGCCCATGGACAGCCCGGCCAGCGCGAAGCGGGCCGGGGCGGTATCCAGCACCCGGCGCGCCATGGCGGCGATGGTGTCGTCCTGGGTCAGATCCGCCACCATCACGTCGACCAGCGCCGACAGCGACGCCTTCTGGTGGGACCACAGGCGGGCGTCGTTGAGCAGACCGGGCAACAGCACCAGGGTATCGGTCATGGCGGCGCTCCTACTTGATGAGTTTGGAGATGTCCTTGAATTCCGGGGTGCCGGCGCAGTGCATCCATTCGAACACCGCCATCTCGGTGGTCACCACCTCGACGCCGTTGTGGGCGAGCCGCTCCATGGCGGCCCGATGATTGTCAGGATTTCGCGACGAGCAGGCATCGGCGACCACCGCCACCGTGTAGCCGGCCTCCCTCAGACCGATGCAGGTCTGCAGCACGCAGACATGGGCCTCGATGCCGGCCACCACCACGATGTCGCGGCCCAGCCCGTCGAGTCGGCCCTTCACCGACGGCGCGGCGGCGCAGGAAAAATGCATCTTCTCGACTTGGGCGCCCTCGGGGGCCAAGGCCAGCAATTCGCCCACCGTCGAGCCCAGGCCCTTGGGATACTGCTCGCTGACCACCACCGGGATGCCCAGCCTTTCGGCGGCGCGCATCAGGATGGCGCAGTGGCGGTACACCTGGCGGGGATCGGCCATCACCGGGGCCAAATTCTCCTGCACGTCCACGATCAACAGGCTCGACCGACTGGCATCCAACAGCATGGCACCCTCCTTATTCCGGCCCCAAAGCGTATCCGAGCGGCAACACTCCGCCAACCCCACAGGGAGTCAAGGGGTTCCGCCGTTGACAGAAGCGCGCGAACTTCTATTATCCGGCCGCAATGACACAATCTACATTCGACGACCTGGGCCTTGGCCCCGAAATCCTCAAGGCAGTTGAGGAATCCGGCTACACCAAGCCCACCCCGATCCAGGAACAGGCCATCCCCGTCGTGCTGATGGGGCGAGACGTCCTGGGCTGCGCGCAAACCGGCACCGGCAAGACCGCGTCCTTCACGTTGCCGATGATCGAGATCCTGGCCGCCGGCCGGGCCAAAGCACGCATGCCGCGCTCGCTGATCCTGGCGCCGACCCGCGAACTGGCGGCCCAGGTGGCCGACAACTTCGACAAGTACGGCAAGTACCACAAGCTGACCCAGGCGCTGATCATCGGCGGCGAATCCATGAGCGACCAGATCGCCCTGCTGGATCGCGGCGTCGACGTGCTGATCGCCACGCCCGGTCGCCTGCTGGACATGTTCGACCGCGGGCGCATCCTGCTCAACGACGTCAAGGTCCTGGTCATCGACGAGGCCGACCGCATGCTCGACATGGGCTTCATCCCCGACGTCGAGCGCATCGTTTCGCTGCTGCCCAAGATCCGCCAGACGCTGTTCTTCTCGGCGACCCTGGGCCCCGAGATCCGCCGCCTCGCCGACGCGTTCCTGATGAACCCCAAGGAGATCACCGTGGCGGCGCCGTCCTCGGCGGCAACCACCATCGAGCAGTACCTGGCGGTGGTGGAGGAGATCGACAAGCGCGAGACGCTGCGGCACATCATCCGCATCGAGAACGTCAAGAACGCCTTCATCTTCTGCAACCGCAAACGCGACGTGGACATCCTGTTCAAGTCGCTGAAGAAGCACCATTTCGACGTTGTCGCCCTGCATGGCGACATGGCCCAGCCGGCCCGCATGGAGGCCCTGGGCAAGTTCAAGTCGGGCGAGGCCAGGCTGATGGTGTGCTCGGACGTCGCCGCGCGCGGCATCGACATCAAGGCGGTCAGCCACGTCTTCAATTTCGACGTCCCCATCCATTCCGAGGACTACGTCCACCGCATCGGCCGCACCGGCCGCGCCGGCGAGGCGGGCCACGCCTTCACCATAGCCACTCCCGACGACGGCCGTTTCGTGGCCGCCATCGAGAAGCTGATCGGCACCACCATCCCCCGCCTCGAGATCGAGGGCGTCCCCGCCCTTGAACTGGATATGGAGCCCCGGAAGCGTGGGCGCGGCGG
The DNA here is from genome assembly GCA_040751765.1 of Pseudomonadota bacterium. Taxonomy (GTDB): domain Bacteria; phylum Pseudomonadota; class Alphaproteobacteria; order Rhodospirillales; family Magnetospirillaceae; genus CALABS01. The sequence continues at coordinate 84 of JBFMHS010000055.1, read as the reverse complement.
CAAGAAGGACGGCAAGGGCCGCAAGGACGACAAGCCCGAGCGCAAGGAGCGCGGCGAGCGCCGCCCCCGCCGCGCCGAGGCCGA
>JBFMHS010000054.1:0-4405 GCA_040751765.1 Pseudomonadota bacterium | reverse complement strand
CGGCGAACAGCGAGATGGTTCCGGTGGGTGCGATGGAGGTCAAGAGCGCGTTGCGGATGCCGTGGGCGGCGATGGCGTCCCTCACGTCCTGGTCCAGCGCCTGGACGTTCTCGCCGGCCAGGAACCGGTCCTTGTCGAACAGCGGGAAGGCGCCCTTTTCCTTGGCCAGTTCCACCGAGGCGAGATAGGCCTCGCGGCGGATGGCGGCCATCCAGCGCTCGGTCAGGCGCACCGCCTCCTTGCCGCCGTAGCGGGCGCCGCACAGCAGCAGCGCGTCGGCCAGGCCGGTGATGCCCAGGCCGATGCGGCGCTTGGCCTTGGCCTCGCGCTCGTGCTGGTCCAGCGGATAGCGCGACACGTCGATGACGTTGTCCATCATGCGCACGGCGACACGGGTGATGCGCGCCAACTCGTCCATGTCCAGCCGCGCCGAATCCTCGAACGGGTCGACCACCAGCCGCGCCAGGTTGACCGAGCCCAGCAGGCAGACGCCATAGGGCGGCAGCGGCTGCTCGCCGCAGGGATTGGTGGCGTGGATGGACTCGCAGTAATGCAGGTTGTTGAGCCGGTTGATGCGGTCGATGAAGATCACGCCCGGCTCGGCGTAGGCGTAGGTGGCGCGCATGATCTTGTCCCACAGCGCGCGTGCAGGCAGCGACTTGTAGACCACGCCGTTGAAGGTCAGCTCCCAGGCCTGGTCCTGCTTGACCGCCTCCATGAAGGCGTCGGTGACCAGGACCGACAGGTTGAACATGCGCAGGCGCCCCGGCTCCTGCTTGGCGTCGATGAAGGCTTCGATGTCGGGGTGATCGCAGCGCATGGTGGCCATCATGGCGCCCCGGCGCGAGCCGGCGCTCATGATGGTCTTGCACATGGAATCCCACACGTCCATGAACGACAGCGGCCCCGAGGCGTCGGCGCCCACGCCCTTCACCGGCGCGCCCTTGGGGCGGATGGTCGAGAAGTCGTAGCCGATGCCGCCGCCCTGCTGCATGGTCAGGGCGGCTTCCTTCAGGTGCTCGAAGATGCCCGACATGTCGTCGGGGATGTCGCCCATGACGAAGCAGTTGAACAGGGTGACGCGGCGATCGGTGCCGGCGCCCGAGATGATGCGGCCGGCGGGCAGGAACTTGAAGCCCTCCATGGCGGAATAGAAGCTGTCCTCCCACCGCGCCGGGTCCTTTTCCACCGAGGCGAGCGCGCGGGCGACGCGGCGCCAGGTGTCCTCGATGGTCTTGTCCACAGGTTGGCCCTCGGCCGTCTTCAACCGGTACTTCATGTCCCAGATCTGCTGGGAGATGGAGGCCACCTGCGTCATTCCCACGTCCTCCGCCGCGTCGGCCCCATGGCGGGGCGGCGACGCGCAATTTCGTTAAAATCCGCTGAAACCCTGGGCTTCCGTCCAGGGCGGTCCGGCAGTCTAGGCCCTTGGGCGGACCGCCGTCAAGCACATGTTCTCTTTATGTTTCCACAGGGCAAGTCGTTGATTCCACGTCATCAAAGCGACTTATTCCGGTTTTCCCACTTATCCACATGATGCGGGTAGGGAGTCCGCCCCAGGCCCGACTCCACAGACTTATCCACAGCGACGTGGTACTACCGCGGCAAATGGGGATACCGGGCCCGCGCTTCCTCGACCAGGCGCGCCGTTCCCGCCTCGACGCGCGACTGGAGCTCCGCCATGAAGGCCTTGCGGTCGAGGCCGGGGGCGATGGGCTCCAGGAATTCGACCACCACCGTGCCGGGGCGCTTGGCCAGGCCGCCGCGCCCCCAGAACAGGCCGGAATTGATGGCCACCGGCACGCAGGGCAGATCCAGTGCGCCATAAAGCATGGCGACGCCGGTGTGATAGTCGGGGGCCTCCCCCACCGCCATGCGGTGGCCCTCGGGGAAGATCAGCACTTGCCGGCCGTCGGCCTTGGCCTGCTCGGCACCCTTGACCATGGCCTTCAGCGCCTTGGTCCCGGCAGCGCGGTCGATGGCGATGACCCCCGACTTGCCCAGGTACCAGCCGAAGATGGGAATGCGCAGCAGCTCCCGCTTCAGGATCACCGCCGGATCGTCGAGGATCAGGCGGAAGGCGAAGGTTTCGAAGGTGGACTGGTGCTTGGACGCGACCAGGGCGGCGCCCTTGGGCACGGCGCCGCGCACCTCGTAGGTCAGTCCGCACAGGGCACGGAGGAAGACGAACACGCCCCGCAGCCAGAACCGCGCCGCCGCCACCGCCAGGCCGCGCGGGCCGGCCAGGGCGGGCAGGAACAGGATGCCGAGGACGAGGGTCCAGGCCCACAGGGCCAGGATGAACAGGAAGGAGCGCAGGGCGGTCACGGCGAGGGCCTTTTCGGCAGGAACCAGTGGCGGACGACGGCCGCCAGATACTTCGAATACTCGGTGGCGAGCAAGGCCGCCGTTCCCGGCCACCGCCACCATTCGCGGCTCTTCACCGCGTCGGGGAACACCGGATGGGGCACGATGACCGCGTCGGGCAGGGCATGGCGCAGCTCCAGCAGGCTGCGCGGCATGTGGTAGGCGCCGGTGACCAGCCGCAGCGAGGCGAAATGCTCGCGCCACATCCACTGTGCGGTCTCGGTCGCGTTGCCGACCGTGTCGGGGGCGGCGTAGCCCAGCACCACGCAGCATTCCACCCCCGGCCGGTCGGCCTTGGCCAGTCGCAGGATCTCGGGCATGTCGACGTCGTGGTGGACCCCCGAGATGAACAGCTTGCGGCCCATGCCGTCCTCCAGCAGTTGCATGCCGGTGGCCAGGCGCTCGCTGCCGCCGGTCAGCACCACGATGGCGTCGGTGCGGGTGGCGGTGTCGGCGACCCGGCTGGGGACCGAGGCCACGAACCACAGGAAGCCGGCGCACCACGCCAGCCCCACGCCCAGCAGGATGCCCAGCCCCAGGCCGGCGGCCTTGAGACCGAGCAGGGCGCGCGACCGGCGGCGGATCGGGTCGGCCTTGGTCATGGCATCCGCGCCAGGGTTCCATGCACCGTCAGCCGCGCCGTCGCCATGGCCAGCACGCCGGCCCCCAGGGGCAAAAGGCCGATGGCGACGAAACCGGCCAGCGGCAGGCTGAGTTGGGGCAGGAAGCCCCCTTCCAGCCGATGCGCCGCCCAGCCGATGGCGGACAGCGCCGGCACCGCCATGCCCAGGCCCAGCAGGCCGCCGGCGAAGGCCAGCGCGAAGGCGCGGTCGGCGAACTGGCGGGCGATGTAGTCGTCCTGGGCGCCGATCAGGTGCAGCACCTCGATGATGCCGTGGTGGACCGCCATGCCGGTGCGGGTGGCGTAGACCACGGTGGCCGAGGTCACCAGGCCGATCAACGCCAGGATGCCGATGGCCAGCCACTCGACGGTGCGCGACAGGTTGATCAGCCGCGACAGCCAGACGCGATGGTCGTCGAGGCTGGCGCCCGGGACCTTGCGGGCCAGCACCTCGGACACCTCGGCCAGGTCGACCACCCGGTTGGGATCGACGGTGACGTCGATCAGGCGCGGCAGCGGCAGGTCGCGCACCACCTCGGTGCTGCCCAGCCACGGCTCCAGCAGGGCCAGGGTCTGGGTCTTGTCCAGCGCCCGGGCGGCGGTGACGCCGGGAACACGCTTCATCAACTCGACGGCGTCGCGCACCCTCTCCTCGGTCAGCGCCTCGCCGTTATCGCCCGCCACCGGTTCGACCTGCACGGTCAGGGTGCCCGACACGTCGTGGTCCCACCGCGACACCAGGCCACCCAGCACGAACACCCCGGCCACCGCCACGGCGGCCAGGAAGGTCATCAGCGCCACCAGCCAAGGCAGGAAGCGGCTGGTGGCATCGCCCTTCAGCGGCAGGTCGGAATGGCGGCCCAGCATCAGTCCACCTTCGTCACGGTGCCGTGCTCGATGTGCAGGCGGGGATGGTCGAAGCGGTCGACCAGCGACTGGTTGTGGGTGGCGATGACGATGGTGGTGCCCAGCTTGTTGAGTTCCTCGAACAGATACATCAGGCGCATGGCGATGTGGTCGTCGACGTTGCCGGTGGGCTCGTCGGCCACCAGCAGGTCGGGGCGGCCGATCACCGCGCGGGCGATGGCGACGCGCTGCTTCTGGCCGCCCGACAGGGTCGATGGCTTGGCCTTGAGGTGCTCGGCCAGCCCCACCCAGGACAGCAGTTCGGGGACGTGCTTCTGGACCTCGGACTCCTTGACCCCGCGCACCCGCAGCGGCAAGGCCACGTTGTCCAGCGCCGACAGGTGGTCGAGCAGGCGGAAGTCCTGGAACACCACCCCGATGCGGCGCCTGAGCGCCGGCAGCTCGTAGCGCTTGGTCAGCGCGATGTCCTTGTCGAACAGCACCACCCGGCCGCGGGTGGGCCTGAGCCCCAGGTACATCAGGCGCAGCAGCGAGGATTTGCCGGCGCCC
>JBFMHS010000053.1:0-4118 GCA_040751765.1 Pseudomonadota bacterium | reverse complement strand
GAAGCCTTACCTTCCCAACCGTTACCGGGTGATCGAGGAAACCCCCCATTACGTCGTCACATTGGTTCGGGCTTCGGATGGGGGCCTTCGCTTCTGGGCCTTCCGGCCCTTGGGCAAATCATTCCGCCCCCGCGGTTGGACCGAGATGACCTCCATCGGCATCAACGAATGTCGGGTCTATGGCGATGACGCGCGCAAGCAGGCAATCTGGAATCTCAGCGACGCCGAACTGGTTGAATTCTGGAAGACCAACAAGTTCTGCCATCCGAGTTTGACCGATAAGGAGGAGTTCGTAAGCCCTTACTGGGGCGGCCGCTGGAGCCAGGCATGTTATTATGCTCGCTGAGTCTGTTTCTCGCCGCGGTGTTTCTGGTTGCCGCCAGTCAACCGGCCTGGGCCTATTTGGAGACCCGGCCGGGTGATGAGGGATGGCCGGAAATTCCGGGCCGAATGGGGATGAAGGCGTTCCTGAGCACCTGGACACCCCAGTGCGACAATGGTGCCTTTCACGAAAATGGCGCCATGACCGTGCACGAGGGGGGACGGATCGGTTACAAGGCACGGGAGCCCTATCTTCCCACCCGCTATCGGGTGATCGAAGCGCCCATGGTGTCGTACGGGCGGCCCTTTGCCTGACCGGGAGGGGGAATGCCGTCATTCCCGCGAAAGCGGGAATCCATGTCGGCCGCCAGCACGCCCGTTCCAACATGGACCCCCGCGTTCGCGGGGGTGACGGCAAGGGAAGCTCACGCGGGGATTTTTCGTACCTCTCTAGAACAGGGGCTTGAGGATCTGGAGCCCCTGACTGATGGTCTGAAGCCCCTGGTGGATGCCTTCGGCCGCAGTCGGACGGCGCTGGCCGGCCGACATCGCCTCTTGCTGAAGGCTGGCATTCGCGAAGGAATCGGCGATGCCCTCCTGGGCGTTTCGCGCCATTCCCTGCATCAGCGCTTGACCGGATCCTCCGGCAAAACCTACTCCACCGGCCGCAAGCGCGGCACGCGACGATGCGAGCTGACGCTTGAGAAGGTCTTTCTGCTGCCGGGTCCGTTGCTCCTGCTGCTGCCAGAGTGCCCGGTTCTGGACCTCCGCCTGCTGGGCCTGGGCCTTGGCGGCCGCGCCGGCCTGTTCTCGCTGCGCGATCATGCCGGTTATGGCGATGCCGGCGGTAAGGGGATCAAATCCACCCATGACACATCTCCTTTCCTCGTCTGGTTGATTCAAATCTCGAACTCGATTTCCGCCTTCAGCCCGCCGCCGCCGGGGCGCCAGTCGCGGCGTTCCGACAGCGGCACGTTGGGCCGGCCCAGGCGGACGGGCTGGGACAGCAGGCAGCCGGCGACGGCGTCGAGGCCGTCGTCGCGGGCCTTGCCGCCGGGCAGCCATTCGCGCATCTCGGCGACGAAGGGCGTGGCCCAGACGGAGCGGTGGGCATGCAGGGCGCCGGCGGCCAGCACGGCGTCGAAGGCATCGACGATGCGCTGGTCCTTCGACCGCTTGCTGGCATGCTCGACCACGGCGCAGGGGATGCCCCCGGCCGCCAGCTCCCGGCGCAGCAGCCCGGGCAGGAAGCGGCCGATGCCGTTGGTCTCCAGGGTGACCGCCGGCAGGTGCAGCTCCTTGACGAAGGCGGCCACCTGGCGGCACAGCTGGGTGGCCTCGTCCACCTCGGTCCGCGCCGGGTCGTGGGTCAGGTACTGGACCCGGTGCAGCCGGTAGGCGCCGTCCTCGTCGGTGAACAGGGCGGCCACCACCGAGGAATCGCCCTTGCCCGGGGCCCCGTAGCTGGGGTCCCACCAGCACGAGGCCGACACCAGCCGCTTGCCCGCCAACGTCAGCACCGGCAGCCGGTTGCCCTCGGCGTAGACCAGTTCGGCCTCGTAGAGGCGCAGGCGGTCGGGATCGAGGCGGCCGTCGGCGATGTTGACGGGACGCAGCATCATCTGGCTGTCGAACTTGTTGGGCCCGGTCCGCTTGCGGATGGCGCCCACGCGGTCGGCGGGAAACCGCTCGGGCCAGGCGCTGCGGCCCCTGGCGTCCACCAGCGGGATCTCCAGGCGGTCGAAGGCGTCCAGGAACGGGCGGTTCTCGCCGGCCTCCAGCCGGGGCTCGGCGGCGTAGATGGTGTAGAAGGAATGGGGCGTGCCGACATAGAGCTGGAGGCCTCCGGGCACTAGCACGTATTCGATCTCGGCCAGCCGCTCGCGCAAGTCGGCCCGCTTGGGGGCGGTGTCGCAGGTGTTGGGCACCTCCACGTCGTCGCAGATGACGATGTCGGCGCGCGAGCCGGTGATGTTGGCCCCGATGCCCTTGGCGACCATGGAGGGGTCGCGCAGCTCGCCGGGGCGGTTGACGGTGAACTGGTCGCTCGCCCACTGCTCGCGCCGTCTGGGTTTGAGGGAGAGGGTGAGCGGGTGGCGCTCGACGATGCGCTTGACGTTGCGCACCATCTTCTTGGCCAGGGCGAAGTCGGCGGCCAGCACCATGATGCGCAGGTCGGGGTCGGCCATCAGCACCCAGGCGCAGAACAGGCCGACGATGGTGGACTTGCCGGAATTGCGGAAGGCCATCAGCAGCAACTCGCGCTGGCTGCCGCGCCAGCGCGCCGACAGCCAGCGGGCCATGCGCAGGTGGTGGCGGGGCGTGCCCTGGCCCAGGCGCTGGTTCCAGATCCAGACGAATTCGGGGAAGTCGACGCTCTTCATGTCTCCTCCTCGTCATCGTCCAGTCCGTCCAGGGCGGCGCGGGCCTCGGCCAGCAGGCGGTCAAGGCCGGTGCCGGCGCCGGAATCGGGCTCTTCGGCCTTGCCCTCGGCCCAGCGGGCCAGCTTGACCAGCACCTCCACATGGGCCAGGGCCGCCTTGGCCGCAGAATGCCAGGCGGCGAAGCCCTTGGCGTCGGCCGGGGGCTCGTCGGCGGCGAAGCGGTCATAGCCGTCCAGCGCGGCCTGGATGCGCGCCGGCAGGGCAGCCTGGAGCCGCCGGCGCAGGGTTTCGAGATCCTCGGGCATGGGGTGTCTCCGGAAAGCGGAAGGCCCCGCCGAAGCGGGGCCTTCCGGGTGGATCAGGGTGCCGGAGCGGGGTCCGGCTGCTTGGGGTTCTTCACCGGCTTGTCGCCGGGCTTGATGGGGAACGGAGGCATGGCGTCAGCTCCAGCGCAGCGAGGCGCCGTGCAGGCGCTGTTCCGTGGCGTTGAAGGTCCGCACCCGCCAGCGCATGGCGGTGCCCGACGGCTGCGCCGACAGGTCGGCGATGCCGCCCAGGATGCGGATGGAGCCCGAGGTGGCGAACGGCCCCAGGTCCACCAGCGGCGCCGCCGTCCAGGTCGTGCCGTCGTCGCGGCTGACCTCGGCCACCAGGTCGGTGTTGAGCGTCACGGCGTCGATGGCCTCGTGCAGCAGGAGCAGGCGGGCTTCCGAGGGAACAGACCGGGCGGGGACGGCCTGGGCGGAGACGAGGGTCATGTCGATGGGAGCCAGGATCCTCATCTCGCGCATCTGGCTGTTAACGTCCGAGACGTTCAGCAGGGCGGCAACCACCCAATCGCTTCCGTTATCGCTATATTCGACAGCCCACGTGGCGGCAGCATGCCCGTCGTTCTCCAGGGCATCAGTCGTGCGGAGACGCCAGTAGCGGTGAGCACCAACGGCATTCCACCTGACCGATTTTGTCCCGCTGGAGAAATCGATTTCCCAGCCGATGGCCGACACCGGGCTGGCAGCGCCAGCATCGACGACGATGGTGCTGTCAATCGCCATCGAATACAGGGCGTCGTCACCATCGCGGTCGAACAGATCGGCCGCATTGGTGTACCACCAGATAAGGCCGGAACCGACAACCATGGTCGAGGTCACGCAGACCGAGGCGATGCCGGAATAGAATGTCCCCGCCGGATCGTAGGACTGGCCGCGAGACATACCCGGGATCATCGCCTCCATCATCTCCATCTCGCCGACGCCCCAATACTCGGTGGATCCGTTGTTGGCGGATACGTTGAGGCGGTACCGCGTCGAGGCAACGGAGTGCTCGTCAATGTCGAAGACGCGCTTTTCAGCTAGGCTCCAACCCGCTTGGCCGACCCTGGTGTCGAGAGCCACCCAAGTCGAGCCGTCCCAGGCC
>JBFMHS010000052.1:0-14800 GCA_040751765.1 Pseudomonadota bacterium | reverse complement strand
GAACAGGGCCTGCTGGGTGCCGCCTTCCACCACCCCCAGGGCGGCCAGGGTGTTCATGTCGACGCGACCGGTGGCCTGCATGCCCTGTTCCTGCTGGAACTGGCGCAGGGCTTGGCGGGTGTTGGGGCCGAAGATGCCGTCGGTCTGGACCTCGAAGCCCTGGCCCTGGAGCTGCTGCTGGATCTGCCGCACCATGCTCTCGTCGAGGGCCTGGCTGGGGGCTTGGCTGGTCTGCTGTTGCTGCTGGCCCTCCATCATTCCTTGCTGCTGCGAGCGGTAGGGCTGGTCCATCGAGCCGCTGCGCTGCATGCCGCCGGCGGCGAGGGCCGGAGTGGCGGCCATGGCGCAGAGAACGGCCAGGCTGAGAACCGTCTTCATGCAATCCTCCTGATCAGAGTGAACCGGGAGGGCGACCGGCTGCCGCCCTTGTTCCCACCGCCGTCAATGCGGGCGGCCGGCTTTGGTTCCAGGGCAAAAAAAGGGCGGGCGCGCGGCCCGCCCGGGTTCGCGCCGCCATCAGTCGCGTGGCGGCTGTTCCAGGGACTCGGGCGACCGGCCGGGAGCGGGCACGCCGGTGCCGGGCCGCTCGGGCACGGCCTCCCCTTCGATGTTGGGCGAGCTCATGTGTTCCTCGCGCAGGGTCTCGACGTTGAGGGCGTCCTCGTCGGCGCCCGGCTGGCGGGCCTGCTGCTGCTGTTGCTGCTGCATGCCTGGCTGCTGCTGCTGGGTACGGAGCTGCTCCTCGGGCATGGCCGCCTGCTGGGTGGCCATGGACCCCACATCCATGGCGGCCAGGGTCTGGGCGTTCAGCTGGCCGGTGGGCTGTAGTCCCTGCTGGCGCTGCCAGGCCGCCAGCGCCGCCTGGGTGCGGTCGCCGTACAGGCCGTCGATGGGCCCGTCGTATAAGCCCTGGCTTTGCAGCTGCTGCTGGATCTGGGCCATGAACTGGGGTTGCACCGCCTGTTCGGGGATTTCCACCCCCATGATGACGGCCTCGGGGCGGCCCGCCGCCTGGCCCTGCTGCTGCCCGACGGGACCGGACGGGTATTCCTGCGCCAGGGCGGGGCCGGCGGCCAGGGCGCCCAGGATCGCCAGGGCGTGAATCGGCTTCATGGGATTCCTCCTCCGTGGTCATGCTCGCTTTCGGGTAAATGCGCGCACGACGCGGGAGTTCCCCGCCCCCAAGGGGGATGCCTCAGGCGATGCCGGCCTTGATCAACAGGGCATGGAAATCGCGCAAGGCCTTCTCGGCCTTTGTGGGCTCGGTGATTCCCTCGATGAAGTGGCGGTCGAAATTGGGCTGGCGCAGCAGTTCGACGATACGCCGCCGCGCCCGGGCCAGCGCCTTGCCCTCTGGCAGCACCCCGGCGCCGCAGAACTTGACCAGGCGGACGGCGCGGTCGCGCAGTGGTGAGCCTGGGTCGTCCAGCTTGTCGATGATCTTCTCGTCGACCAGATAGCGTTCCAGCACGCCGTCGATGTGCTCGGCGACCTTGTGCTTGACCGGGTCGGGCAGGGCCGACTGGGTGGCGGCGTTGAAGGCGTTGGTGGCGGCGATCAGCCGGTCCTTGGGCATCATCGAGCGGCGGCACAACTCGCCGATGACGCGGGCGCCGAACACGCGGTCCAGTTCCTTGAGGATGTCGGGGAGGTGGTCCTCGGCGAACTCGGTCTTGGTCAGCTCGGCCAGGTACATGACCCCGTGAGCCTGGTCGGGCATGGCGCGGGCGGTGTTGGTGATGGCGGCGCGGCGGCCGGTCAGGCCGCCCTGCTCGACGAAGCGGCAGCCGCGTGCGGTCAGCGCCTCGGCGGCCTCGGCACCGGCGCGAAGTCCCCCCGGCCCCAGCAGGCGCTCGAGGACGCGGCGGTACTCCTCCATCTCCTTGGCCGGCTCCTGGCGGTGGAGGGGATTGGGCGAACGCAGCTGCCGCAGGGCACGGTCGATCAGGGCGTCGCGGCTGGCGGGAAGCCTGTCGCCGGCGAGGAGCGCGTTGAGTTTGGCGGCGACGTCCTGGGCGCCGCTCTTGGCCGGGTCGAAGCGGCCATCGGCCAGGTCGATCATGGCGACGATGGCGCTGCCCAGCGACGGCTGCCAGCCCAGCAGTTCCTGGACCACGTTGGCGCCCAGCACGTCGGCGATCACCGTATCCAGCAGCAGCATGGCCTCGCCGTCGGTCTCGGCGGCAGCCAGGTCGCACAGTTTCTCCAGCTTGCCCAGCCAGTCGCGGATGCCGATCAGCTCGCGCGACAGCACGATCATCGCCAGGTATTCCGGCGTCTCGTCGGGGAGCTTGGCGACTTTGGCGACGACCGCCGAGAAGCGGTCGCCGAGCGCCGGAAGCTCGCGTTCCTCGGCGCGGCGGATACGCGTCTGGATCTGGTCCAGCGCCGCCAGGATCTCCTCGCGGCGCTGCTTCGAGCCCTGGTCGCTGTCGCGCACCTGCAGTCCCGCCACGTGGTCGACGGCCGAGAACACCAGGTTGCCGGTCTCGCGCAGCCGGCGCAGCTCCTTGTGGCTGTGCAGGATCTCGGTAGGGGTGAGGGTCACCTTTTCCAGGTAGTTGCGCAGCACCCGGTTCATCACACGGCGGCTGTCCAGGGCGAAGAAGTCCTTGGGCTTGGCGCACAGCGTCGGCGCCTTGTCGATCTGGACGATGTTGATCGGGGCTTCGTCGCTGACCGCCTGGGTCTTCTGGAAGACCACCGTCTCGGCCATGGTGCCATCGCGGTTGGCCCAGTTGCGGACCACCCGCGCCCCGGCGCAGCGCTTGTCGCCGAGGAACTTCTTGGCCGCCTGCAACGCCTCGGCGTCGCGCGGCAGCACGGTCTCGGTGACCCAGCGCCCGTCGCGCATCACCTGGACCTCGAAGTTCTCCCTTCCGGAAGCCATCGGACATTCCCGCCCCGGTAATCCCACCCAAGGTATACAGGAACGGTCACAGGTGGGCCAGCACCCCGTCGATGGCGTCCCAGGCGCGGTGCAGGGCGGTCTCCTCGATGCAGTAGGGTGGCAGCAGGTACAGCACGTTGCCCAGCGGACGCAGCAGCAGGCCTCGCTCCAGGAAGGCGGCCTTCAGCTTCCTGCCCACGGCGGCGCCGTAGCCCTGTTCCGCGCCGACATCGAAGGCGGCGATGGTGCCGCAGACGCGGGGGCGGGCGACCTTGTGGCGGGCGACGATGGCAGGGATGCGTTGGCGGTGGATGGCCTCGATGGCCCGGATACGGGCCTGGCAGTCGGGGGCCTCCAGCAGGTCCAGCGAGGCCAGGCCTGCGGCGCAGCCCAGCGGATTGGCGGTGTAGCTGTGGCCGTGCAGGAACGCCCGCTCCAGGTCCTCGCCCAGGAAGGCCTGGTGGATGGCCTCGGTGGCCACGGTCATCGACATGGGCAGGAACCCGCCGGTCAATCCCTTGGACAGGCACACCAGGTCGGGGTGGATGCCGGCCTTGACGCAGGCGAAGGCGGCGCCGGTGCGGCCGAAGCCGGTCATCACCTCGTCGAGGATCAGCAACGTACCGGCGTCGCGGACGCGCTCCTCCAGTGCCCGCAGGAATTCGGGCCGGCACATGCGCATGCCGCCGGCGCCCTGGACCAGCGGCTCGACGATGACGGCGGCGACGCGGCCGCGCTGTTCCTCCAGGATGCGGTCAAGCACGTCTAGCGCCCGCTTCTCCGTCGCGTCGGGATCGGGGTCGCCGTCCCAGGTGGCGGGGAAGGGAACCACCGAGACCGGGAACAGCATGCGGTTCCAGGCGCCGAAGAAACCCGACGAGGCCCCCACCGACATGGCCCCGACGGTGTCGCCGTGATAGCCGCCCTCGAAGGCGACGTATTCGGTGCGCTCCTCGCCCCGGTTGCGCCAGTACTGCATGGCCATCTTCAGCGCCACCTCGACGGCGGTCGAGCCGTCGTCGGAATAGAACACCCGGTCCAGTTCGCCGGGCAGCAGGGCGGTCACCCGCTGGGCCAGGCGGGCGGCGGGCTCGTGGGTGAAGTCGGCGAAGATCACCTGTTCCATGCGCCGTGCCTGCTCGGCCACCGCCTTGGCGATGACCGGGTTGGCGTGGCCGTGCAGGTTGACCCACCAGGACGACACCAGGTCCAGATAATCCTTGCCGTCGGCGGTGGTGATGGTGGCGCCGTGGGCCTTGACCGCCACCTTGGGCGGTGGCGCCGTGCCGGCCTGGGTGAAGGGATGCCAGACGTGGCGGGCGTCGAGGGTGCGGACGTCGTCGCTCATCGGCGGGCCTCCGGCGGGTTGAAGGCCGGCGGCGGCAGGCTGGCCACCACCGAGGCGGTCACCGCGAACAGCGGCTGGATCTCGGCCAGCACCGGCACCGCGCCGAAATGCTCGATGGCCTGCCGGTTGGCCGGATTCCTCTGGCCGTTGAGCACCACGCCGAGGATGGGCATCGAGCGTCGGCGCAGCGCTTCCAGCGTCAACAGGGTGTGATTGATGGTGCCCAGCGCGGTGCGGGCCACGATGACCGCCGGCAGGCCGACCCGCTCCATCAGGTCGACCATCAGCGCCACCTCGTTGATGGGCACCATGACGCCGCCGGCGCCCTCGACCACCAGCGGCCGCTCGGTGGCGGGCGGCGGCAGCAGCGACGACAGGTCGACGCGGGTCCGCTCACGGCGGGCGGCCTCGTGCGGCGACAGCGGCGCCTTCAGCACCACCGCCGAGGGATGCACCTCGGCCGCCGGCGCCAGCTTCGCCACCTCGTCGGCGTCAGTGCCCTCGACCGAGCCCGACTGCACCGGCTTCCAATAGGCGGCGCCCCAGTGCTGCGCCAGCCACGCCGCCACCAGGGTCTTGCCGATGCCGGTGTCGGTACCGGTGACGAACACGCCTTTCATCGAACCTCCGCGATCAGAATCTCGTAGGTGACCGCCGCTGGCGCGCCCAGGACCGACAGCACGCGCCGCAGCGCGCCGGGGCTCAGCGGGCGGTGGCCGGGCTTCGGCGTGCCGGCGCCGATGGCCTTGAGGGCGGCGCCGAAGGCCCGGCCGTCGGGATAGCGCACCGCGAAGGCTTCCGCAACCACGCCGGTGGCGCGGCCGGCGGGAAGCCAGTCCGCCAGCTGGTCGCGCGAGGGATAGGCGGGGGTGCCGCAGGCCAAACCCAGCGCCGCGTGGGCGTCGCGCCACTCGCGCAGGCTGCCCTCGCCCAGGGTGGACAGCACCAGGCGCCCGCCCGGCGCCAGCAGGCTGGCCAGCCGGGCCAGCGCCGCCGGCAGGTCCTGGAACCACTGGGCGGCGAGGTTGGAGACGATCAGGTCGAAGGGCCCTTCCACGTCGGGATGCTCGCCGTCCATGACCCGGAACCCGGCGCCGGGGGCGCAGGCGGACGCACGGGCGGCCGCGACCATCGCCGGGGCGATGTCGGTGACCAGCCAGTCTCCGCCGAGGAGGGGCAGCAGCCGCCGCGTCAGCAGGCCGGTGCCGCAGCCGACCTCCAGCACGCGCGGGGCGGCGGGGATGGGACGGGACAGCACCCGCCGCGCCACCAGGTCGGCGGCCCGCGCCTGGGCCTCGGCTGCGGCGTCGTAGGTGGCGGCGGCGGCCGAGAAGGCGGCGGCGACGCGCTCCTTGCGGGTCATGGCAAGCCCGCCGCGAACTGGCGGATGCGCTGCGCCACCCAGTCGGGATGGGACAGCGGCAGCAGATGGCCGCCGCCCTCGGCCAGGACCAGGTCCCGGCCCGCGAAGGCCTCGCGGCTCATGGCCTCGGGGACGATGGCGTCGCGGGTGCCGGCCAGGGCGACCAGCGGGCAGTCCAGTCCGGCCAGGGCGGCGCGCTCGTCGCATGCCGCCAGCCACCTGAGCGCCTCGCCCAGTGGCTCGGGCCGCAGGCCCTCGGTCTCCGGCGCCTCGACCCCGCAGCGGCGCAGGAAGTCGGCGGCCACGGCACGGGGATCGTCGGCGAACTTGTCGAGCATGCGCTCGACGAGGCGCGGCGCCACCCCGGAGACGAAGTCGGCGGCGCGGGTGAAGCGGGGAAAGGCGTTGATCGCGACCGCGCCCGACCACGGACCGGCGACATGGGCCAGCGCCCAGGCGAAGCCCATGGAATGGCCGACCACGATGGGGCGCTCGGCGGACGGGCGGTGGCCGTGGCCGCGAAAGCCCAGGTCCACCGCCTCGCGCCGGAAGTCGGGCAGGCGCTCGGACACGGCGGTCCAGAATCCGGCGTCGAACCCCCAGCCGTGGACGAACAGCAGAGTCTTCACGGATGCTCCCTCACGGCTTGCAGGACGGCGGCGACCAAGCCGTCGACGTCGTCGTCGGAATGGGCCGCGGACAAGGCGAAGCGGATGCGGCTGGCGCCGGCGGGGACGGTGGGCGGGCGGATGGCGATGCCCAGGAAGCCGCGTTCCTCCAGCGCCCGCGCCACCGCCAGGGTGCGCTCCTCGCCGCCCAGGATCAGCGGCACGATCTGGGTCGAGGAGGCGCCGGTGTCCAGTCCCTCGGCACGGAACGCGGAGCGGACACGGTCGGCGAGCGCTTGCAGCCGGGCGCGCGCGGCGTCCAGGGACGGCACCAATTCGACGGCGGCGTCGATGGCCCCCAGCACCGCCGGCGGCAGGGCGGTGGCGTAGATCACGCCCGAGGCGCGGTTGACCAGGAAGTCCTTGAGCGCCTTCGAGCCGGCCACATAGCCCCCGAAACTGCCCATGGCCTTGGAGAAGGTGCCCATGGCGACGTCGGCGCCGGCCGCCCCGGACAGGCCGAAGCCGGTGGGGCCAAGGACGCCGGTGGCATGGGCCTCGTCCAGGTACAGCAGCGCATCCCACTGCCGCGCGATCCGGTTCAGCCGCTCCAGGTCGGGCAGGTCGCCGTCCATGCTGAACACCGATTCGGTGACGATGACGCGCGGCCCCGGGGCGTCGCGGTCCGCTTCCAGCAGGTCCTCCAGATGGGACAGGTCGTTGTGGCGGAAGCGGCGCTGCCTGATGCCGGCGGCCTGGCAGCCCGTGTGCAGGCTGGCATGGTTGAGGCGGTCGGCGTAGAGCAGCGGCTCGGAGCCCCAGACCGAGCGGTCCAGCAGCGCCGGCAGAACCGAGGCGTTGCATTGCCAGCCGCTGGCGAAGACCAGGGCCGCCTCGCATCCCTTGGCGGCGGCGATGCGGGCCTCCAAGTCCTCCAGCGCGGCAAGGTGGCCGGTGACCAGTCGCGACGCGCCGGACCCGGCACCGTATCGCGCGGCCCAGTCGCGGGCGCGCTCGACCAGCAGCGGGTGGCGCGACAGGCCCAGATAGTCGTTGGAGGAGAAGTTCACCACCTCGCGCCCGCCGATGCGCAAGCGGCCGGCCGCCAGCGGCTCGACCGCGCGCAAGCTCCGCTGGCGGCCGGCGGCCGCCAGCTCGGTCAGGACAAGCGAGAGCCGGCTATCGAGGTCGTGCATGGGAGGCACCTTCTAGAAGCTTTTCGGCGATGTTGCAAAGCCGCATCGCGCCGTCCTAATCTGCGCTCCCCGCAAGGGTGGGTCGAGGGGTGAATAACCCCACTGGAAACAAGGGCTTGGGAGGTCGGTGTGACGGCTGCGGCAACCAGGATCACGGAGGATGGAGTGCGCCACGACTGGACGGTCGAGGAAGTGGAGGCGCTGTATTCCCAGCCCTTCATGGACCTACTGTTCCAGGCCCACCAGGTCCACCGGGCCAATTTCGATCCCAACCGCATCCAGGTCAGCCGGCTGATCTCCATCAAGACCGGGTCTTGCCCCGAGGACTGCTCCTACTGCCCGCAGTCGGCCCACTACGCCACCGGACTGGAGAAGGAGAAGCTGCTGGCCGTCGAGGAGGTGGTCGAGGCCGCCCGCAAGGCCAAGGAGGAAGGCGCCTCGCGCTTCTGCATGGGCGCGGCCTGGCGCGGTCCCCGAGGCGACGACTTCGAGGTGGCGGTGGCCATGATCGAAGGCGTCAAGGCTCTGGGCATGGAGACCTGCGCCACATTCGGCCTACTGGACAAGTGGCAGGCCCAGCGCCTCAAGGAGGCCGGGCTCGACTACTACAACCACAACATCGACACCAGCCCCGAGCACTACAAGGAAGTCATCACCACGCGGACCTTCCAGGACCGCCTGGACACCCTGGAGACGGTGCGCGAGGCCGGGCTGCACGTGTGCTCGGGCGGCATCGTCGGCCTGGGCGAGACCAAGACCGACCGCGTCAAGATGCTGCTGACCCTGGCCAACATGGACAAGCATCCCGACAGCGTGCCCATCAACCTGCTGATCCCCATCCCCGGCACCCCGCTGGCCGACGCCGAGAAGCCCGACAGCTTCGAATTCGTCCGCACCATCGCGGTCGCCCGCATCATCATGCCCAAGTCCTTCGTTCGGCTATCGGCCGGCCGCGAGGGCATGAGCGACGAGATGCAGGCGCTGTGCTTCTTCGCCGGGGCCAATTCGGTGTTCTGCGGCCACAAGCTGCTGACCGCCAGGAACGCCGCCCCCGGCGACGACAAGAGCCTGTTCGGCCGGTTGGGGTTGGCGCCGCTGTAGCTCCGATGGTACGGTCCCTTAAAGTTGTGAGGGGGCCATGGACCTGTCGATGCTGGGGACTTTGTTCGCGCCGGTAATCACCGGTATCCTGATCGGGGCCGCCCTGAGGGGCAACGAATGTGCCAAGTGCGCCGGGAAATTGTTTGACGGGCTGGCCCTCAAATTCTTTTTGCCCTTCTTTGTATTCGAGGCGCTGAACCGCGGCGGCCTTTCGTGGGAAATGGCCGGCGCAGTGGCACTGGGGTTCGTCATTCCCCTTTTCAGCCTTCTTCTCGCATCGATCTATCTTCGGTTCGGCCAGGGCGGAATGACGCCGCGACGCCCAACCGAGTGGCGATTTCTGGTTTCGACCTTTGGCGGCGGCAATCGCGGAACGGCGGCATTGTACGTGGGGTTCGGCGGCGTGGCGCACTTCAACGAAATTCTGACTTGGTTCGCGCTGATAGACCTTGGGAACTTCGCCTGTCTGCTGATGGTATTCCCGGTATTGCTGGGGCGTGCGTATGCCGGAGAGGGGGATTCTTCGAGGGCGCGGAAATCACTGAAAATCGCCGACAACTATGCCCTGTGGATGGTGGGCATCGTTGCGGCGTTGTTTTTATTGAGCAGCTTCGTGCCCCAATCGGAGGTCTGGCTGGCCGAAAGCGTCGCCGCACGCAAGTTCATCTTCAGCATGCTGCTGTTCGCGGCCATCGCTCTTCGTTTTGAGCAGAAAGCCCTTTCCGGGTTCCATGCCGATCTGATCGCAACCTTGTCGACACGGGCTGTCGCACTCCTGGCGGTAGCGGTGCCCGTTTGGTTGCTGTTCGACCAGGGGAGGCTGGCGGCTGTCGCGGCCGGGATTCTGCTGCTGATGCCACCCAGTTCGGTGCTGCCGGCCATGGTGGCCCAAACCCGGGCTCGGCCCGAAGCGGTGGGTTATTCAAGTAGCTTTGCCGCTGTTGCCAATGTGCTTTATTTGCCAATCCTAGCGATGTTGGCCTTGGTGGCGATCGGCCGGACGCTTTAGCCTACACCCGCACCTGGTCGTAGGCCTCCAGCCCGCTGCCAAGCGGCAGGGCCTCCAGCCAGTCGAGGAAGCGGCCGACGTCCTCTCCCTGGAAGAACAGTCCGTGCTGGGGGGCCAGGATGTCCACCTCCAGGCGGCGGACCATGGCCACCCATTTGTCGCGCGCCTCGCGGGCGCCCAGCCAGCGGCGGTGGAAGCCGTCCATGTAGTGGACGTGCTCGGCGAAGTCGGTGACGAAGATGCCGTCCTGGCGGTCCTTGGGCACCAGGGCGGCACCGATGTCGCCCGAGAATAGCACCTTGGCCTTGGCATCGTAGACGCAGAAATTGCCCGGCGAATGGAGATAGTGGGCGGGCAGGGCGAGCAGGCGCACCGAGGGCGACAGGGCGATCTCGCAGCCCGGGTCGGGGATGCCCTGGAACTCGGCCTCGCGGTCGAAATGGCTGACGAATCCCGCCCACATCCACGACACGTGCACGGCCAGGTCGGCGCCGCACACTTGCCGCCACAGCGGCAGGGCCGAGGACACGTCGGGGTCCTGGTGCGAGAAGAACAGGTGCTTGAGGCGATCGAGGCCCACCTCCTGGGTCACCGCCGCCACCATGGCCGGGAACAGCTCGACTCCGCCCGGGTCCAGGAGCATGCAGCCGGACTCGCTGGTCACCAGCAGCTGGTTGGTGTCGATGATGTTGTCTGGCTGGTCGGGGTCATGGGCGAAGGCCAGCCAGCGGTGGTCGCCGTTCTGCCAGATGGTGTAGCACTTCATCGCCGGCGGTCCTTTCTACTTCGTGCCCAGGGTGGCCAGCGCCAGATTGGTCTCCGCCGCCTCGCGCAGCAGCCGTTGGGCCTCGTCGATCATGGCGCGCAACTGGTCCACCGGCCCCTTCATGGTGTCGGCCACCGCCTGAAGGTCGCGCTCGTGCGGCCCGGCCGAGGTGGCCTCGATGGCGATGTTGGCGGTGATGATCTCGACCTGGATGGTCACTTCGCGCACCGAGCGCACCGCGTCCAGCAGCTGCTGGTGGGTGCGGGACAGGCCGGCGGCGGCGGCGGCCAGGGCCCCAAGCCGCGCGGAGCGCGCGCGGCCCAGCGCCACCATCGGGTCCTCGGCGCCGGCGGGGACGGAGTGGCCGGCGGCCAGGACCCGCGACCCGGCGGCCTCGATCTTCAGCACGTCGGCGGCGGCGCGCATCACCGTGCCGGCGAAGCCGTAGGTCAGTTTCTTGAGCTCCACCATGCGCGGCACGACGGCCAGCAGCCGCGTCACGGATTCGGTGGCGAAATGGGTCAGCACCCGCACGGCCCGGCCGTGGTCGCCGGCGCGGGCCGAAGCCAGCTCGGCGTTCACCGACAGGATGCGCAGCTGGTCGACCAGGCGGGGCAGGGTGTCGAAGGCGTGATAGGCACCCTGGCAGCGCTCGTGCAGCCCGCGCACGTGCCGCTCGAAGGCGGGCGCGCTGTCGTGCCACCCCATGCCGCTTGCCATCATCCCACCCAACCCATTCCCCCTTGCACCGGTGGAAAATAGCAGGCCGGCGGGCGGCGCGGTAGAGGGACATTGCCTGCCCGTTCGGGGGGCAAACGACGGATCGTGGCTTCCAAATATGCAAATTGGCAACTACTCTTGCCCGCGCTGTTCGAGGGGAGTGCGCATGTCGTCGTTGATTCCATCTGTCCGGCTGGCCGCCGCCGCCAGCGGTCTCGCCATCGGCGCCCTGACCTTGTCGGCCGCCGTGGCCTTGCCCATGCCCGGGCGGTTCGCCGTCATCGTCGCCGGACTGGTGGCGGGCGGCCTGGCGCTTGCACTGACGCTTCGCATCGAGGGGCTGGCGCGGGCGCAGGCGCGCGGTTTGCAAAAGGTTTTCGCCGGCTTGGCCGAGGGACGCACCGGGGTGCCCCTGCCGCGGCTGGCCCCTGGGCACGAGGCGGCCGGGCTGGTCGCCGCCGCCGAGGCGCTGTCCCGCCGGCTGGAGGACGCGGCGCGCACCGGAGCCTGCTTCACCGGCGGCTCGCCGCGCCTGGTGCTGGGCGTCGATGGCGCGCTTCGGCTCGCCAACGACGCCGCCCGCCGCCTGCTGGGCGACGGGCTGGAGGCGGCAGCCGGCGCCCTCGCCGAGTGGCGCGCCGGAGGAGGGGGCGAGCGGCTGGTGCTGGCCGGCCACACACTGATCCCCACGGCGACCGACATCGCCGACGTCGACGGCGTGATGCTGGGCACCGCCTTCGAGTTGCGCGACATCACCGCCGGCTTGCAACTCGAGGCCGACATGAACGTGCTGGTGGAGCGGGCGTCGAAGGGCGACCTGTCCGCCCGCCTGCCCACGGAGGGCCGCGACGGCGTCAGCCTGGTGGTCGCCCGCGACGTCAACCGCCTGCTGGCGTCGGTGGCCGGGGTGCTGGACGACTTCGCCGCCCAGTTGGAGGGCCTCGCCACCGGCGATCTCACCCGCCGGGTCACCGCGCTCTACGAAGGGGTATTCGGCAAGCTCAAGGGCGACTTCAACGGCACCGTGGTCAAGCTGGCGACCATCGTCAAGCAGATCGGCGCCGCCGCCGAGGCGCTGACCCACATCGCCAATGAAATGTCGTCGGCATCCCTGGAATTGTCCGAACGCAGCGAGAAGCACGCCGCCAGCCTGGAGGAGGCCGCCGCCGCCATCGAGGAATTGACCGCCACCGTGCGTCAGAACTCGGCCAATGCCGAGCAGGCCAATGCCTTCGCCTCCCAGACCCGCGAGGTGTCGACCTCCAGCGGTCAGGTGGTCGGCCAGGCGGTTGCCGCCATGGGCCGCATCGAAGGCAGCTCGACGAAGATCGAGAGCATCGTCGGCATGATCGAGGAGATCGCCTTTCAGACCAACCTCCTGGCACTGAACGCCGCCGTCGAGGCGGCACGGGCCGGCGACGCCGGCAAGGGCTTCGCGGTGGTCGCCCAGGAGGTGCGCAACCTGGCTCAACGCTCGTCGCAGGCGTCGAAGGAGATCAAGGCGCTGATCCTGGAGAGCGGCCGCGAGGTCGGCGCGGGCGCCGATCTGGTCAAGGAGGCCGGCGGCGCGTTGGAGCGCATCACCGGCTCCATCCACCAGGTCGCCTCCATCGTCGAGGAGATCGCCGCCGCCACCCGCGAGCAGAGCGCGGGCATCGAGCAGGTCAGCGCCACCATCTCCGAGGTGGACGAGGCGACCCAAAGGAATGCCGCCCTGGTCGAGGAGACCGCCGCCACCGCGCGTTCGCTGGAGGAGCAGGCAGAGAACCTCAAGGACCAGATGGCCTTCTTCCTGCTCGATCCCGCCCAGGCCCAGGGGCTGGCCCGCCACGCCGCCCTGGTGCTGGGCACCAAGATCGACCATGTGGTGTTCCGCCAGAACGTGTTCGACACCATCAACGGCAAGAACAACCTGACCGCCGACAAGCTTCCCGACCACCATTGCTGCCGCCTGGGCAAGTGGTACGACAGCGTCGAGGAACCGGCGGTCAAGAACAGCCAGTGGTACGCCGCCCTGCTCGAGCCGCACAAGAACGTCCACGAGGCCGGCAAGCGCGCGCTGGCCAGCCACGCCGCCGGCGACGGCGCCGGGCGCCAGGCGGCGGTCGACGCCCTGCGATCCGCCTCCGAGCAAGTGCTGGGCATCCTCGACAAGCTCGCCAAGGACATCCGACAGGCAGGATGAACGCAGCAAGGAGACTGATCATGACCGGCCGTATCGAATCCCGCCTCGCAGAACTTGCCATTGAGCTTCCCCCCGCCGCCCCGGCGGTGGCCAACTACGTTCCCTACGTGATCAGCGGCAACCTGGTGTTCGTGTCCGGCCAGCTTCCCATGCGGGACGGCAAGCCGGCGGTGCTGGGCGTCCTGGGGCGCGACGTGACGGCGGAGGATGGGGCGCGGGCGGCGCGACTATGCGGGCTCAACCTGCTGGCCCAGGTCAAGGCGGCCTGCGGCGGCGACCTGGACCGGGTGAGGCGGGTGGTCAAGCTGACCGGCTTCGTCGCCAGCACCCACGACTTCACCGACCAGCCCAAGGTGATCAGCGGCGCCTCGGACCTGATGGTCGAGGTGCTGGGAGACGCCGGCCGCCACGCCCGCGCCGCCGTGGGCGCGCCCAGCCTGCCGCTCAACGCGGCGGTCGAGGTCGACGGGGTGTTCGAGATCGCTTGACAGCGGAGAGTGTCGTCAGACCCGCGCCGGGGCCGGCTTGTCCTCGGCGCCCTCGGTCTTGGCCAGCAGCACGTCGCCGACGCCGATGACGCGGTCCTTGCCGGTCTGCTTGGCCAGATACATGCGCTGGTCGGCCTTCTCGACCAGTTCCGACCATTGCTGGCTGCCGTCCGCGAGCCGCTCGGCGATGCCGATCGAGGCGGTGATCGGCTTGCCGTCGGGTCGCATGCCCAGGCCGGCCTCGCGCAGGCGATTGACGGCGATGCGGGCGCCCTCGGGATCGGTGTTGGGCATGATGGCGAGGAACTCCTCGCCGCCCCAGCGCACCAGTATGTCGCCCCGGCGCAGCACCCGCCTCAGCGCCGCCGAGGCCGAGCGCAGGGCGTTGTCGCCCTCCTCGTGGCCGTAGCGGTCGTTGATGGACTTGAAATTGTCCAGATCGACGAAGGCGATGGACAGCGGCGCGTTGGCGCGCATGGCGGTCAGGAACTGCTGGACGATCATCTCCTCGCCGACGCGGCGGTTGTAGGCCCGCGTCAGGCCGTCGTGGGAGGACTGGTCCACCAGCTGGCTCATGAAGTGCAACTGGCTCATGCCCGACAGCGTCGCCACCGTCGCCAACAGCAGCAGCAGCCACTGGGCGCCCAGGTGCGAGGCGAAGGGCAGAAGCTGGTAGCCCAGCACGCCGGTCAGCAGATAGGCCATCAGCAGCGGCGTCGACAGCAGCACGCCCTCGATGGCGGTGATGGGGAACACCGCCAGTCCCGCCACCATCACGAAGGGCAGGAAGGCGTAGCCGGCGGCGATCACCTGCTGGGCAGGGTCGGTGATGGCGAACTGCTGAAGCAGCGGATGGCTGATCAGGAAGAAGACGGTGGGGATCGCCAGCAACCATACCAGCCCCCAGCGCGCCACGACGACGCTGTCGGCGCCGCGATAGGACAGGCACAGCAGGATGAAGGCGATGGAGGCCAGCACGCGCAACGCCGCCAGGTACATGCCCAGCGCCGTCTCGAAGATGTAGAGGTCGACCGGAATCCACAGCGGCGTCAGCACCGCGAAGGTGGCCGCCACCAGGCGGACGCGCGACAGGATCAGGAGGGAGCGCCGACGCTGCACGAAGGCC
>JBFMHS010000051.1:2012-3684 GCA_040751765.1 Pseudomonadota bacterium | reverse complement strand
GCGCTGACGCTCCTTCCGCTCGACGAAGGCCATGTAGTTGCGGGCCTCGATCATCAGGTCCATGGTTTCGTCGTAGGTCCGGCGGAAGAACGGGGGCTGCCGCATGCGCATCCTCACTCCACAACCTATGGAAGCCCGTCGCAGCCGCCATTCTCCCAATGTATGCCACGGGGTGTGGTGGCGTGCGAAGTCCTTTTCGCAGACGTGGCCCCGGACGGGCGCGGGTTCAACGCCCTCCAACGGCGACGGGGACCGACTTGACGGGCGCCGATCCTCCCCTATCTGGATGATGCGAGGCCGCCATCAGGGGCCTCGCGGCGGGGCCGGGCCTTCTTGGACGGTCGCCGCCGGATCGACACTCTGGTTGCTCCGAGGAGGACTGGATATGCGTAGCTTCGACCTTTCCCCCCTGTTCCGCTCGACCATCGGCTTCGACAACCTGTCGCGGATGCTGGACGCCGCCCAGCGCCTGGACGAGGCCGCCGTCGCCTATCCGCCCTACAACATCGAAAAGTTGGGCGAGGACGACTACCGCATCACCATGGCGGTGGCCGGGTTCTCCGACGCCGACCTGGACATCACCGTCCACGACCACACCCTGACCATCACCGGCCGTGCCCGCAAGGACGACGGCAGCGTGCAGTACCTGCACCGGGGCATCGCCGGCCGCTCGTTCGAGCGCCGCTTCGAACTGGCCGACTTCATCCGCGTCGAGGGCGCCCGCCTGGCCGACGGCCTGCTGCACGTGGCCCTCAAGCGCGAGGTCCCCGAGGCCATGAAGCCCCGCACCATCCGCATCGAGGCCAAATCCCCCACCCCCAAGGCGATTGAAGACAAGGCAGCGTAACCTCCCCTTCCCCCCTCCCCCTCCCCCGGCCAGCCGGGGGAGGGATTTTCGTAAAATTGAAAATATTGAATAGTTTTAGTTTTCGAAATACCCTCAAGACGAGGGGTGGGCGATGAGCCATGGTGGCGGCCATGCGTTTCGTCATCGCCGAGTCATTCGATAGGGCAGAGCTGAACCATTACTTCGAGGCCGACATCGCGCCCCGCATCGGCGAGCGCATCAAGGCCCGCTCCGGCCGCATCTACCGTGTCAAGGACGTGGGCTTCTCGATCAATCCCCTGGATGACGAGATCGACGTCCGCGTGCTGCTGCGGCGCGAGGAGTGATGCGCCCTATTGCGCCGTCCAGCCGCCATCGATGGGCAGGGACGCGCCGGTGACGTTGGCCGCTGCGTCCGAGCACAGAAACACCGCCAGGCCGCCGATCTGGTCGGGGGTGGTGAACTTCTTGGACGGCTGCTTCTCGGACAGCAGGTCGCGGCCGGCCTCCTCGATGGAAATCCCCTGGGCGGCGGCGCGGGCGTCGATCTGCTTCTGGACCAGCGGGGTCAGCACCCATCCGGGGCAGATGGCGTTGCAGGTGACGTCGATCTCGGCGGTTTCCAGCGCCACCACCTTGGTCAGCCCAACCAGGCCATGCTTGGAGGCGATGTAGGCCGCCTTGTTGACCGAGGCCACCAGTCCGTGCGCCGAGGCGACGTTGACGATGCGGCCCCAGCCGCGGGCCTTCATGCCCGGCAGCGCCGCCCGCATGGTGTGGAAGGCCGAGGACAGGTTGACGGCGATCACCGCGTCCCAGCGCTCGGGTGGGAACTCGTCGACGGGG
>JBFMHS010000051.1:0-2002 GCA_040751765.1 Pseudomonadota bacterium | reverse complement strand
GCCGGCGTTGTTGACCAGCACGTCCACCCGCCCCAGCCGCGCCGCGGCGGCCCGGACCAGACCCTCGCAGGCCTCGGCCTGGGACAGGTCGGCGCCGTTGTACAGCGCGCGTACCCCGAACTCCGCCTCGATGCCGGCGCGCAGCGCCTCGATCCCCTCGGCGTCGCCGAACCCGTTGAGCATGACGTCGGCCCCCGCCCCGGCCAGGGCGCGGGCGATGCCCAGGCCGATGCCGCTGGTGGAGCCGGTGACAACCGCGACCTTGCCGTTCAACATGGCGTTTCCCCTTATTTCTTGAAGAAGGCCTCGGCGCCGGCACGGGCGCCCTGCTTCTTGTCGATCATCGCCCGGGCGCGGGCGATCTCGTCTTCCAGGCTGGCAATGTAGTCGCGCAGCTCCTCGATGCCCATGACGTCGAGGTTCCTGCGCTCCGGCGCCTTCTTCTTGGGGTCGAGTTCATCCCAATCCATCGAAGCCTCCACGCTTGCACTCCCCGCCCGAACGTACCAGATTGGCGCCGCCACGGACAGGTGAAGGGAGCCCCACCCCGATGACGATTCCAGCGACCATGACCTGCATCGAGATCAGCCGCCCCGGCCCCGCCGAGGTGCTGGTCGCCGCCACCCGCCCGGTGCCCGCGCCCGGCAAGGGAGAGGTGCTGATCAAGGTCGCGGCCGCCGGCGTCAACCGTCCCGACGTGCTGCAGCGCGCCGGCGCCTATCCGGCGCCGCCGGGCGCCTCCGACCTGCCGGGGCTGGAGGTGTCGGGCACCGTCGCCGCCCTCGGCGAGGGTGCCTCCGGGGTGGCGGCGGGCGAGGCCGTCTGCGCCCTGGTTCCCGGAGGCGGCTACGCCGAATACGTCGCGTGCGACGCACGGCACTGCCTGCCGGTGCCCCGGGGGCTGGGCTTGGTCGAGGCCGCCGCCCTGCCCGAGACCTTTTTCACCGTCTGGCACAACGTGTTCGAGCGTGGCCAATTGCGGGCGGGTGAGAAATTCCTGGTCCACGGCGGCGCCTCGGGCATCGGCACCACCGCCATCCAGTTGGCCAAGGCCCAGGGCGCCACGGTGTTCGCCACCGCCAACGGCGCCGCCAAGTGCCAGGCCTGCCGCGATCTGGGTGCCGACCGCGCCATCGACTATTCCTGCGAGGACTTCGTCGAGGTGGTCAAGGGCGAGACCGGCAAGGGTGTCGACGTCATCCTCGACATGGTCGGCGGCGACTACATTGCCCGCAACCTCAAGGCCTTGGCCCCCGACGGCCGGCTGGTCAACATCGCCTTCCTCAAGGGTTCCACCGCCGAGCTCAACCTGATGCCGCTCATGCTCAAGCGGCTCACCATCACCGGGTCGACGCTGCGGCCGCAGTCCGACGACTCCAAGGCGCGCATGGCCGACAGCTTGCGCCGCACCGTGTGGCCGCTGCTGGACACGGGGCGGATCAAGCCGGTGATCCATGCCACATTTCCCCTCGCCCGCGCGGCCGAGGCGCATGGACTCATGGAAAGCAACGCCCACATAGGAAAGATCGTCCTGACCGTCTGACGGCCGGGATCAAAGGATTTGCGCGGTACTCCCTTAGCGGTTTGACCAAGGGATGCCGCTCCCCTATAACTACCGGCGCATCGGGACCACGGGCGCTCGCCGCCCGGTCGCGACAAGCCCAGAAGGAGGATTTATGGCTCTGCCGCTCATGCCAAAGGCGACGGCCGTTTGGCTCGTCGAGAACACCGCCCTGACCTTCGAGCAGATCGCCGATTTCTGCGGCCTGCACCCGCTCGAGGTCCAGGCCATTGCCGACGGCGAGGTGGCGACCGGCATCGTGGGTCTCGACCCCGTTGCCAACGGCCAGCTGACGCGCGCCGAGATCGAGCGCTGCGAGGCCGACCAGGATGCCCGCCTGAAGCTGATCGTCACCGATTTCCCGCAGCCGCGCGCCAAGCCCAAGGGCGCCCGCTACACCCCGGTGTCCAAGCGCCAGGACCGCCCCGACGCCATCGAGAT
>JBFMHS010000050.1:0-2540 GCA_040751765.1 Pseudomonadota bacterium | reverse complement strand
CGAACAGGCGCCCGAGAACCGCTAGGGGCCGAGGGCGGCGGCACGCCGCCGCCCCACCCAGGCCACCGCCACGCGGTATCCCAGCAGCACCGCCAGGATGGCCGCATACAGCGCCGGTTCACGGACATCCGCCTTGACCATCATCCAGTAATGCGCCACCGCCAGCACCCCGGCCGGATAGACCAGCCGGTGCAGGGCCTGCCACCGCCGGCCGCCAAGCCGGCGGATCATGGCGTTGGTGGAGGTCACCGCCAAAGGCACCAGCAAAACGAAGGCCGTCATTCCCAACGTGATATAGCGACGCTTGACCACGTCCTTCCACAGCGCCTGCCAATCGAAGAACAGGTCCAGGCCGATATAGGACGCGAGATGCAGGCAGACGTAGAAGAAGGCGTAGAGCCCCAGCATGCGGCGCAACCGCCCGACCTGGGTCCAGCCGGTGACCTTGCGCACCGGCGTCACCGCCAGCGCGATCAGCAGGAAGCGAAGCGCCCAGTCGCCGAGATAGCGGTTGACGGTCTCGATCGGATTGACGCCCAGATACCCGAACACCGCCTGCCACGCCAGCCACGCCAGCGGCAGCAGCGACAGGGCGAAGACGGCGGGTTTCAGGAGGCTGAGCCGTCGCTTGCGGTCCCGCACTAGAACTCCTTCCGCAAATCCATTCCCCGGTACAGATGCGCCACCTGCTCGGCATAGCCGTTGAACATCAGGGTGTCGCGGCGGAAGAACTCGCCGATGCGGCGTTCCTTGGCCTGGCTCCAGCGGGGGTGGTCGACCTCGGGATTGACGTTGGAGTAGAAGCCGTATTCACGCGGATTCTGGCGCATCCACGACGACACCGGCTGGCGGTCCACGAAGCGGATGGCGACGATGGACTTGATGGACTTGAAACCGTATTTCCACGGCACCACCAACCGGATCGGGGCGCCGTTCTGGGCCGGCAGTTCCTTGCCGTACAGCCCCACCGCCAGGATGGTCAGCGGGTGCATGGCCTCGTCCAGGCGCAGGCCCTCCACATAGGGCCAGTCGAGCACCGACGAGCGCACCCCCGGCATCTGCTCCGGGTCGGCCAGGGTGGTGAACTCGACGAATTTGGCGTCCGAGGTCGGCTCGAACCGCTTCAGCACGTCGGCCAGCGGCACGCCGATCCACGGGATGACCATGGACCAGCCCTCGACGCAGCGCAGTCGGTAGATGCGCTCTTCCAGCCGATGCGGCTCGATCAAGTCCTCGATTCCCACCGTGCCCGGCCGGGCACAGGCGCCCGACACCGCCACCGACCACGGGCTGGTCCTCAGCCGGCCGGGCGCATTGCGCGCCGGATCCTCCTTGGAGGTGCCGAATTCGTAGAAGTTGTTGTAGGTGGTGACCGCCTCGAACGGGGTCCGCTTCTCGTCGGTGGTCACCACGCCCGGGGCGTAGCCGGCCACCGGCACCGCCCCGGCGCGGCCCACCGGGAACAGCGCGGCGGCGGCCCCGGCGGCACCAAGCGCCAGGAAGCGGCGGCGGTCAACATACAGGCGCTCGTCGGTCACCTCGGATTCGCGAAGCGCCGGCGACTGGCGGATGATCATGCGTACCTCCTTGGTCTCGCCTCATATGGGGTTCGGCCGAGGCGATCCGAAGGTTACGCGTTGACGTTCACCACCACGCGGCCGCGCACCTCGCCCTTGAGGATCCTGGCCCCCAGCTCGGGCAAGTCGGCCAACCCGGCCTCGGTGGTCATGGACTCCAGCAGGTCGAGCGGCATCTCCCTGGCCAGCCGGTCCCACGCGGCCACGCGGCGCGGGGTCGGGCACTGCGCCGAATCGATACCCAGCAGGTTGACGCCGCGGAGCAGGAAAGGCAGCACCGTCGTATTGAGCTCGACGCCGCCCGCATTGCCGCAGGACGCCACCGGCGCATGCAGCTTCATGGCGGCGAGCACGGCGGCCAGGGTGGGACCGCCGACGCTGTCGACGCAGCCAAGCCAGCGCTCGCCCAGCAGCGGCTTGGCGGCGCCGCCGGACAGCTCGGCGCGATCGACCAGCACCTGGGCGCCCAGGCTCATGAGATAGTCGTGCTGGTCGGCGCGGCCGGTCGAGGCCGCCACCGTATAGCCACGGCGTGCCAGCAGGGTCACCGCCACGCTGCCCAGGCCGCCGGCGGCGCCGGTGACCAGCACCTCGCCCTGCCCGTCGGGGGACAGGCCGTGCTCCTCCAGCGCCATCACCGCCAGCATGGCGGTCAGGCCGGCGGTGCCCAGGGCCATCGCCTGGCGGGTGGTCAACCCGGCCGGCAGCGGCACCAGCCACTCTCCCTTGACGCGCGCCTTCTGGGCATGGCCGCCCCAATGGATCTCGCCCACCCGCCAGCCGGTCAGGATGACCTTGTCGCCGGGCTTCCAGGCGGGATTGTCCGACGCGTCAACCGTGCCGGCGAAATCGATGCCGGGCACGTGGGGATACTGGCGCACCAGACGGCCCAGCCCGTTCAGGATCATGCCGTCCTTGTAGTTCAGCGTGCTGTAGTCGATGCGCACGGTGACATCGCCGGCG
>JBFMHS010000005.1:1309-5232 GCA_040751765.1 Pseudomonadota bacterium | reverse complement strand
TGGTGCTGGTCGGCCCGGCGATGGTGCTGCACGACCCCCGGCGCTGGCGCCACCTCCGAGGCCTGTTGTCGGTTGAGGCGATGTTGCAGGCGGCGGCGCTGGCGGTCATCGGCTACGAGGTGTTCGGCCGCTTCGCCAATGCCGAGACACATTTCTTCTACCTGATGTTCCTGCCGCTGGCCTGGGTGACGACCCGCCACGGCCAGCAAGGCGCCACCCTGGCCTTGGCGGCCACCTTCGTGGCGCCGCTGGCCACCGACTGGATTCACGGCCACGAGGACCACGCGGTCATCGAACTGCAGATCCGGCTGTTCGCGCTGTCGGTGACCAGCCTGCTGCTGGGGGCCATGGTCAGCGAACGCCACACCGCCCAGACCCACATGATGGCCCGCCAGACCGAGTTGGCCCACGTGCAACGCCTGAACGTCGGCTGGGAGATGGCGTCGGCCCTGGCCCACGAACTCAACCAGCCGCTGACCGCGGCCATGAACTACTGCCAGGCGTCGCTGCGCATCCTCAGGGCCAATCCGGCCGATGCCGAACGGGCCTGCGAGGTGCTGTCCAAGGGCATCGACCGCATCGAGCGCGCCGGCGAGATCATCCACGGCCTGCGCGACTTCATGCGCAAGGGCGACGTCCGCCGCGTCCGCATGACCGTGGCGGAAGTGGTCGAGGACGCCCTGCGGCTGGTCGTCGCCGAAGCCAACGACTCCGGCGTGATCCTCCATGCCGGCGGCCTGGCCGGCCTGCCCGCCGCCATGGCCGACCGCACCCAGGTGGTGCAGGTCCTGGTCAACCTGGCCCGCAATGCCATCCAGGCCATCGCCACGTCCGGGATCGGCGGAACAGTGGCGATCTCCGCCCGCGTCGGCGACGAGGGACTCGAGGTCACCGTCGCCGATGACGGGCCCGGCCTCGACGACGCCGTCGCGGCCCGCCTGTTCGAGCCCTTCGTCACCACCAAGGACGTCGGAATGGGGCTTGGCCTTTCCATCAGCAAAAGCATACTGGAGACCAATGGCGGACGCCTGTGGGCCGAACAGGGAGCGGCCGGCGGGACCGTGTTTCGGTTCACGCTGCCGCTGGCCGAAGAGGAACTGACCGATGCATGACACCCCGATCTTCGTGATCGACGACGCCGAGGACGTGCGCGACTCGCTCGCCATCCTGCTGGAGACGGCCGGGTACCCCGTGCGCACCTTCGCCTCGGCGCTTGAGTTCCTCGACGTGGTGCAACCGTCTTGGAAAGGCTGCGTGGTGGCCGACGTCCGCATGCCCGGTATGAGCGGCATCGAGTTGCAGAAGGAGATCACCCTGCGCGGCCTCAGGCTGCCGGTGGTGATCATCACCGCCCACGCCGACGTCGCCATGGCGGTTGCGGCGCTGAAGGCCGGTGCCGTCGACTTCATCGAGAAGCCGTTCCGCGACGAGGTGCTGCTGGCCTCGATCCGCTCGGCCCTGATCATGCGCGACGAGGAGATCGGCCGCCCCGGCGGTCCCAGCGTGTCGTCGCGGCTGTCGTCGCTCAGCACCCGCGAGCGCGAGGTCATGCTGCTGCTGGTCGCCGGCCACCCCAACAAGGTGGTGGCGGACCGCCTGGGCATCAGCCCGCGCACGGTCGAGGTCCACCGCGCCCACGTCATGGAGAAGACCGGCGCCCGCACCCTGGCCGACCTTGTGCGCATGGTATGCCTTTATGACGGGACAGAGGAACAAAATTAGAAGGATCTAATACGTACATTACCGAGTATGATGCGGGGGTTGCCCGGGCCTAGGCTGGGGCAACTCGCACCCCCTGTCGCCGGAGGACGGATGCTGTTGCGTCTCCCCGCGCTTGGCCATTCGCCGTGGCTCGCGCGCTTGTTTCCCTTTCTCGAATGGGCTCCCCGCGTCAATGGCAAGACGCTTTCCGCCGACCTGACCGCCGGCCTGACCGGCGCCGTGGTGGTGCTGCCGCAAGGCGTGGCCTTCGCCACCATCGCCGGCATGCCGCCGGAATACGGCCTGTACGCCGGCATCATCCCGGCGATCATCGCCGCCCTGTTCGGCTCGTCCTGGCACCTGGTGTCGGGTCCGACCACCGCCGCGTCGCTGGTGCTGTTCTCGTCGCTCAGCGTGTTCGCCGAACCGGGAAGCGCCAAATACGTGGAGCTGGCACTGACGCTGGCGCTGATGGTCGGCCTGCTGGAACTGACCATGGGCTTTTTCCGCCTGGGCGCCCTGGTCAACTTCATCTCCCATTCGGTCGTGATCGGCTTCACCGCCGGCGCCGGCCTGCTGATCGCCGGCAACCAGATCAAGAACTTCTTCGGACTGCCGATCCCGCGCGGCACCCCGCTGCACGAGATCCTTCAGTACTTCTTCACCCATCTGGCCGACATCCAGTGGCCGGTGGCGGCGGTGGGCGCGGTGACCCTGGGCACGGGCATTGCCGTGCGCAAGTTCTTCCCCAAGATCCCCTACATGATCGTGGCGATCCTGGTTGGCAGCCTGCTGTCGGTGGTGCTGAACACGTTCTTCGACGCCGGCATCGCCACCGTGGGTGCGCTGCCCAGCAGCCTGCCTCCGCTGTCGGCGCCCAGCTTCGACCCGGCAGTGTGGCGGGACCTCGCTCCGGCCGCCGTTGCGGTGACCCTGTTCGCGCTGACCGAGGCGCTGTCCATCTCGCGCGCCATGGCGGTGCGCAGCGGCCAGCACATCGACAGCAACCAGGAATTCATCGGCCAGGGACTGTCGAACGTGTTCGGCTCGTTCTTCTCGGCTTATGTCGCCACCGGCTCGTTCAACCGCTCGGGCGTCAACTACGAGGCCGGCGCCAAGACGCCGATGGCGGCGGTGTTCGCGGGCGTGCTGCTGGCGGTGGTCGTGCTGCTGGTCGCTCCCTACGCGGCCTACCTGCCCAATGCGGCCATGGCCGGCGTGCTGTTCCTGGTCGGCTATGGCCTGATCGACCAGCATCACATCCACCAGATCGTCAAGACCAGCAAGGCCGAGACCGCGGTGCTGGCGGTGACCTTCCTGGCCACCCTGTTCCTCGAGCTGGAACTGGCCATCTTCGCCGGCGTGATGCTGTCGCTGTTCCTGTACCTGCGCCGGACCTCGCAGCCGCGCATCCTGGTCCGCGTCCCTGACCCGGCCAGCGACCGCAGGGTATTCACCACCGATGCGCACCTGCCCGAATGCCCGCAGTTCCGTATCATCCGCATCGACGGCTCGCTGTTCTTCGGCGCGGTGAACTACCTGCAGGAGACCTTGCGCACATTCCAGCGCATGTCGCCGGGCCAGATCCATCTGATGGTGGTAATGTCGGGCGTGAACTTCATCGACATCGCCGGCGCCGAAGCGCTGGCCCAGGAGGCGAAGCGGTATCGCTCGCTGGGCGGCGGCCTGTATCTGGTGGGGGTCAAGGAAGGCGTGTGCGAGCCGCTGCGCAAGGGCGGCTATCTCGACGACATCGGCGAGGACAACATCTTCCAGTCCAAGACGCTGGCGCTGGCGACCATTTACGGCCGCCTCAGCCGTGACATCTGCGCCGGCTGCCAGAAGCGGATCTTCAAGGAATGCGCGACCCAGCCGGCCGAGTGACTTCGCCCCGCCGCCGGGTCCTGGCGATCGTCGACCTGGACGCCGGCGGCACCTTCGTCGCCCGGCGGGCCTGGGAGCTGGCGTCGGGTGACGGCGCCCGCTTCGCTCTGGCCCATGTCATGGACTGGGGGATCGGGCTTGAGGACGGCTTCTCGCCGCTGACCCCGGGCGAGATCCATGACCGCCTGTCGGTGGTGGTCCATCGCCGTCTCGACCGCATGGCCGCCGGCATCGGCGCCGCCGGCCGCGCCGCCACCCTGGCCACCCCGTGGGAGGGGCTGGGTCGCATGCTCGCTGGCTGGCAGCCGGATTTGGTGGTGGCGTCGTCGCGGGCCGGT
>JBFMHS010000005.1:0-1299 GCA_040751765.1 Pseudomonadota bacterium | reverse complement strand
GATGGCCGTGTCGTAGTGGACGGCTGGTCCTGCGACGGGCTGGCGGTGGAGCCCCCGCCCCTGCGCCCATGGGCCGACGCCCATTTCCCGTGGCCGTGGCCGCGCCGGCCGATGGTGCCGCGCTGAACCACACCAACCGGCCGATGATTCCGGTTGCAAGCCCTCGCCGGGCGGGCACATCCGCGCCCGGGGCCGCCGCCTCTCAAGCGGCAGGAGACCGGCGGACAGGTCAATTCGTAGATTGGGCCTCGGCCGACGGCAAGGCCACCCGGAACACCGACCCCTCGTTGCCGTTGGCCTCGATCCAGATGCGGCCGCCGTGCAGGTCCACGATCTTGCGGCAGATGGCCAGGCCGACGCCGGTGCCCTCGTATTTGTCGCGGGAGTGCAGGCGCTGGAAGATCTGGAACACCCGCTCGCGATGATCCGCGGCGATGCCGATGCCGTTGTCCGCCACCGACACCACCACCCCGTCTGGCTCCACCGCCACCGACACCACCACCTCGGGGGCACGGTCCGGAGGTACGTACTTCACCGCATTGCCGATGAGGTTCTGGAACAGCCGCGCCAACTCCTGGCGATCGCCGTTCACCGCCGGCGCGGCCTCCGGCAGCTCGAGACGTCCGCCGCCGTCCGCGATCTTGTCCCGGAACGGCTGGGCGGCGGCGTAGAGCACCTCGGCCAGGTCGACCGGCTCGAACTCCGGCCGGTTGCGGCCGACGCGCGAGAACTCCAGCAAGTCCAGGATCAGCCGGTCCATCCGCTTGGCGCCGTCGATGGCAAAGCCCAGGAAGTCGGTCAGGTCCTCGTCCTTGCCGTCGCCCAGCTTGCGGTCGATGAGCTGGAGGTAGTTGGCGACCATGCGCAGCGGCTCGCGCAGGTCGTGGGAGGCGACATAGGCGAACTGCTCCAACTCGGCGTTCGACCGCTCCAGGTCGATGGTCTTGGCGGCCAGGGCGTCCTCGGCCGCCTTGCGGCGGGTGACGTCGCGGATGATGGCGACCACGTCGCCGTCGTCACCGCCCAGCCCATGGGTCGAGGCCTCCACCCAGACGTGGCCGCCATCCATCTGGGACATGCGGAAACTGATGGCTCCGCCCTCGCCGGGGCTGGCCAAGCGGGCGCCGACGCGGTCGCGGTCCGCCGGATGGATGAAGGTCTGCAGCCGGCTGCCGACCACCACCACCGGATCGATCCCCAGCAGCGCGGCGATGGCCGGCGACACGTAGCGGACGCGGCCGTCGGCGGTCACGCGGGCGATGACGTCCGAGGCGTGCTCGGCCAGCAGCCGGTAGCGGG
>JBFMHS010000049.1:0-2993 GCA_040751765.1 Pseudomonadota bacterium | reverse complement strand
GGCTGGGCGCTGTGGCCGCCGGTGCGTTTCGACTACGGCACCATCAACTACGACGTGGTGCGCCCCCATCCAGCCCCGCCCAATGCCGAGAACTGGCTGGGCACCGACGACCAGGGCCGCGACGTGCTGGCGCGGCTGATCTACGGCCTGCGGCTGTCGATCCTGTTCGGCCTGTCGCTGACTCTGGTCAGCACGGTGATCGGGGTGGCGGTGGGCGCCGTTCAGGGCTATTTCGGCGGCCGCATCGACCTGTTCGGCCAGCGCCTGCTGGAGATCTGGGGCGGACTGCCGCATCTGTTGATCCTGATCATCGTCGCGTCGGTCATCACCCCGGGCTTCTGGACCCTGCTCGGCGTGCTGGTGCTGTTCTCGTGGACCAGCCTGGTGGGCGTGGTGCGCGCCGAGTTCCTGCGCGCCCGCAACTTCGACTATGTCCGCGCCGCCAAGGCCCTGGGCATGGGCGATGGCCGCATCATGCTCCGCCACGTGCTGCCCAACGCCATGGTGGCGACGCTGACCTTCATGCCGTTCATCCTCAACGGCTCCATCGTGTCGCTGACCGCGCTCGATTTCCTCGGCCTGGGCCTGCCGCCCGGTTCGCCCTCGCTGGGCGACCTGCTGGCCCAGGGCAAGGCCAATCTCCAGGCTCCGTGGCTGGGCATCACCGGCTTCGTGGTGGTGGCCGCCCTGCTGTCCCTGCTGGTGTTCGTCGGCGAGGCCGTCCGCGACGCCTTTGATCCCCGGAAGACCATCGCATGAAGACCGAACCCACCCCCGCCCTGCTCCAGGTCCGCGACCTCGCGGTGTCGTTCGGCCCCGTCGAGGCGGTGAGGTCCGTCTCATTCAGCTTGCGCAAGGGCGAGACCCTGGCGCTGGTGGGCGAATCGGGGTCGGGCAAGTCGGTGACCGCCCTGTCGATCCTGCAACTGCTGCCCTATCCGCGCGCGCGCCACCCCAAGGGGAGCATCCTGTTCAACGGCCAGGAACTGGTGGGCGCCCCCGAGCGCACCCTGCGCGCCGTGCGCGGCGACCGCATCGCCATGGTGTTCCAGGAGCCGATGACCTCGCTGAACCCGCTGCACGACATCGAGAAACAGGTCGGCGAGGTGCTGGAGATCCACAAGGGCCTGACCGGCGAGCCCAAGCGCGCCCGCGTGCTGGAACTGCTGCGCCTGGTCGGCATCCCGGAGCCCGAGAAGCGCCTCGACGCGCTTCCGCACGAGCTTTCCGGCGGCCAGCGCCAGCGCGTCATGATCGCCATGGCCCTGGCCAACGAGCCCGACATCCTGATCGCCGACGAGCCGACGACCGCGCTGGACGTCACCATCCAGGCGCAGATCCTCAAGCTGCTCAAGGAGTTGCAGGCGCGGCTGGGCATGGCGCTGCTGTTCATCACCCACGACCTCGGCATCGTGCGCAAGATCGCCGACAGCGTCTGCGTGATGCAGCAAGGCGAGGTGGTCGAGGCCGGCCCCGTCGCCGAGGTGTTCGACACCCCCCAACACCCCTACACCCGGCGCCTGCTGGCCGCCGAGCCAAAGGGCAAGCCCAACCGCGCCGAGGCCGACGCCCCGGTGATCATGGAGGGCGTCGACGTCAAGGTGTGGTTCCCGGTCAAGAAGGGCATCCTCCGCCGCACCGTCGACCACATCAAGGCGGTGGACGGCATTTCCCTCGCCATCCGCGAGGGCCACACCATCGGCGTGGTCGGCGAATCCGGCTCGGGCAAGACCACGCTGGGGCTTGCATTGTTGCGGCTGATCGGCTCCGAGGGCCAGATCGTGTTCGGCGGCACCGACCTCCAGGGCCTGCCGCCCAAGCGGGTGCGGCCCGTGCGCCGGCAGATGCAGATGGTGTTCCAGGACCCCTATGGCAGCCTCAGCCCCCGCCTGTCGGTGGGCCAGATCGTCGGCGAGGGGCTGGAAGTCCACGCCATCGCCGCCGACGCCGCCGAGCGCCGACGCCTGATCTCGGAGGCACTGACCGAGGTCGGGCTCGACCCCGACACCCAGGACCGCTATCCCCACGAATTTTCCGGCGGCCAGCGCCAGCGCATCGCCATCGCCCGCGCCCTGGTGCTCAAGCCCCGGTTCATCGTCCTCGACGAGCCGACCAGCGCGCTCGACGTCAGCGTCCAGGCCCAGATCGTCGACCTTTTGCGCGACATCCAGGCCCGCCACAAGATCGCCTATCTGTTCATCAGCCACGACCTGCGCGTGGTCCGCGCCCTGGCCGACGAATTGATCGTGATGAAGGACGGCAGGGTGGTGGAACTGGGCGACGCCCGCGAAATCTTCGAACGCCCCAAGACCCCCTACACCCGCTCGCTGATGGCCGCCGCCTTCCACTTGGAGGCGGTGGAGGGCTAGGGCCGGAAGGCCCGCAGCACCGTCTCCACAGCCGTCGCCACCGTGCTGTCGAAATCGAAGCCGGGGCGGGGCGGCAGGCCCAGCAGGGCACGGTGGAAGAACTCGCCGCGCAGCATGGTGACGAACAGGTCGGCAGCCCGCCAGGTGTCGTCCACGACCAGTTCGCCCCGCCGGCCCAACTCGGCGAAGGTCTCGGACAGCCCCGCCTTGCCGCGCTCGGGGCCGGCGGCGTAGAAGGCGGTGGCGAGGTCGGGGTGACGGGGCGACTCGGCCACCACGATGCGGTACACCGCCATCGCCTCGGGCAACAGGAACAAGGCCAGCATGCGCCGCGCCACGTCGGTCAGCACCGTGCGGGCGTCCTCGCCCGGGCCGGGCGGGGGCATGTCGGGGATGCTCTGCTCGCAACGGCGGCGCATGATGGCGCCGAACAGCTCGTCCTTGCCCTGGAAATGGGCGTAGATGGTGGCCTTGGACACGCCGGCGCGGGCGGCCACGGCGTCCATGCTGGTGCCGGCGTATCCCATCTCCAGGAAGCAGGCCTGGGCGGCATCGAGAACGGCTTCCCGCTTGGCGGAGCCACGGCTGGGGCGGCAGGTCTTGTCCATGGGGAAAAACTAGACC
>JBFMHS010000048.1:0-21511 GCA_040751765.1 Pseudomonadota bacterium | reverse complement strand
GACTGCCCGTCGTCGCGGTCGCCCAGGCGGTGGATCAACGCCTCCAGCCGGCGGATCTCGCGCTTGAGCGTGTCGATCTCGGCGGCCTGGCGGCGGACTTCTTCGGACAGGTCCTCGATGGCGGCCTCGGCATGGGCCAGGGCGGTCTCGGCGGCGGTCAGGCGGTCGCCGCTCATCGCGGCTCGCCGAACAGCTCGCGGGCGACCTGGGCCATCAGCTGGCGGAAGCGCTTGTCGCCCGGCCCCTCCACCCGCGCCACCCGCCCGCGCAGCGAGGCCATCAGCTTGGTCCCGTTGCAGAAGGCCGCCTGCACGGTGACGGTCTCGCGCGGCTCGGCGGCGACCGGCGGGTCGCCGGTGCACAGGCGGTCCATGTCGAGATCGTCGGGGGCGTTGAAAGCCAGCACCACCCGGTATTGCGGCCGTGGCGCCAAGTCGCGGCGGGCGGTGAACAGGGTGACACGGCCGATGATCTTGTTGGACATCGCCTCGGCGACCTGGTCACGGAACTCGGCGCCATCGACGGCGAAGGGAGTGCCGTGCACCTCCACCAGCATGGGGCCGGTCGAGGTGGCGTAGATCATGGTGCTCCACGTCGCCGGGCTGCGCCAGGTGCCCGCCAGGGTGGCCGGCCCCTCCTCGCAGGCGGCGGTCAGGCCGGCCAGGGCGGCGGCCCCGAGGGAAAGAAGTCGCTTGAGCATGGGCCGATGGTCCCATGGGAGCGGCGGCGGTTCAAGCTACTCCTTCTTGCGGGCATCCGCCGCCAGGCGGCCGAGACAGGCATCGGCGGCGCCTTCCTCGGCGGTGGTGTCCAGGGTGTAGAAGCCGCCCTTCTCCATGTCCGGGAACAGGTGGACCGCCAGC
Source organism: Pseudomonadota bacterium (assembly GCA_040751765.1). GTDB lineage: Bacteria > Pseudomonadota > Alphaproteobacteria > Rhodospirillales > Magnetospirillaceae > CALABS01. The sequence continues at coordinate 20,648 of JBFMHS010000048.1, read as the reverse complement.
CGGCAGCCGGCGGCCTTGTAGACCCACACCTTGCCCGGCGGCTGCGCGCTCTCCTCGGCCGGCTGGCCCAGCAGCTGGGCGGTCTCGGCCTCGGACAGGCCGACCAGCTTGGGAACCTCTTGGGCCTGGGGCTCGGCCGGCTTGGCCTTGCGCTCGGGCTTCGCCGCCATCCGGGCCGGCGCCGGCTTGGCCGGCTTGGCGGCGGGGGCGGACGGCACGGCCGCCGGCGACGACACCACCGGCCGGGGGTCCTGCCACGGCCATTCCGGCGGGTCGATCCCGACCTCGGCGCAGGCGGAGAGACCGGCCGAGGCGGCGAGGAGCACGGCGGCGGTACGAAGGCGGGCAAGCAGGGTCATGAACGCGGCTCTCGGCTGGCGTGATGCGACGGATATGGCCCCTCCCCCCTCGGCGCGGCAACGCTCCGGAAGGCAGGGCCGTGTCAAATTAGCGTCAAATCGTGACAATTTCATGTGTTCGTGGAGCAAAACGGAGGCGTTACCTTGCGCCAATTGCATTGCATGAGCAACAGATTTCATATGAGCCAACTAACCGGCAAACGGAGGCCGAAGTAAAAATGCGGACCGTGACTATCCCAACCGCCATCATCTTCTGCCTGCTCGCGGCGGGATGCGAAAACATGACCGCGCAGCAGCAACGGGCCCTCTCCGGCGGCGCCATCGGCGCGGCTGGCGGCGCAGCCATCGGCGCGCTGACCGGCGGCTCGGCGATCGGTGGCGCCCTGCTGGGTGGAGCCGGCGGCGCCGCCATCGGCGCCCTGACCGCCCCCGCATCGGCCAAGCAGAAGTCGAAGTAGCTCTCCCCCTATCCGCTGGAGGACGACCATGTCCCGCTTCCTTTCCCTCGCCCTCGCGGCGGCCGTGGCGGCCGCCGGCGCGCTCGCCTCCGCTCCCGTCGCCGCGGACCCGCCGCCATGGGCGGGTCATGGCAAGCACAAGCACAAGCACAAGCACCACCATCATGACGACGACGACGATTACCGGGTGGTTTACGTGCCGGTGCCAAGCGCGCGGGAAACCCACGTCTACCACCACCGCGCCCGTCCGGTCGCCCAATTGCCATACGGTTTCGCCCGGGGGACCTGCGACCGGGGCCTGATCTCGTCGGAAATGATGGGCAACGTGCTCGGCGGCGTGGTCGGCGGGGTCGCCGGCAACCAGGTCGGCCGGGGGTCGGGGCGGACGGCGGCGGTGATCGGCGGCACCATCATCGGCGTGATGGTGGGCGGCTCGGTGGGGCGCAGCATGGACGGCCTCGACCAGGGCTGCGTCGCCGGCGCGCTCGACCATCTGCCCGACCAGCGCAGCATCGCCTGGGCCGGCGATTCCGGCGAACACTATCGGGTGACGCCGGTGCGATCATGGGGTGACGGCGGCGACCGCTATTGCCGCGAATACCAGGCCACTGCCGTGGTGGGCGGCCGCAAACAGCAGACTTATGGCACGGCCTGCCGCCAGCCGGATGGACAGTGGGAGATCGTCGACTAACCGGGCATTAATGACTCCCGGCTAGGAGTCACGCACAGCCTTGGGTTCGGAGGAAGACGATGGCGACTTCGGTGGTTCTGGTCGACGACGACGATCTGTTCCGGGAATCGCTGGGACGCAACCTGGCCGATGCCGGCTACGCGGTGAGCGATTTCGCGCGCGGCGCGGCGGCGCTCGACCACTTGCTGACCGGCGGCCCGGCCAATCTGGTGATCCTGGACTGGCGCATGCCCGAGATGAACGGCATCGAGGTCCTCAAGCGCATCCGCGCCGCCAATCTGGACGTGCCGGCCATCTTCCTGACCGCCCTGACCGACCAGATCTACGAGGAGGCGGCGCTGGCCACCGGCGCCGTCGACTTCGTCGAGAAAAGCCGCAGCTTCACCATCCTGGAGAAGCGCATCGGCCTGATCCTTGACGGCGCCAAGGCGCGCGGCGCCGCCAACGCCAACGAGGCCGAGCAGGTGACCCTGGGCGAGCTGGTCCTGCGCCTGAAGACCAGCCGCGCCACCTGGAAGGACCGGCCGGTCGAGCTGACCCTGACCGAGTTCAAGATCGTCGCCCTGATGGCCGAGCGGGCCGGCGAGGACGTCGCCTACCGCGACATCTACGACCTGGTGCACGGCCAGGGCTTCCTGGCCGGTGCCGGCCCCGAGGGCTACCGCGCCAACGTCCGCACCTTCGTCAAGCGCATCCGCCAGAAGTTCCGCGACGTGGACGCCGGCTTCGACATGATCGGCAACTACGCCGGATTCGGATACCGCTGGAAGACCGACGGCGATGCCTGACGGGCTGGGACGGGCCGCGCGTTCGCTGGCCGCCCGCCTGGTCCTGGTGGCGGTCGCCTTCGCCGCCGTGCCGGTGATCCTGTACGAGGAGTTTTCCGCCGCCGAGGCCACCAAACGCGACGTGTTGCTGGCCCGGCTGCAGGTCGAGGGCCAGTTGATCGCCCGCGGACTGTCGTTGGGCCTGGCGCGGGTGAAGGCGCCCAGCGTGGTCGAGACCGCCAAGGTGCTCGACGAACTCGACCCCCGGGGCGTCAATGTGCGGCTGCTGTTCCGCCCCGCCGCCTCGGCCGGCGAGGGCGGCCCGGTGTTCCTGGTCGGCGCCCGCCCGGCCCTGGCCGCCGATGCCGTCGAGGCAGAGCGCGAGCGCCTCGCCCAGGCCGGCATCATCAAGGCGGTGCCCGATTCCTGCGCCGGCGGCCACGCCCTCGACCTGCACTACCGGGGCGCCTCGGGCGAGGACGAGGTGCTGACCTCCATCGTCCCCTTCACCACCGCCGCCGGCTGCTGGGCGGTGGTCACCGCCCAGTCGGCCAGCGGCGCCGCCGGCGCCCTGCTCGACCGCCCCTACTGGAAAAGCCCCGAGATCCAGCTGGCCGCGGGGGTCTATGCCCTGCTGATGGTGCTGGTGCTCACCGTGTTCGGCGGGCTGTGGCTGAACCTGCGCCGCTTCGGGCGCGAGGCCCGCGCCGTCGCCGAGGGCGCCGCCCGCCCCCGCCCCTTCGCCAAGATCAACCGCATCCCCGAGCTGGAATGGGTCGCCCGCGAGTTCGACCAGATGGTCGGCAACCTTCGCGCCACCGCCGATGCCTTCCGCTTCGCCGCCGAGGAGAACGCCCACGCCTTCAAGACCCCCATCGCCACCATCGCCCAGGCGGTCGAGCCGCTGCGCCGCGCCGTTCCCGCCGCAGAGGGGGCGGGGCGTTCGCTGCAGGTGATCGAGGCGGCGGTGGAACGCCTGGACTCGCTGGTCGCCGCCTCACGGCGGCTGGACCAGGTCAACGCCGACCTGGTCACTCCGCCGCGCCAGGCAGTGGACGTCTCAAGGCTGGTCGGCGCGCTTCTCGACAGCTACGACGAGACCGCCGAGCGCGGGGTGCGCATCGACCGCCACGTAACCCATGGCTGCGTGGTCAAGGCCGGCGTCGAACTGCTGGAGACGGTGATCGAGAACATCCTCGACAACGCCATATCGTTCTCGCCCGACGGGGCCACGGTGGCGGTGACGGTGGCGCGCGGCGACGGCCGGGTGGTGCTGGCCATCGACGACCAGGGCCCGGGCGCCCCCGAGGACGTGCTGGAACGCATGTTCGACCGCTACGTCTCCCACCGGCCGGCCGGCGATCCCTCGGGCGCGCCGCATTTCGGCATCGGCCTGTGGATCGTGCGGCGCAACGTCGCCGCCATCGGCGGCACCGTCGAGGCCCGCAACCGCGACACCGGCGGGTTGCGCGTCACGGTTACCCTTCCCGCCGCCTGAGTCCTACGTCTAGTCGAGATATACGATAGAGCCTGTTGTGCGGATCGCGCGTAAGGCGTATCGTCGACTTTAAACGGATTATAAAAATCCGCCCCTCGCAGGCAGGGAAACAGGGATGGCTCTAATCGACAGCGACGTGCGGGTTCTGGTGATCGACGCCAACGCCCATATCCGCCGGCTCATCGCGACCCTTCTCGGCGCGCTGGCCATCAAGGACGTGGCCGAGGCGCGTACCCCCGACCAGGCGGCGCCGCAGATGCTGGCCAAGGCGCCCGACCTGGTCATCGTCGATTTCGCCGGCGACCCCACCGAGACCGTGCTGTTCGTCCACCGCATCCGCCGCGGGGAACTGGTCGACCCGCGCACGCCCGTGCTAGCCTTGGCGGGTTCAACCCACCACGCCGTGCTGGAGCGGGCGTGGGAAGCCGGGATCGACGACGTGATCGCCAAGCCCATTTCCGCCATTGAGGTCATCAACCGGTCCGCCTCCCTGATCCAGGAGCGGCGCCGCGTCGACTATCTGGCGGAAGCGGCCGCCGAGTAGCCCCCATGCCGGCCGGCGACGGGGATCTCAATCCCGATGCCCTGGCCCGGGCGGAAGCCGCCCTGGCCCGGCTCGCCGAGAACTACCTGTCCTGGGCCGAGGCCGACTGCGCCAGCTTGCGCGCCTGCCTGGCGGAGATCGAGGCCCACCCCGCCGACGCCGCCGATGGCCTGTGGCGGCTGTTCCGCATCGCCCACGACATGAAGGGCCAGGCCGGCACCTTCGGCTACCCCCTGGTGACCGAGGTGGCCCACCGCCTGTGCCGGACCATCGAAGCCATGCCCCAGCCCGACGGCCACGGCCTGGCCCACCTCGCCCGCCATGTGGACGCCCTGGCCGAGATCGTCTCCGGCCGCCTGGAGGGCGACGGCGGAGAGCGCGGCCTCGCGCTGCTCGCCCGACTGGAGTAGGTCCTGACGCGGCCGGGCGGTAGATGCTATAAATCCGGATCGCTTTCCACAGTCCCGGACCGCCATGCCCAGCCTGAAGCCCTTCGCCCTCGCCCTGTGCCTTGCCGCGTCCGCCCTTCCCGCCGGCGCCGCCGAGCAGGTTCCGTCGTCGCGCGAGCAGATTTCGCTGACCTATGCGCCGGTGGTGCGCGGCGCAGCCCCGGCGGTTGTCAACATCTACACCAAGCGGATCGTCAAGACGGCGTCACCGCTGCTGGCCGACCCGTTCTTCCGGCGCTTCTTCGGCGACATGGTGCCGCAGGGACTGACCCAGGACCGGGTGCAGCGCTCGCTGGGCTCGGGCGTCATCGTGTCGGCGGACGGCACGGTGATCACCAACCACCACGTCATCAAGGACGCCGACGAGGTCACCGTGGTGCTGTCCGACCGCCGCGAGTTCGAAGCCGACGTGCTGGGATCGGACGAGCGCTCGGACCTGGCGGTGCTGAAGCTGGACGCCAAGGGCCAGACACTGCCGGTGCTGCCCTTCGGCGATTCCGACACCCTGGAGGTCGGCGACCTGGTGCTGGCCATCGGCAATCCCTTCGGCGTCGGCCAGACGGTGACCAGCGGCATCGTCTCGGCGCTGGCCCGCACCAATGTGGGCATCACCGACTACCGCTCGTTCATCCAGACCGACGCCGCCATCAATCCCGGCAATTCCGGCGGCGCGCTGGTGGACATGCAGGGCCGGCTGATCGGCATCAACACCGCCATCTATTCCAAGGACGGCGGCTCCAACGGCATCGGCTTCGCCATCCCCACCGCCCTGGTCAAGGCGGTGCTGTCCGGCATCAAGACCGCCGGCAAGGTGGTGCGCCCCTGGCTGGGGGCGCGCGGCCAGCCGGTCACCAGCGACCTGGCGCACGCCCTGAACCTGCCGCGCCCGGTGGGCGTGCTGATCGACAGCGTCCACCGCGACGGCCCCGCCGCCAAGGGAGGCCTGCGGCCCGGCGACGTGGTGGTCGCCGTGCAAGGCCGCGAGGTGGACGACCCCGAGGCCATGCGCTTCCGCCTCGCCACCTTGCCCATCGGCAGCGACGCCCTGTTCACCGTGCTGCGCGACGGCAAGGAAGCCCAGGTGGCGGTGCGGCTGATCCCGCCGCCCGAGATCCCGCCGCGCGACCTGACCGAGATCGCCGGAAGCAACCCCTTCGCCGGCGCCCTGGTCGCCAACCTCAACCCGGCCCTGGCCGAGGAGATCGGCATGGACACCGGCGCGTCGGGGGTGGTGGTGCTGCGCATCCGCAGGGGCTCCATCGCCCACCGTTTGCGGTTCCAGCCCGGCGACATCATCCTCAAGGTCAATGACCGCCCCGTGGAGAGCGTGAAGGACGCCAAGCGGGCCCTGTCCGCGGAGGCCCGGGTCTGGCGCGTCACCATCGTCCGCGACGGCGAGACCCTGGGCTTGACGGTGGGTGGGTGAGCACGCTGTTCGAACGCGACGAGGACCGGCCGCTGGCCGACCGCCTGCGGCCGGCCAGCCTGGACGAGGTGGTCGGCCAGGACCATCTGCTCGCCCCCACCGCGCCCCTGGGCCGCATGCTGGCGGCGGGCCGGCTGGCCTCGACCATCCTGTGGGGGCCGCCCGGCTGCGGCAAGACGACCATCGCCCGGCTGCTGGCCGAACGCACCCGGCTGCATTTCGAGCCGCTGAGCGCGGTGTTCTCGGGGGTAGCCGACCTGCGCAAGGTCTTCGACGCCGCCCGCAAGCGCAAGGAGGTCGGCCAGGGCACGCTGCTGTTCGTCGACGAGATCCACCGCTTCAACCGCGCCCAGCAGGACGGCTTCCTGCCCTATGTGGAGGACGGCACCGTGGTGCTGGTGGGCGCCACCACCGAGAATCCCAGCTTCGAGCTCAACGGCGCCCTGCTGTCGCGCTGCCAGGTGCTGGTGCTGCACCGCCTCGACGACGCGGCGCTGGAGACCCTGATCGCCCGCGCCGAGGCCGCCGTCGGCCACCCGCTGCCGCTGGACGCCGACGCCCGTGCCGCGCTCAAGGCCATGGCCGACGGCGACGGCCGCTATTTCCTCAACCTGGTCGAGGCGCTGTCGATCCTGCCGCCAGAACCCAGGCTCGACGCCGCCGGCCTGGCCAGCGTGGTGCAAAAGCGGGCCCCGGCCTACGACAAGGACCGCGAGGGCCACTACAACCTGATCAGCGCGCTGCACAAGAGCCTGCGCGGCTCGGACACCGATGCGGCGCTTTATTGGATGGCGCGCATGCTGGACGGCGGCGAGGACCCGCTGTTCATTGCCCGCCGGCTGACCCGCTTCGCGGTCGAGGACATCGGCCTGGCCGACCCCAACGCGGTGGTGCAGGCGCTGGCCGCCTGGGACGTCTACGAGCGCCTGGGCAGCCCCGAGGGCGAACTGGCCCTGGCCCAGCTGGTGATCTATCTCGGGACCGCGCCCAAGTCCAATGCCGCCTATTCGGCCTTCAAGGCCGCCATGCGCGCCGCCAAGGACACTGGCAGCCTGATGCCGCCCATGCACATCCTCAACGCCCCGACCAAGATGATGAAGGAACTGGGCTACGCCAAGGGCTACCAGTACGACCACGACACCGCCGAGGGTTTCTCGGGCCAGGACTACTTCCCCGACGGCATGGAGCGGCGCCGCTTCTACAACCCGGTCGAACGCGGGTTCGAACGCGAGGTGCGCAAGCGTCTGGACTATTGGGACAAGCTGCGGCGAGAGAAGCAGGGACAGGGGGGAGAATGACCGCATCCACCATCATCGCCGTCGCCGCCGGCGGCGCCGCCGGTTCGGTGGCGCGCTATCTGTCCATGGTCGCCCTGGGCGCGCTGGTGGGCACCGGCTTTCCGTGGGGGACGCTGTTCGTCAACGTCCTGGGCAGCCTGGTCATGGGGGTGCTGGCCGAGCTGGGCGCCCTGGCCTGGCAGCCGTCGCCGGAGCTGAAGGTGTTCCTGACCGTCGGCTTCCTGGGCGGCTTCACCACCTTCTCCACCTTCTCGCTGGACGTCGCCCTGCTGGTCGAACGCCACGACTGGAGCTTGGCCCTGGCCTATGTCGCCGGCTCGGTGATCCTGTCGGTGGGGGCGCTGTTCGCCGGAATGGCGCTGGTGCGGCAGGTGGTGGGCTGACGGAACCACGGCCGGCGCCCTTCGTCTACACGGTATGCTGTTCGACGGCTGGACCGGGATTTTGCGGCTGCTGGTGGTCGGCATCGGCGCCTATGGGGTGCTGGTGGTCCTGCTCAGGTTGTCGGGCAACCGCACCTTGTCCAAGATGAATGCCTTCGACTTCGTGGTCACCGTGGCGCTGGGCTCGACCCTGGCCACCGTGCTGCTGTCGAAGGACGTGGCCCTGGCCGAGGGCGCGGCGGCGTTCTTCCTGCTGGTGTTCTTGCAGATGACGGTGACCTGGCTGTCGGTGCGCTGGCCGTGGTTCCGCCACCTGATGAAGTCCGAGCCCAAGCTGCTGGTCCACCAGGGGCGCATGCTGCCCGACGCCCTGGTCCGCGAACGGGTGAGCCCCGAGGAGATCCAGGCCGCCATCCGCACCGCCGGCCACGCCAACATCGAGGACGTGGCCGCCGTGGTGCTGGAGACCGACGGCAGCTTCACCGTCCTGGCCAAGACCCCGCCGCCGGCCTCGGCCCTCGCCAATGTGCGCGGGTTGGAGTAGTGTCCCGAACATGACCGTCCAGACCCTCACCGTCACCCCCGACGAGGCCGATATCCGCCTCGACCGCTGGTTCAAGCGCCGCTTCCCCGAGGTGGGGCACGGGCTGCTGGAGAAATGGCTGCGCACCGGCCAGGTGCGCGTCGACGGCAAGCGGGTCAAGTCCAACCAGCGCCTGGAGTCCGGCCAGCAGGTCCGGGTGCCGCCGGTACCGGCGGGCGAGGCCCCGCCCCGGCCGGAGCCCAAGCGGGCCGAGGTCGATCCCGCCGCCGCGCGGATGCTGCGCGACGCGGTGCTCTACATGGACGAGGACGTCATCGCGCTCAACAAGCCCCCGGGGCTGGCGACGCAAGGCGGAACCGGCATGGCCGACAGGCACCTGGACGCCATGCTGGACGCGCTGAAATTCGACAAGCCGGAGCGCCCGCGCCTGGTCCACCGCCTGGACAAGGATACCTCGGGGGTGCTGCTGCTCGGCCGCACCGCCGCCGCCGCCGCCAAGCTGGCCGCCGCCTTCAAGACCCGCGAGGCCCACAAGCTCTACTGGGCGCTGGTGGTAGGGGTGCCCAAGGTGAGGAAAGGCCGCATCGACGCGCCGCTGGCCAAGATGCCCGGCCGGATGGGCGACAAGGTCGCGGTGGACGAGGACGAGGGCAAGCGCGCCGTCACCTGGTACCGGGTGGTGGACAGCACGCTGCGCAAGGCGGCGTGGCTGGAGATGGAGCCGCGCACCGGCCGCACCCACCAGTTGCGCGCCCACTGCGTGGTGCTGGGCACGCCGATCCTGGGCGACGGCAAATACGGCGGCACCGAGGCCTTCATCTCGGGCACCGGGGTGTCGCGCAAGCTGCACCTGCACGCCCGCGCAATCCGCATGCCCCATCCCCGGGGCGGGACCCTGATGGTGGTGGCGCCGCTGCCCGATCACATGGCCAAGAGCTTCGAGTTCTTCGGCTTCCTCGAAGGCGCCGCCGGCAAGCCGTTCAGCGCCTTCGAGGAGGACTGATCACTTCGTGATCCGGTGGGTGGCGCCGCCCTGACCGTCGGAGGCCAGCTCCATGGTCACCGGGGCGGTCTTGCCGCAGGCGCGCACCGTCCAGGTCTCGACCCACTTGCCGCCGACCACCACGCCCTTGGCGTTGGCCTTGGGCTGCTCGACCACCTTGTTGAGGGCGGTGTTGGTGACCACCGCCTTGTCGGCCTGCTTGCACTTGAGCGCCGCGGCGCCGGCCTTGAGCACCTCGGGGAGCGCAGTCAGTTGCAGGCGCGGCGACAACGCGGTCTCGCCCGGCATGCCGAGGCGGATGGCCGGGAAGCCGTCACTCCTGGCGGTGAACACCACGTTGTGCAGCACCGGGGTGCCGCAGCGGTCGATCTTGATCTGGTCCACCCATTCGCCTGCGGTGGGATAGGGCAGCGCGCTCCACGCCGGCATGCGGATGACGCGGAAATCGGTGCGGTCCACCGGCTTGGGTTGCTTGCACTCGGGGGCGATGTCCTTCTCGCCCTCCAAGGCGACGCGCACCACGGTCGCGACGTAGTCGGGGGTGTTCACATAGGCCCGGAGCTGAACGATCTCGGGGGGGACCGGCGCCTGGGGCGCCTGCGCCGGCTGCTGGGCGGCGGCGGGAAGCGCGGAAAGGCACAGGGCTGCAATGGGAAGAACGCGGCGCATGAACAATCTCCGGAAAATGCGGGCCACACCATATCCCAGCCCCCGCCGCCCCGGCTAGGTGCAACCTGCGCCACACTGTCGCCATGCTTCGGCGGTTGGTTGGGCGACGGCCATGCGTTAATGTGTCCTTAGGATAGCGCACCAGCGAAACACCCCATGCAGCATCTCCGCCTGGCAGTTTTCGACGTCGACGGGACCCTGGTCGACTCGGAGCACAACATCGTTTCCGCGATGACCGAGGCGTGGTCGCGGCTGGAGCTGGGCGCGGTGCCGCGCCCCGAGGACGTGCGCCGCATCATCGGCCTGTCGCTGGTCGAGGCGTGCTCGGCGCTGCTGCCGTGGGCGCCGCATCAGGTCCACCGCTCGCTGGCCGAGGCCTACAAGGAGGCCTTCCGCGCCATCCGCCTGCTGCCCGACACCACCGAGCCGCTGTTCCCCGGCGTGCGCGAGGCGTTGGACGCGCTGGAGGCCGACGGCTGGCTGCTCGGCCTGGCGACCGGCAAGTCGCGGCGCGGCGTGCAGTCGGTGCTGGAGGCGCACGGCCTGACCGGGCGCTTCCTGACCATCCAGACCGCCGACGACAATCCCGGAAAGCCGCACCCCTCCATGCTGCTGCGGGCGGCCTCGGACATGGGGCTGGAGACGGACGCGGTGCTGATGGTGGGCGACACCGCCTACGACATGGCGATGGCCCGCGCCGCCGGATGCCGGGCGCTGGGGGTGTCGTGGGGCTATCACTCCATCGCCGAGCTGGAGACCGCGGGCGCCGACCAGGTCATCGACAGCTTCGACACCCTGCCCGAGGTCGCCAACCAGATGATGATGGGAGATCGGCAATGCGTCTGACCTCGTTGCTGAAGCTGGCGGCGGTGGCGCTGGTGGCGCTGGCCGTCGCCCTGGTGGCGGTGGTCAAGTCCATCGACTTCAACCGCTACAAGGGCTTCCTGGCCCAGCAGGTGCGCGGCGCCACCGGCCGCGAGCTGGTCATCGCCGGCCCGCTGGAACTGAAGCTGGGCTTGGTGCCGTCGGTGGTCGCCACCGGCGTCAGCTTCGCCAACATGGAGGGCGGCTCGCGCCCCGAAATGGCCAAGGCCGAGCGCATCGAGGCCGAGGTGGCGCTGGTCCCGCTGCTGTCGCGCCAGGTCGAGGTGCGCCGGTTGGTGCTGGTGGACGCCGACCTGCTGCTGGAGACCGACGCCAAGGGCCGCTCGAACTGGAACTTCTCGACGCTGCCGTCGGCCGGGGCCACACCCCCCGCCGACGGCTCGCCACCCACCCGCTTCGCCGCCCGCGAGGTGCTGATCAGAAACGCCACTGTCACCTGGCGCGACGCCCGCGCCAAGAGCGAGGACCGCCTGACCGTCGACCGCTTCGTCCTGGTCCCCGAAGCGGGCGCGTCGGGGCCGCTGGCGGTGGAGGCCAAGGGCGGCGTCAACGGCACTGCCTTCGACCTCAAGGGGGTGGTCGGCGGCTTGGCCTCGCGGCCGTGGCCGGTGAAGATCCAGGGCACCGTCGATCACAGCGTGGTGACCGTGGACGGCACCGTCGCCGACCCCCTGGCGGGCACCGGGCTCGACCTCAAGCTGACAGCCCAGGGCGAGGAACTGGCCCAGCCGCTGGCCCTGGCCGGGGTCGCGGTCAAGCCGGTGGGCCCGTTCAAGCTGTCCGGCCGCCTGACCGAGTCCGGCGGCGCCTACGCCCTTTCCGAGATGGACGCCGCCGTGGGCCGGCGCGACGCCGCCCTGGTGTCGGCCAAGGGGTCGGTGAAGAACCTGCTCGAGGCGACCGGCGTCGACCTAACCATGGGGGTGGAGAGCGACAACCTGGCCGGCCTGTCGGCGCTGGCCGGCAGTTCCCTGCCCTCCATGGGACCGCTGAAGGCCTCCGCCGTGGTGACCGGCGGCGGCGATGCCTGGAACCTGTCGGACATCAAGGCAAGCCTGGGCGGCAGCGACCTGTCGGGAGCCCTTGCCCTGACCCTGGGACGCCGCCCGGTCCTGACCGGCACGCTGGCCTCCGCCACGCTGGCCACCGCCGACTTCGCCACCCCCGCCGCCAAGCCGGGCGAGAAACTGGCCCCCAAATCCCCCGCCACCCCCGCCGACGGCCGGCTGTTCCCGGCGACGCCGCTGCTGGTGGAGGCGCTGCGGTCGGTGGACGCCGACGTGACCCTGCGGGTGGCCCGTCTGGCGCTGGGCTCCACCGCCCTGACCGACGTCGCCATTCCGGTGCGGCTGAAGGCCGGCCGCCTGTCGGTGGCGCCGCTGGCCGCCAACTTGGCCGGCGGCCAGGTGGAGGGCGACCTCGCTTTGGACGCCGCCGGCACCGTTCCGGCCGCCGCGCTGTCGCTGCGGGCCGCCCGCGTGGACATGGGCCGGCTGCTCAAGGACAGCGGCGCCGACGTGATGACCGGCGGCGCTGCCGAGGCCCGCGTCCAGCTCAAGGGCAGGGGCGACAGCCCGCGCGCACTGATGGCCGCCCTGACCGGCGAGGCCGTGGTGCGCATCGGCGAGGGCCAGGTGACCAACACGGCGGTGAACTGGGCCGGTGGAGACGTGCTGATGCAGGTGCTGGGCAGCCTCAATCCGCTGGCCAAGAGCGACCAGTCCACCCAGCTTTCCTGCGCCGTCGCCCGCTTCGTGGTCAGGGATGGGGTCGCCGTCGCCGACAAGGGCATCGCGGTGGAGACCACCAAGGTCGACGTGGTGGGCTCGGGCGCCATCGACCTGCGCAGCGAGGAGATCGACATCGGCATCACCCCCCGTGCCCGCGAGGGTGTCGGCATCAGCCTGGGCGGCGCCGTCGCCGGCCTGACCCGGGTGCGCGGCACCCTGGCCAACCCGTCGGTGGGGGTCGACGAGCTGGGCGCCGCCCGCACCGCCGCCTCGGTAGGTGCCGCCGTCGCCACCGGCGGCCTGTCGCTGCTGGGCGAGCTGCTGCTCGACAAGGTCAACGGCGACGACGCCCCCTGCGCCACCGCCCTGGGCAAGGCCGCCCGGAAGGCACCGGCCAAGAAGGCGAAGGGCGGGCTGATCGAGGGCTTGTTCGGGCGCTGAAACCGATTAGGTTATGGACCTTTCGTTCCGAGCCGGGCAAGCCATGCTGACCAAGACCATCAAGCGCTTCTACAAGACTGCCGAAACCGCCGAGGGCGAGGGAGGATTCGCCATCCGCCTCGACGGCCGCCAGGTCAAGACCCCGGCCGGCAAGCCGCTGGTGGTGGCCGCGCGGCCGCTGGCCGAGGCGGTGGCCGAAGAGTGGCGGGCACAGGGCGAGACGGTCGATCCCGCCTCCATGCCGATGATGCAGCTGGCCGCCACCGCGCTGGACCGCGCCGGCCCCGAGCGCGCCGCCATCATCGACCAGCTGATGAGCTATGCCGGCACCGACCTGCTGTGCTATCGCGCCGACTTCCCGCCCGACCTCGTCGACCGCCAGGACACCGGCTGGACGCCAGTGCTGGACTGGGCTGCGCGGGTTCTGGACGCGCGCCTGCAGACCACTTCGGGCGTCATCGCCGTGGCGCAGCCGGCGGATGCGTTGACTGCCCTGCGCCGCAAGGTGGAAGCCTACGACGTCTGGCGCCTGACCGCGCTGCAACTGACCACTGCCGCCGCCGGCTCGCTGGTCCTGGCCCTGGCCCTGGTCGAGGGCGAGCTGGATGCCGAGCGCGTCTTCGCGCTGTCGCAGTTGGACGAGACCTACCAGATCGAGCAGTGGGGCGAGGACGCCGAAGCCGCCGAGCGCCGCGCCGCCCTGGCCCGCGACATCCGCTCGGCGGAACGGTTCCTGTCGTTGATCTAGCCGAGGCGGCGCGCCGCCGCGATGCCGCTGTCGCTCAGCCTGAGCGTGCCCGATGGGGTGCGGATGTCGAGGTGGCCGCGCTCCATCAGCACCGGCAGCGCGTGCAGGATGTTGCCCATGTCGATCTCGGCGCGGCGCGCCACTTCGGCGGTGGACAGCATCGCCACCCCCTCGCCGTCCAGCGCATGCAGCAGCACGGCCAGGATCCAATCGCTTACCGACCCGCTCCGCATATGGCCTCCGGTTGAAGGCGCCCACCCTGGACCTAATCTAAAAGTATGGCGCCAGCACACGCAACAAGCATTTTCCCGCCGTCAAGACAACCGCCTCTGGGTAATAATGTTGCCGCGCAACGGGTGCTTTCGTAACACACCTAAAGACGGGCCTGGCGCGCAACAAATTGCAACACAACGTGAGCGGCTCCGGCACCTTTTTCCGGTGGCACCGCCGGGAAAGGAGTGGTATCTCAACGCCCCTGACCATAAGGGTGGGACCGCCACCCGTCCGACGCTCCACACCCGCCGAAACAAGGCGTGTCCCAGGGGGAATCGATGCAGGAAATCCTTCGGCAACTCGAAGAGAAACGGAACCGCGCCCGTCTGGGCGGCGGCGAGCGGCGCATCAAGTCGCAGCACGACAAGGGCAAGCTGACCGCGCGTGAGCGCATCGAGCTGCTTCTCGATCCCGGCTCCTTCGAGGAGTGGGACATGTTCAAGGAGCACCGCTGCACCGATTTCGGCATGGGCGAGCAGTCCATCCCCGGCGACGGCGTGGTCACCGGCTACGGCACCGTCAACGGCCGCCTGGTGTTCGTGTTCAGCCAGGACTTCACGGTGTTCGGCGGCTCGCTGTCGGAATCGCACGCCGAAAAGATCTGCAAGATCATGGACAAGGCGGTGCAGGTCGGCGCCCCGGTGATCGGCCTGAACGATTCGGGCGGCGCCCGCATCCAGGAAGGCGTCGACTCGCTGGCCGGCTATGCCGAGGTGTTCCAGCGCAACGTGCTGGCCTCGGGCGTGGTGCCGCAGATCTCCATGATCATGGGCCCGTGCGCCGGCGGCGCGGTGTACAGCCCGGCCATGACCGACTTCATCTTCATGGTGAAGGATTCGTCCTACATGTTCGTGACCGGCCCCGACGTGGTGAAGACCGTCACCCACGAGACCGTCACCGCCGAGGAGCTGGGCGGCGCCGTTACCCACACCTCGAAGTCGGGCGTCGCCGACCTGGCCTTCGAGAACGACGTCGAGGCGCTGCTGCAGCTGCGCCGCTTCATCGACTTCCTGCCGGCCTCGAACCGCGAGAAGCCGCCGGTGCGTCCGACCTCGGACAGCCCCGACCGCATCGAGACCAGCCTCGACACGCTGATCCCGGACAATCCCAACAAGCCCTACGACATGAAGGAGCTGATCCTGAAGGTCGTGGACGAAGGCGACTTCTTCGAGATCCAGCCCAACTATGCCGGCAACATCATCGTCGGCTTCGGCCGCATGGAGGGCTCGACCGTCGGCATCGTCGCCAACCAGCCCATGGTGCTGGCCGGCTGCCTGGACATCGCCTCCTCCATCAAGGCCGCCCGCTTCGTGCGCTTCTGCGACGCCTTCAACATCCCGGTCGTCACCTTCGTCGACGTGCCCGGCTTCCTGCCCGGCACCGCCCAGGAATACGGCGGCATCATCAAGCACGGCGCCAAGCTGCTGTACGCCTATGCCGAGTGCACGGTGCCCAAGGTCACCGTCATCACCCGCAAGGCCTATGGCGGCGCCTATGACGTGATGAGCTCGAAGCACCTGCGCGGTGACGTCAACTTCGCCTGGCCGACCGCCGAGATCGCGGTGATGGGCCCCAAGGGCGCGGTGGAGATCATCTTCCGCCAGGACATCGGCGACGCCGACAAGATCGCCGCGCGCACCGAGGAATACCGCCAGAAGTTCGCCAATCCCTTCGTGGCCGGCCATCGCGGCTTCATC
This sequence comes from Pseudomonadota bacterium, assembly GCA_040751765.1. Lineage (GTDB taxonomy): Bacteria > Pseudomonadota > Alphaproteobacteria > Rhodospirillales > Magnetospirillaceae > CALABS01. Next base: position 4,785 of record JBFMHS010000048.1, on the reverse strand, counting down.
GACGACGTGATCATGCCGCACAACACCCGCAAGCGCATCTGCCGCTCGCTGGCCATGTTGAAGGACAAGGAACTCGAGAACCCGTGGCGTAAGCACGGGAACATCCCGCTGTGATCGGGGGGGAAGCGCGAATGTTCACCAAGATCCTGATCGCCAACCGTGGCGAGATCGCCTGCCGGGTCATCAAGACCTGCCGCAAGATGGGCATCCAGACGGTGGCCGTGTATTCGGACGCCGACAAGGACGCGCTCCACGTGCAGATGGCCGACGAGGCCGTGCATATCGGCCCGCCGCCCAGCGCCCAGTCCTACCTGCTGATCGACAAGATCGTCGACGCCTGCAAGAAGACTGGCGCCCAGGCGGTGCACCCCGGCTACGGCTTCCTGTCCGAGAAGCGGGAGTTCCAGGAGGCCCTGGCGGCGGCCGGCATCACCTTCATCGGCCCCGACGCCCACGCCATCTTCGCCATGGGCGACAAGATCGAGTCCAAGAAGCTGGCCCGCGAGGCCGGCGTCAACACCGTGCCCGGCCATCTGGGCGTGATCAAGGACGCCGACGAGGCGGTCAAGATCGCCCGCGACATCGGCTATCCGGTGATGATCAAGGCCAGCGCGGGCGGTGGCGGCAAGGGCATGCGCCTGGCCTGGAACGACGCCGAGGCCGCCGAGGGCTTCGTGTCGGCCACCAACGAAGCCAAGTCGTCCTTCGCCGACGACCGCGTCTTCGTCGAGAAGTTCATCGAGCAGCCCCGCCACATCGAGATCCAGGTCCTGGCCGACGGCCACGGCAACGTGGTCTATCTGGGCGAGCGCGAATGCTCGATCCAGCGCCGCCACCAGAAGGTCATCGAGGAGGCGCCGTCGCCCTTCCTGACCGAGCAGACCCGCAAGGCCATGGGCGAGCAGGCCTGCGCCCTGGCCCGAGCCGTGCAATACAAGTCGGCCGGCACCGTCGAGTTCATCGTCGGCGGCGCCACCGGCGAGTTCTACTTCCTGGAGATGAACACCCGCCTGCAGGTGGAGCACCCGGTCACCGAGATGGTCACCGGCATCGACCTCGTCGAGCAGATGATCCGCGTCGCCGCCGGCGACAAGCTGCCGTTCAAGCAGGAGGACATCAAGCTCAACGGCTGGGCCATCGAGTCCCGCGTCTACGCCGAGGACCCGTTCCGCAACTTCCTGCCCTCCACCGGCCGCCTGACCCGCTATCAGCCGCCCGTGGAGAACGCCCATGTCCGCGTCGACACCGGCGTCTACGAGGGCGGTGAGATCAGCATGTACTACGATCCCATGATCGCCAAGCTGATCACCTACGGCCCGACCCGCGACGCCGCCATCGCCCACATGCGCCAGGCGCTGGACGAGTATTACATCCGCGGCCTGTCCCACAACATTCCGTTCCTGGCCTCGCTGATGAGCAAGGAGCGGTTCGTCAAGGGCAACCTGACCACCAACTTCATCGCCGAGGAATACCCCAACGGCTTCCACGCCGACGACCTGCCGGCCGACGATCCGACCACCCTGGTGGCGGTGGCGGCGGCCGTGCACAAGAAGAGCATGGAGCGCGACGCCGAGATCTCGGGCCAGTTCGCCGGCCACGGCGTGGTGCTGCCCGACGACCTGGTGGTAGCCATCGGCGGCAAGTACCACGAGGTCCGAGTCGGCAGCGCGCCGGGCGGCTATTCGGTGGTGGTCAAGGACGAGGCGCTCAACGTGCGCTCGGACTGGCAACTCGGCCAGCCGCTGTTCGTCGGCACCATCGACGGCCGGCCCGTCTGCGTGCAGATCGACCGCGTCGGCGTCGCCTACCGCCTGTTCCACGCCGGCAGCCGAGCCGACGTGCTGGTGCTGAGCCCCAAGGCGGCCGAACTGCACAAGCTGATGCCCTTCAAGGCGCCGCCGGACATGTCCAAGTACCTGTTGTCGCCGATGCCCGGACTGCTGCGTTCCGTCGAGGTGGTCGAGGGACAGGAGGTCAAGGCCGGCGAGCCGCTGGCGGTGGTCGAGGCCATGAAGATGGAGAACGTGCTGAAGGCCGAGCGCGACGGCACCGTCGCCAAGGTGCACGCCAAGGCCGGCGAATCGTTGGCGGTGGACCAAAAGATCATCGAGTTCGCCTGAGGCCCCGCCCGCGCGAGAAAGGAGGCGCCCGGGTCACCCCCGGGCGCTTTTTTTTGGTTGCCTATCCGGCCCGCACGCTGGACAGGAAGGTGTCGACCTCGCCGGCCAGGACCTGGGCGTTGCCCGACAGGTCGCCGGCCGCCGACAAGACCTCGCCGGCCGACTGGCCGACCTCGCCGACCACCTCGGTCAGTTGGACGACCCGCCCCGACACCTCGGAGGTGCCGGAGGCCGCCTGCTGGACGTTGCGGGCGATCTCGGCCGTGGCCGCGCCCTGCTGTTCGACGGCGGCGGCGATCGACCCGCCGATCTCGTCGATCTCGGCGATCACCTGGACGATTCCCCGGATGGCGGCGACGGCCTGCTGGGTCGCCTGCTGGACGCCGGCGATCTGCGAGGTGATCTCGTCGGTGGCCCGCGTGGTCTGGTTGGCCAGGCTCTTGACCTCGTTGGCGACCACGGCGAAGCCCTTGCCGGCGTCGCCGGCCCGCGCCGCCTCGATGGTGGCGTTGAGGGCGAGAAGGTTGGTCTGGCTGGCGACGTCGGTGATCATGGCGATCACGGTTTCGATACGCTCGGCCGCCTTGGCGAGGTCGCTGACGATGGTCTCGACCTTGCGGGCCTCGTCCACCGCCGAACGGGAGACCATGGACGACTGCGACACCCGCCGGGCGATCTCGGAGATCGAGGCGGACAGCTCCTCCGCCGCCGAGGCGACGGTCTGCACGCTGCCGGCGGTCTGGTCGGCGGCCACCCCCAACTGGGTCGCATTGTCCATGGACGATCGCGACGAGCCGGCGAGATGCTCGGCGGTGGCCCGCATCTGCTGGGCGGCGGCGGATACCTGCCCCACCACGCCCTTGACCCCCTGCTCGAATCGATCGGCCATCTCGGCCAGGACCCGCTTGCGCTCGCCTTCGGCGCGCGCTTCCATCTCGGCGTGTTCGGCCTGGAGCCGGTCGGCGCGGATCTTGTTGTCGCGGAAGATCTCGACGGCCTGCCCCATGGCCCGGATCTCCACCAGCGCCGTCGGCGGCGCGGCGATCCCAACGTCACCTTCCGCCAGGCGATGCATGACGGCGGTCAGGCGGCCGAGCGGCGCGATGATGCCACGGCTGATCACCCAGGACAGCAGGGCCAGGCCGGCCACCGACACGGCATAGGTGGCGACCGAGAACCACAGGGTGGACTCCAGCGTGCTCTCCTGCTCGGCCCAGGCCTCGGAGAGTTCCTCGTCCAGGCTGGCCCGCAACCGGCCCAGCCCTTCGGCGACGGCTCCGCCGGCAACGTCGATTTCGTCGTCGAGGCGATCGAACTCGGCGTCCGACGCCCGGCCTTCGATCGCCCGACGCAGGTCGCCCACGATCAGTTCCGTCAGCGTCCTGACCTGGCCGACCAGCTCCCGCGCCAGCGCCCGCTCCTCGGCGGTGTCGGCCAGTTCCGCGAGGCCGGAGGCCTGGGAAGACAGCCGGGCCGACAGCGTCTCGATTTCCTTCAGCCGGTCCGGCGCGATGGCCCCGTCGTCCTTGTCGATGATGGAATCCATGGCGGCGAGCACGAGATTGACCTGATCGGCGTCCATCGCCGCCAGCTTCCCGGCGTCCTCGAAACGCTTGCGGGTGGTGTCCGCCGACGCGGAGATGGAGGCATGGGTATAGAGCGCGTTGGCGCCCAGGATGCTCAGCGCCAGAACCGCGATGGCTCCCAGGACGGTCTGGCGGGCGGCGATGGTGGAAAACATGCAACTCCTCCCCAGTGGAGCTTTGTAGCGCCAAAAATCTACCTGAGGGCGATGTGGCCGGCATGGGACCAAAGGAATCATTCCCCCGGCATCGGAAAGAGGCGACCTATCCCGAGGTATGAGACTCCCTACTGATCGTATGGCCTTACGCGCCTTGATTTTTGGCGCGCCGCACCCCACTCTTCCCTCTTTGCCGAAGGGGAGCCCCTGGCCGAGGGGCTGAGAGGCCGGCCACGCGCCGCCGGCGACCCTTGGAACCTGATCCGGGTCATGCCGGCGAAGGGATCGGAAGTCTTCCGCGCCCTTTCCGTGCCGCCCGCCACGAATTCGAGGTACGGAAGATGTCGCTCAAGCTCACCACCGGCCCCCTGCCCGGCTCGCGCAAGGTCCACGTCCAGGGCTCGCGGCCCGACATCCGCGTCGCCATGCGCGAGGTCGACCTCGAGCCCGGGTGCGGCGAGCCGCCGGTGCGCCTGTACGACTGCTCGGGCCCCTATACCGACCCCGCCCATGCCGTCGACATCTCCAAGGGCCTGCCGGCCCTGCGCCGGGGCTGGATCATGGAGCGCGGCGACGTCGAGGAATACGACGGCCGCCCCCACCGCCCCGAGGATGACGGCCTGAGGCCCGGCGAGGAGATGGGGGTGCCGGTCTTCGATCGCGCCGGCCTCAAGCCCCTGCGCGCCAAGTCCGGCCGCGCGGTCAGCCAGATCGCCTATGCCCGGGCCGGCATCATCACCCCCGAGATGGAATACGTCGCCATCCGCGAGAACCTCAAGCGGGCCGAATGGGCGGCCGGCGACGCCGATGGAAAGTCGCTCCGCGACGGGGAGGACTTCGGCGCCGACATCCCCGACGAGGTGACTCCGGAATTCGTGCGTCAGGAAGTTGCGCGGGGCCGGGCCATCATTCCCGCCAACATCA
>JBFMHS010000047.1:0-2959 GCA_040751765.1 Pseudomonadota bacterium | reverse complement strand
TGTGGGCCAGGGTCTCGTCGATCTTCTTGATCGTCTCGTCGGTGAGGCCCTGGACCTCCTTTTCGTGCTTCTTGATCTCGTCCTCGGAGATATGGCCGTCCTTCTCCATCTTCTTCAGGCTGTCCATGCCGTCGCGGCGAACGTTGCGCACGGCGACGCGGGCCTGTTCGGCATACTTGCCGGCCACCTTCTGCAGCTCTTTGCGGCGCTCCTCGTTCAACGGCGGGATCGGCACGCGGACAAGCTGGCCGTCGGCCTGCGGATTGAGGCCCAGGCCGGCGTCGCGGATCGACTTTTCCACTGCCTTGACCAGGCCTTTGTCCCACACCTGGACAGTGAGCATGCGGGGCTCGGGGACGCCGACGGTGCCGCACTGGGTCAACGGCATGGTCTGGCCATAGGCCTCGACGACCACCGGCTCCAGAAGGCTGGCGGCGGCACGGCCGGTGCGCAGGCCCGAGAACTCCTTCTTCAGGACCTCGACCGTGTTGTCCATGCGGTGCGACAGATCCTTCTTGAGATCATTCCAGTTGGTCGGTGCAGACACGGTATCAACCCCCTTCGCTGATGATGGTGAAGCGCCCCCGCCCCGAGACGACCTCGGCGAAGGCGCCTTCCTTGTGCATGTCGAAGACGACGATGGGAACGTTGTTCTCGCGGCACAGCGAGATGGCCGAGGCGTCCATGACCGCCAGGTCGCGGGCCAACACCTCGTGGAAGGTCAGGTGGTCGTAGCGGACGGCATCCTTGACCTTCTTGGGATCGGCGGAATAGACGCCGTCGACCTGGCTGGCCTTGAGCAGCGCGTCGCAGCCCATCTCGACGGCGCGCAGCGCGGCGGCGGTGTCGGTGGTGAAGAACGGATTGCCGGTGCCGGCGGCGAAGATCACCACCCTGCCCTTCTCCAGGTGCCGGATGGCGCGGCGGCGGATGAAGCTTTCGCACACCGTCGGCATGGTGATAGCCGACTGGACGCGGGTGAAGACCCCGATGGCCTCCAGCGCGTTCTGCAGCGCCAGCCCGTTCATCACGGTGGCCAGCATGCCCATGTTGTCGGCCGCGGCGCGCTCCATGCCCTTGGCGGCGCCGGACATACCGCGGAAGATGTTGCCGCCGCCGACCACGCAGCAGACCTCGACGCCGAGATCGCGGACCGACTTGATCTCGCGGGCGATGCGCTCGACGGTGGCGGGATCCATGCCGAACTCGCGCGGCCCCATCAGGCCCTCACCGGAAATCTTGAGCAGAACTCGGCGGTGTTTGGCGTCGCTGGCCATGGTGCCCTCGGAAACCTGGATTGCGCGGCGGAAGCCCGGCGGTTGGCCGGGTTGGCGATCATATACACCAATCCGGCCGCCTGTCTCGCCTCACTTGGAGAGAGGCGAAGGCCGCCGGCCGGGGATTCCGGGCGGCGGCCCTGGGAACAACGAAGGGACTTACTTGCCCAACTGGGCGGCGACCTCGGCCGCGAAGTCCTCTTCCTTCTTCTCGATGCCCTCGCCCAGGGCGAAGCGGACGAAGCCGGTCAGCTTGACGGGAGCGCCGACGTCCTTGGCGGCGTTCTCGACCACCTTGGAGATCTTGTTCTCCTGGTCGATCACGAACACCTGCTCGGTCAGGCAGACCTCCTCGTAGTACTTGCGGATGCGGCCCTCGACCATCTTCTCGATGACGTTGGCCGGCTTGCCCGAGGCCTGGGCCTGCTCGGTCAGCACGGCCTTCTCGCGGTCCAGCGCACCCTGGTCGACGGCCGAGGGGTCGAGGAACAGCGGGTTGGCGGCCGCCACGTGCATGGCGATCTGCTTGCCCAAAGCTTCCAGCTTGGCGGTGTCACCGGCAGACTCCAGGGCCACCAGCACGCCGATCTTGCCCAGTCCGGGGGCGATGGCGGAGTGGACGTAGGAGGCGACCACGCCCTGGGACACGGTCAGCTTGGCCATGCGGCGCAGGTTCATGTTCTCGCCGATGGTGGCGATCAGCGCGGTGAGCTGATCCTGCACATTCTTGCCGGCGCCCGGATAGTCGGCGGCGGCCAGTTCCTCGACGGTGGCGGCCTTGTCCAGGGCGACCTTGGCGGCGGTGGACACGAAGTCCTGGAACTTGTCGTTGCGGGCGACGAAGTCGGTCTCGGCGTTCACCTCGACGGCGACGCCGGCGGTGCCGGCGGCAGCGATGCCGACCAAGCCCTCGGCGGCCACGCGGCCGGCCTTCTTGGCGGCGGCGGCCAGGCCCTTCTTGCGCAGCCAGTCGACGGCGCCTTCGAGGTCGCCGTTGGTCTCGGCCAGCGCCTTCTTGCAGTCCATCATGCCGGCGCCAGTCTTTTCGCGCAGCTCCTTCACAAGCGCAGCGGTAATCTCGGCCATGGGATCCTTCCTCTTCGTGTCGTCTTGGTCCAGGTAAGCAAATGGCGGCGACGGGCGGTCGCCGCCATTGCAACTACGGTAACGGGCCTCAGGAGGCCGGAGTGGCTTCCTCGCCGCCCTCGGCGGCGGCCTCGGCCTCGACCGGAATCTGCTCGACCGGAGCCTCGGCGGCGGCGCCGATGTCGCCGCCCGAACGGCCGATGGAGGCCTGGATGCCGTCCAGCACCGCGCCGGCGATCAGGTCGCAGTAGGTCTGGATGGCGCGGATGGCGTCGTCATTGCCCGGCACCGGATAGGTGATGCCGGCCGGGTCGGAGTTGGAGTCGATGATGGCGACCACCGGGATGCCCAGCTTGTTGGCTTCCTGAACCGCCAGCGATTCCTTGTTGGTGTCGATGATGAACAGGATGTCGGGCAGGCCGCCCATGTCCTTGATGCCGCCCAGGGCGCGGTCCAGCTTCTCCTTCTCGCGCGACAGGACCAGCTGCTCCTTCTTGGTCAGGCCGGCCAGGGCGCCGGAGGCCAACTGGTCGTCCAGCTCGCGCAGGCGCTTGATCGACTGGGAGATGGTCTTCCAGTTCCAACTGGAAGACCAT
>JBFMHS010000463.1:0-2598 GCA_040751765.1 Pseudomonadota bacterium | reverse complement strand
GTGGGGCAGGCCAGCGCCACCCACAGCTTCTGGTCCAGCGTGTCCAGCGCCAAGATGTCGGCGCCGGTCTCGAGGCGCACCTGGTCGAATCCGCCGGCGCGGAAGAACCGCCAGGCATGCGGCGGCGCGGTCACGATGGACATGGTTTTCCCCCGGGGCTTACTGATCCCGGGGGGAAGTGTAAATCCGGCCTGCCCACCGCGCCAGCGCCTCGTCAGCCCTCCGGCTCCGGCGCCGTGACGGGCGGCCTGGCCAGGTCGTATTCCACCTCGACGATGTCGCCGTCGACGGTGCGGACCTGGCGGAAGCCCAGATGCTCGACGAATTTGAGCATGCGGATGTTGTCCTTGAGCACCTGTCCGACGATCTTGCCGGTCCCGCGCGAGCGGCAGTACTCGATCATCTTGGTCAGCAGGCGCTTGGCCAGCCCGGTGCCCTTGGTGTCCGAGCGCACCACCACGGCGAACTCGGCGGTCTCGTTCTCGGAATCGGTCACCGTCCGCACCACGCCCAGGGTCTCGCGCGCGCCATCGGGATGGGTCAGCTCGCCGATGAAGGCCATCTCGCGGTCGTAATCGATCTGGGTCAGCCGCGCCATCTCGGAATGGGGCAGTTCGTGCACCAGGCCGAAGAAGCGGAAGCGGATGTCCTCGGGGGTCAGCTTGGACACGAAGACGTGGTGGTTGGGCTCGTCCTCGGGGCGGATGGGACGGATCATAACGTTGCGCCCGTCGCCCATCAGGAAGCACTCCTCCAGCTCCTCTGGATAGGGGCGGATGGCGAGGTGCTCGGTGCCCGGCCTGGCCGACGACACCTTGATGCGGGCGTCCAGCGCGATGACGCCGTGGCTGTCGCACAGCAGGGGATTGATGTCGAGCTCGACCACCTCGGGCAGGTCGACGGCCAACTGCGACACCTGCATCAGGGTCAGGTGCAGGGCCTCCAGGTTGGCCGGGGGGCGGCCGCGATAGCCCATCAGCAGTTTGGACACCCGGGTGCGGCCGACCAGCTCTGAGGCCAGGTTGAGGTTGAGGGGCGGCAGCGCCACCGCGCGGTCGCCCACCACCTCGACCTCGACGCCACCCTGGCCGAACAGGATCACCGGGCCGAAGATGGGATCGGTGGCGATGCCGACGATCAGTTCCTGGGTGCCGGCGCGGCGCTCGGCCATGCGCTGGACGGTGAATCCGTCGATGCGGGCCGAGGGGAAGGTGGTGCTCACCCGTTCGAGCATGGCGTTGGCGGCCTTCTCGACCTCGAAGGCGCCCTCCAGGTTGAGCTGCACGCCGCCCACGTCCGACTTGTGGACGATGTCCGAGGACAGGATCTTCAGTGCCACCGGGCCGCCGAAATCCTTGGCGATGCGGCCGGCCTCGGCCGGGGTCTTGGCGATGCGGGTCGAGATGGTGGGGATGCCGTAGGCCTCCAGCACCGCCTTGGCCTCGGGCTCACGCAACATGGTCTCGCCGCGGGCAAGCGCCGCCGAGACGATGGCCTTGGCCAGCCGGGTGTCGGGGATGAACTCCGACGGTGCCGACGGCGGCACCTCCATCAGCATGTTCTGGTTGCGGCGGTATTCCACCAAGTGGAGGAAGCCCTGCACGGCGGCGCGCGGGGTGTCGAAGGTGGGCACGCTGGCCTCGGAGAACAGGCGTCGGGCGTGGGCCACCTTTTCGTTGCCGACCCAGCAGGTCATGATGTTGGCGCGAGCCCGTTCCTTGAACACCTTGATGACCGCCTCGGCAACCTCGTCCGAGTCGGAGATGGCGGTCGGTGCGTACATCACCAGGACCGCGTCGATCGCCTTGCAGTCCAGCAGGATGGACAGCGCCTTGGCGTAGCGGGCGCCGTCGGCGTCGCCGACGATGTCGACGGGATTGCCGCGCGACCAGTTGGGCGGCAGCAGGGCGTCAAGCTGTTCCACCACCTCGGGCGGCAACTCGGCGAGGGTGCCGCCGCCGTCGGCCAGGTCGTCGGCGGCGATCACGCCGATGCCGCCGCCGTTGGTCAGTACCGCCAGGCGCTGGCCCTTGAGCGGCCGCGAGCGGGCCAGCGTCTCGACCGCGCCGAAGATCTCGTCGATGTCCTGCACCCTCAGCATGCCCGAGCGCCGGATGGCGGCATCGAACACCGCATCGGAGCCGGCCAGGGCGCCGGTGTGCGAACTGGCGGCGCGCGCGCCCTCTGCCGACCGGCCGGCCTTGATCAGCAGCACCGGCTTGTTGCGGGCGGCGGCGCGGGCGGCCGACATGAAGTTGCGCCGTTCGTCGATGGTCTCGATGTAGAGCAGGATCGCCCGGGTGTAGGGGTCGCTGCCCAGGTAGTCGAGGATGTCGCCGAAGCCGACCTCGGCGGTGTCGCCGGTGTGGATGAAGTGCGAGAAGCCGATGTTCTTGGCGCAGGCCCAGTCCAGCACCGCCGTGCACAGGGCGCCCGACTGCGACACGAAGGCCAGCTTGCCGGGGCGCGCGTCCTCGGGGGCGAACGAGGCGTTGAGCCCGATGCCGGGCACCAGGATGCCCATGGAATTGGGGCCGAGAAGGCGCATTCCGAACGGCTTGGCGGCCGCCTTGGCGGCCTCGAGCACGGTGCGCTCGC
>JBFMHS010000462.1:0-2513 GCA_040751765.1 Pseudomonadota bacterium | reverse complement strand
CTCCTCGATCAGGGTGACGATGGCCTCGTACTTCTCCCGGGCGGTGCGATAGACCTCGTCGTCGGCGTCGATGCGCGACACCGGCACGTTGGTGGGGATCTCCACCACCTCAAGGCCGTAAATTTCCTGGAACTCGCCGGCTTCGGTCATGGCTGTGCCGGTCATGCCGGCCAGCTTGGGATAGATGCGGAAGAGGTTCTGGAAGGTGATCGAGGCCAGGGTCTGGTTCTCGTTCTGGATGGTCACCCGCTCCTTGGCCTCCAGCGCCTGGTGCAGGCCCTCGGAGAAGCGGCGGCCTTCCATCATGCGGCCGGTGAACTCGTCGATGATGACGACCTTGTCGTTCTTGACGATGTAGTCCACGTCACGAGTGAACAGCTTGTGGGCCCGGAGCGCCTGGTTGACGTGGTGGACCAGAGACACGTTGGCGACGTCGTACAGGTTGCCCTTGAGCAGGCCGGCCTGCTGCAGCAGCTCCTCCACGTGCTCGACGCCCTGCTCGGTCAGCGTCACCGCGCGCACCTTCTCGTCCTTCTCGAAATCCTCGGCGGTCAGCGACGGCATGATGGCGTCGACCAGCCGGTAGAGTTCGGAATTGTCCTCGGTGGGGCCCGAGATGATCAGCGGCGTGCGCGCTTCGTCGACCAGGATCGAATCGACCTCGTCGACGATGGCGTAGTTGAACGGGCGGTGGACCATCTCGGCCAGCGAGAACTTCATGTTGTCGCGCAGATAGTCGAAGCCCAGCTCGTTGTTGGTGGCGTAGGTCACGTCGCAGGCATAGGCGTCGCGGCGCTGGTCGTCGGTCTGGCCGTGGACGATGATGCCCACCGTCAGACCGAGGAAGCGGTAGACCTGCCCCATCCATTCGGCGTCGCGGCGCGCCAGGTAATCGTTGACGGTGACCACGTGCACGCCCATGCCGGTCAGCGCGTTGAGATAGACCGGCAGCGTGGCGACCAGGGTCTTGCCTTCGCCGGTCTTCATTTCCGAGATCTTGCCCTGGTGCAGGACCATGCCGCCGATCAGCTGCACGTCGAAGGGCCTCAGCCCCAGGGTGCGCTTGGCGGCTTCGCGCACGGTGGCGAAGGCCTCCTCCATCAAATCATCGAGATCGGCGCCGTCGGCCAGGCGCTTCTTGAATTCGTCGGTCTTGGCCCGCAACTGCTCGTCGGACAGGGCCGCGAATTCCGGTTCGAGCGCGTTGATCGCGTCGACGTGCTTCTTCAGTCCCTTGATGATGCGGTCGTTGGCGGTTCCGAAGAGCCGACGGGCAATGGCGCCGAACATATGGAAAGTCCTCGGGCAGAAGTCCTTGCGGGCCCCTGGGCGGGACCTTTTACGACGCGGACACAGATAGAGCCCGGGGGCGGCTCTGTCAATGTCGCGCCGGGTCGCGGACGGGGCGGACGGGCAGGGTGAACCGGAATACGGCCCCGTTTCCTTGACCCTCGTCCAGCCAAATGCGGCCGCCCGCCGCCTCCACCAGCTTGCGGGCCAGGGCCAGGCCGGTGCCGTTACCCGGCACGCGGTCGCGGGTGTGCAGGCGGCCGAACAGTTGGAACACCACCTCGCGGTATTCCGGCTCGATGCCGATGCCGTCGTCCTTGACCGTGAAGCACCAGTCGGCGCCCAGGCGCTCGGCCGACACCTCGACCCGGCACGGCGCCTGCGGCCGGCGGAACTTCAGCGCGTTGTCGATCAGGGCGGTGAACACCACCGACAGGCTGCGCGGGTCGGCGCCGAGCCGCGGCATCTCGCCGATGCACACGCCGTCGCGCGGCCCAATCTGCGGCGCCAGGGTGGCCAGCACGCCTTGCAGCACCTCGCCCGAATCCACCTCCTCGATGGCCACGCTCGGCACCTCGGTGAAGGTGTGCAGGTCGGCCAGCAGGCGATTGAGCCGGTGGATGCCCTCGGTGGCGAAGTCGATGTACTGGTCGGCCTCGTGGTCCAGCCGCCCGCGATAGCGCCGCTCCAGCAGCTGCACGAAGCTGGCCGCCTGCCGCACCGGCTCGCGCAGGTCGTGGGCCAGCGCGTGGGCCAGCTGGGTGCGGTCGGCCTCCTGGCGCGCCAGGCGGTCGAGGCTGCGGATCAGGGCACCCTCGGCCTGAAGGCGGGCGGTATGGTCCTGGATCATCACCAGCCGCAGCACCCGGCCCTCGAACAGCACCGGGCTGGACGTCATCTCCACCTGGACGATGCGCCCGTCGCGGCACTGGATCTTGCGGATATGTGAGATGCCCTCGCCGGAGGTCCGCGAGCGCTCCATCAAACGACGGGCGTCGGGGCGGTCGTCGGGCAGCACGCAGTCCAGCACCGGCATGCCCACCAGCTCCCCGGCAGCGTAGCCCAGCATCCGGCAGGCGGCGGCGTTGGCCTCGACGAAGCGGCCGGTGGCCGGATCGTAGACCGCCATGGGCTGGGGGGTGTCGGCGAACAGCAGCCGGTAGCGCTGCTCCGAGGTGTCCAGCGCCCGCAGCACGCGCGAGCCGAGGACCAGGATCAGCAGC
>JBFMHS010000461.1:11350-14534 GCA_040751765.1 Pseudomonadota bacterium | reverse complement strand
GCGGCCGGCGGCGACACCGCGCCGGTGACCAGCAGCACGGTCCCGGCGGCGAAGGCCAACACCGCCCCCATCGGCGGTCCCAGCAGGCGGACCCAGGTGGGCTCCTCGGTGTGGCGGCGGCGATGGACCAGCTCGAACACCGCCAGCACTAAGGCCCCCAGCACCAGCGGCAGGAGATTGTAGAATACCCGGAACACCAGCAGTGCCGCCAGCAGCGGCTCGGGCTGGAGTTCCGGCAGCAGCAGCACCAGCGCCCCCTCGAACACCCCCAGCCCGCCAGGCACGTGGCTGATGGTGCCGGCCAGGGTGGCGACCACGTAGAGGCCGACGAAGGCTGGATAGGAAACCGTCTCCAAAGGCAGCAGCACGTAGAGCGCGGCCGCAACCAGCGCCAGATCGAGTGCGGCCACCGCCATCTGGGCCAGGCTCATCCCCAGGGTCGGGGTGGCGACCTTCCACAGCCCCACCGCCAGTGGCCGCCGCGCCAGCCCCGTCCAGGCCAGATAGACAGCCAGCACCGCCGCTGCCGCCCAGCCGATGCCGGCCACCGCCGCCTCGGGCAGGCGGAGCAGCGCCGCCACCTTGGCAGACTCCGTGACGAACGCGGCCGCTCCCAGCGCCACGGCGCCCAACGCGAAGGACAGGCCGGCGAAGGCGATCACCGCCGCCACCTCGCCGACCCCCAACCCGAACGCCGAATACATCCTCAGCCGGACGCCGCCGCCGGTGAGAATGGCGAAGCCAGCATTGTGGCTGATGGAATGGCTGACGAAGGAGATCAACGCCGCCCACCCGCCGCCGAGGGGCCTGCGGATGTGGAGCAGCCCCAGCCAGTCGAAGCCAGACAGCGCCGCGTAGCTGCCCAGGGCGAACAGCAACGCCGCCACCAGGGTGCCGCCGCCATAGCTCCGGGCGGTGGCGGTGACCTCGGCGAGGTCGAAGCGGCCCACCGCCCGGTGCAGCACCCACAGGGCGAGGACGAAGATGCCGACGCTGAACGCGCCGGCCAGCGCCTTCCGTACGGAGGACCGGCGCAGGACGGCCAGGACACGCGACCTCATGCCCCCGTCAACGCCGGTTGACGGGGGCGGGTTCCGCTATTCGGCGGGGACCGATTCCTCGTGAGGTTCGCGCGCCTTGGACGCCGGCGGCAAGGTCGCAGCCCGGTGGCGGCGGGCCAGCAGGCTGTAGGCGGTGGGCACCACGAACAGGGTGAACGCCGTGCCCACCGCGATGCCGCCGACGATGACCCAGCCGATCTGCTGGCGGCTCTCGGCGCCGGCGCCGGTAGCCAGGGCCAGCGGGATGGCGCCCAGCACCATGGCGCCGGTGGTCATCAGAATCGGCCGTAGGCGAAGGCCGGCGGCCTCGACGATGGCCTCGGACATGGGCAAGCCGCGGTCGCGCAGCTGGTTGGTGAACTCCACGATCAGGATGCCATGCTTGGTGATCAGGCCGATCAGCGTCACCAGGCCGATCTGGCTGTAGACGTTGAGCGTGCCGCCGGCCAGCTTCAGCGCGAGCAGGGCGCCGGCCATGGACAGCGGCACCGTCACCATGATGATGAAGGGATCGACGAAGCTCTCGAACTGCGCCGCCAGCACCAGGTAGATGAACAGCAGCGCCATCACGAAGGTCAGCCACAGGGCGGTGTTGGACGACTTGAACTCGCGCGACGAGCCGTTGTAGTCCAACTGGGCGTTGTCGGGCAGCACCCGATCGCCGATGGCTTCCAGGTCGCCCAGCGCCTGTCCCAGGGTGTAGCCTGGCGCCAGGTTGGCGGTCACCGTGGTGGCTCGCAACTGGTTGAAGTGGTTGAGTTCGCGCGGGGCGACCCCCTCCTCAACCTTGACCAGGTTGGACAGCTGGATCATCTGCCCCTTGGAGCCGCGCACATAGATGCTGGTCAGGTCGTCGGGATTGTTGCGGTCGACGTCCTCGACCTGCACCACCACGTCGTACTGCTCGCCCTCGCGCTTGAAGCGGGTGACCTGACGGCCGCCCAGCATGGGCTCGAGGGTGCGGCCCACCTCCTCCACCGACAGGCCGGAATCGGCGATGCGCTCGCGGTCCATGGTGACGCGGATCTGCGGCTTGTTGAGCTTGAGGTCGGAATCGACATTGATCAGGCCGGTCAGCTTCTGAGCCTCGGCCATGAAGGCGTCGGTCACCTTCTGCAGCTCGGAATACGGAGCCGAGGTCTGGATGACCACCTGCACCGGCTTCGACGATGCCCGCTCGCCCAGGGATGGCGGATTGACGGCGAAGGCCAGGATGCCGGGGATGCCCATCAACTTGGGCATCAGCGAACGCGCCACCTCCATCTGCGAGACGTCGCGGTCGTTCCAATCCTTGACGCGCACGAAGGCCAGCATCTGGTTGACCACCGGCACCCCGGTCAGCACGAAGCGCCGCTCGATGACCGGGTTCTCCTCAAGGAAGCCCTCCACCTGGCGGGTGTACTTGTCGATATTGGCGATGGTGGCGCCCTCGGGCCCTATGCCGATCACCACGATGGTGCCGCGGTCCTCGGTGGGCGACAACTCCGACTTGAGCGACAGCAACAGCCCCGCCGCCGCCGCCGCCACCAGAAGCCCGATCCCGGCCACCAGCGGCCGGCGCGACAGCGATGCCGAAAGCAGCCGCTTGTAGCCGGCGGTCAAGGACTCCAGCCAGCCCTCGATGATGTCGTAGACGCGCGAGTGGCGGGTTTCGTGACGCAGCAGGCGCGAGCACATCATCGGCGACAAGGTCAGCGCCACGAATCCCGACACCAACACGGCCGCCGCCAGGGTCAGCGCGAACTCGACGAACAGCTTGCCGGTGCGCCCGGTCATGAAGGCCAGCGGCACGTAAACGGCGGCCAGGGTGATGGTCATGGCTACCACCGCGAAGGCGATCTCCTTCGATCCCTTGACGGCCGCCTCCATGGGCCGCATGCCCTCCTCGATGTGGCGGAAGATGTTCTCCAGCACCACGATGGCGTCGTCCACCACCAGGCCGATGGCCAGAACCATGGACAGCAGCGTCAGGGTGTTGACGGTGAAGTCCAGCGCGTACATCAGCGCGAAGGCACCGATCAGCGACACCGGGATGGTCACCAACGGAATGATGGTGGCCCGCACCGTGCGCAGGAAGAAGAAGATCACCACCACCACCAGCAGCACCGCCTCGGCGATGGTCG
>JBFMHS010000461.1:0-11340 GCA_040751765.1 Pseudomonadota bacterium | reverse complement strand
GTTGGCGCGGATCTCGGGCAGCACGCCCCGCACGGCGCCGGAGACGTCGAGCGGGTTGGCGGTGGACTGCTTGACCACGCCCAGCGCCACCGCGCTCTCGCCGTTGAAGCGGGTGATGCGGCGCTCGTCGCGCGGCCCCAGTTCGACCTTGGCGACATCGCCCAGGCGGATCAGATAGCCCTTCTCCTCGCGCAGGATCATGTCGGCGAACTGACCGGGGGTGCGCAGGTCGGTCTCGGACAGCACGGTGAACTCACGCTGGTCGCTCTCGATGCGGCCGGCGGGGACCTCGACGTTCTGCCTGCGCAGCGCGCTCTCCACGTCCTGCGGCGTCAGCTTGTAGGCAGCCATTCGCGTGCGGTCGAGCCAGATGCGCATGGCGTAGCGGCGTTCGCCGAAAATGCGCACGTCGGCGACACCGGTCAGGTTCTGAAGCCGTGTGCGGACGTAGCGCCAGGCGTAATCGGACACGAACAGCGGATCGTGGCGGTCGGACGAGAACGCCAGGTAGATGATGGGCTGGGCGTCGGCCTCGACCTTGGCGATGACCGGTTCCTCGACGTCGTCGGGCAGGCGGCCGCGCACGCGCGCCACACGGTCGCGCACGTCGTTGGCCGAGGCGTCGGCGTCGCGGGTGACCTTGAAGCGGATGGTGATCTGGCTGCTTTCCGAGCGCGACAGCGATGACATCACGTCGATGCCCTCGATGCCGGCCAGCGAGTCCTCCAGCACCTTGGTCACCTGGGTCTCGATGATCTCGGCGCTCGCGCCGGGATACTTGGTCTCGACCGTGACCACCGGCTCGTCGATGTTGGGGTATTCGCGGACCGGCAAGCGGTCATACGAAATCAGGCCGACCAGCAAGATGAGCAGGCTCATCACCGTGGCGAAGACCGGCCGGCGGATACAGAGTTCGGGGAGGCGCATGGCTCAGCTCCCCGGTTGGGGGACGATGGTGACCGGGGTCCCCGGCTTCAACTTCATCTGTCCGGCGGTGACGACCACGTCGCCGGGCTTCAGCCCCTCGGTGACCTCCACCATGCCTTTCTGGCGCTTGCCGGTCTTGACTGGACGGGGCTCGGCCTTGCCGTCGGCGACCACGAACACCAGCGACTTGGTGCCGCGCGGCACGATGGCCTCCTCGGGAACCGACACCGCGTCCAGGCTCTCGTCGACCTTGAGCGCGAGACGCACGAACTGGCCGGGCCGCAGGGCGCCTTCGCCATTGCCGATGCGGGCACGCACCAGGATGGCGCGGCCGTTGACGTCCACCGCCGGGTCGACGGCGTAGACGGTGCCGGTGAACTGGCGGTCGGGATAGGCGTCGGCGGTGATGGCCACCGACAGGCCCGGCCGAAGCACCGGCAGGAAGATCTCCGGGACGCGGAAATCCACCTTCATGGTGTCGATGGCTTCCAGGTTCACGATGTCCTGGCCCGGTTGCAAATAGGCACCAATGCTGACCGACCGCAAGCCGACGACGCCGCCGAAGGGAGCGACGATGCGGGCCTTCTCGAGCTGGGCGCGCGCCTGCTCCACCTTGGCCTGGTCCACCGCCAGCTTGGCTTCGGCCTCGTCCCGCGCCCGCACGGTGCCGGCCCCGCGCGACGCCAGGTTGACGGCGCGGGCGGCATTGGCCTTGGACAGCTCCAACTCGGCCTGCGCCTGCTGCAGGGCGGCGGCCAGGGAGGTCGCATCGAGCTTCACCAGCACCTGGCCCTTGGACACCTTCTGGCCCTCGTCGAAGCCGAAGGATTCGACCCGGCCGGCGATCTCGGGGCGGACCATCACCGATTCATCGGACCTCAAGGAGCCGACGGCGGTGATCTCGCGGGCGATCGGCCCCACTACGACCGGGCGCGCCTCGACGGCCACCGGGCCGTTGGCGCCCGCACCCGCCTGGGCGGCGGGCTCCTTGGACGGCCACAGGGCCCAGCCGATGGCGATCGCTGCCAGGGCGACGACGAATAAACCGACGATTGACTTGCGCATGAGCGATTACGCCTTTCGCCCGGGCGGAAAGCTGTTCCCCCCAGGCTCCCGAGATCCCCGTCCGCCATGGACTCGAATAATTGAACTGAACGGTTCAGTCAATGCGGCACAGGGCTGGGGTCGCCGGAGCCGCTTTCCCTCTTATGAGGAATCTCTTTCCGTATTATCCTGGCCCCCCCAAGGGACAGCGGCAAGAGGGTTGGGCATAATGATCCGTCTGGCGAACGTCTTGATCGTGGACGCGGACCATTCCCGGGCCGATGGCCTGGAGAAGCGGCTGGCCCATATCGGCTATCACGGCGCCATCGCGGAAACCGTCGGCGACGGGCGCCATGCCGCCGGCATCGAGCATCCCGACCTCATCCTGATCGGCACGCCGCGCGGGGGCGAAGCCATCGAGCTCGCCCGCGCCCTCAAGGCCGCCGACGAGACCTCGGACATCCCAGTGCTGATGGTGGCCGACGCCGTGACGCCGGACCTGTGCGCCGCCGCCTTCACCGCCGGCCTCGACGACGTGCTCGCAGTAGATTGCGGCGACGCCGAACTGGCCGCGCGCCTGCGGCCGCTGGGCCGGCTGTCGACCATGCACGCGGAATTGCACCAGCGCGCGGTGGTGGCGCGCCGGCTCGGCATCGACGCGCGCGATCGCACCGAGCCGCCCCAGGATTCGCGGCCGTCGATCCTGGTGGTCGGCGACGACGCCGCCCCCATCGAGGCGGTGCTGAGCGGCGATGGAGAGATCACCACGACCGTCAACCTCTACGAGGCCGAGGACCTGCTGTCGCGGACCAATTTCGATGCCTGCGTGGTGTCGTTCAGCGACGAGCAGGACGGCGCCCTGCTGGCCTTCTGCTCGCAGGTCCGCAACAACCCGCGCCTGTTCAACCTGCCGATCCTGCTGCTGTCCCACGGCATCGACCCCACCGCCGCCTACCGCAGCGGCGCCACCCGGGTCCTGCCCGGTGCGGTCGACCCGGTGCTGCTGCGCACGTCGCTGCTGACCCTTGTGCGTCGCCAGCAACTGCGCTGGTCCATCCGCTCGGCGCTCAACGACAGCCTGAGGGGCGCCTGCCGGGACGAGGCGACGGGGGCCTACAGCCGCGCCTTTTTCGATTCCTATATCGAGGACCGGCTCGCCGTCGCCGTCGGTCGCAACCGCCATCTGGCCGTGGCCTTCTTCTCGGCTCCGTCGGTAGCCGCCGTCGGCCGGCAGTTCGGCGACGACGCCCGCCAGCACCTCATCCTCCAACTGTGCCAGTGGATCACCGGCCTGGTGCGGGCCGAGGACCTGACCGCCGCCTTCGGCGAGCATGAATTCTGTGTGGTGTTGCCCGACACGCCGCTGGCCGAGGCCGAGGTGGTGATGCATCGCATCGCCGGCGTGCTGGCCTATACGGATTTCGCCGTGCGCGAGGTCTATCAGCCGGTCAAGGTGTGGGTGCAGGTCGGCGCCACCGACGCCCAGCACGGCGACGACGTCCCCGCCCTGCTCGCCCGCGCCCGCCGCAACCTCGGTTGACGGGGCGGGCGGCGCAGTGCGCATCGATTTCATCTTCGACACCGTCTGCCCGTGGTGCTACGTGGGCAAGCGCCGCTTCCTGCGAGCGCTTGCGCAGCGCCCAGGCGCGCGGGTCGAAGTGCGCTGGCGCCCGTTCCTGCTCAACCCCGACATCCCACTGGAAGGCCTGGACCGCGCGACCTACCTCGACCGCAAGTTCGGCGGCCCGTCGCGCATCAACCGCATCCACGGCGCGGTGGCGGCGGCCGGCCGCGAGGAAGGCATCGACTTCGCCTTCGACCGCATCACCCGCACCCCCAACACCCTGCATTCCCATCGCCTGATCCGCTTCGCCAGCCAGATGGGCCGCGAGGGCGAGGTGGTCGAGGCCATCTACCATGCCTATTTCTGCGAGGGCCGCGACATCGGCCTGATTGACGAGCTGGTGGCAATCAGCGCGGCGCACGGCCTGCCGGAGGAGCCGTTGCGGACCTACCTGCTCGGCGATACCGACATCGCGACGGTGATGAACGACAACGCCCGCGCCCACCGCCTGGGCGTCAACGGCGTTCCCTGCCTGATCCTCGACGGCGCTTATGCCCTCGCCGGCGCCCAGGAGCCCGACATCCTGCTGCGCCTGATCGACATCGCCCGCGAGGGCGAGGCCGAGGCGGCGTTGAGCTGACGCGTTATTCCGCCGCGATGTCCGCCAGCTTCCCGACCAGCTTCTGCACCAGCTTGACCCGCTGTCTGGGGTCGTCCCAGTCGCGGATGAACACCACCTTGTGGTCGGGCCGAAGCTTGGCTCCGCCGACCTGCTGGCCGATATAGCGGACCAAGCCGGCGGGATTGGCGAAGGTATTGTTGCGGAAGGTGATGACGGCACCCTTGGGGCCAGCGTCCACCTTCTCGATCCCGGCCTGTTTGGACAGGGCCTTGATGGCGACCACTTCCAGCAGGTTCTCCACTTCGGGCGGCAGCTTGCCGAAACGGTCGACCAACTCGGTGGCCAGCGCATCGATCTCGGCGCGGTCGGCGAGGGTGGCGATGCGGCGATACAGGCCCAGTCGCACCGAGAGGTCCTTGACGTAGTCCTCGGGGATCAGCACCGGCATGCCGACGGTGATCTGGGGGGACCACTCTTCGCGCGCAGCCTCGGCCGCGCCACCGCGCGCCGCCGCAACCGCCTCTTCCAGCAACTGCTGGTACAGTTCGATGCCGACCTCGCGGATGTGGCCCGACTGCTCCTCGCCCAGCAGGTTGCCGGCACCGCGGATGTCGAGGTCGTGGCTGGCCAGCTGGAAGCCGGCACCCAGGGTGTCCAGCGCCTGCATGACCTGCAGCCGCTTCTCGGCGCCCCCCGACAGTACCCGGTCGGTGGGAAGGGTCAGGTAGGCGTATCCCCTCACCTTGCCGCGCCCGACGCGCCCGCGCAGCTGATACAACTGGCCGAGGCCGAACATGTCGGCTCGATGGATGATCAACGTGTTGACGCTTGGCATGTCGATGCCGGATTCGATGATGTTGGTGGACAACAGCACGTCGTACTGCTTGTCGCCGAAGGCGGTCATCACCTCCTCCAGCTCCGTCGGGGTCAGCCGGCCGTGGGCGACGGCGGTCTTGACCTCGGGGACCAGCTTGGCGATGCGGTCGGCGACGCGGTCGATGTCGGCCAGGCGCGGGCAAACATAGAACACTTGGCCACCGCGATAGCGCTCGCGCAGGATGGCTTCGCGCACCACCACCGGATCGAAGGGCAGAACGAAGGTGCGGACCGCCAGGCGATCCACCGGCGGAGTTGCGATGACGCTCATCTCCTTGACCCCGGTCAGCGCCATCTGCAGCGTGCGCGGGATGGGGGTGGCGGTCAGCGTCAGCACATGGACGTCGGCCTTCAGCGCCTTCAGCCGCTCCTTGTGCGCGACGCCGAAATGCTGCTCCTCGTCGATGATCAGCAGCCCCAGCCGCTTGAAGCTGATGCCCTTGGCAAGCAGGGCGTGGGTGCCGACGACGATGTCGACACTGCCCTCGGCGATGCCGGCCTTGACCTCGCCGGCCCGTTTGGCGTTGACCAGACGCGACAACTGCTCGACATTGAGCGGCAGGCCCTTGAAGCGTTCGGCGAAGGTCCGGTAGTGCTGGCGGGCCAGCAGCGTGGTGGGAACCACGATGGCGACCTGCATCCCGGCCATGGCGGCAATGAAGGCGGCGCGCATGGCCACCTCGGTCTTGCCGAAGCCGACGTCACCGCACACAAGCCGGTCCATGGGCCGCCCGGAGGACAGGTCAGCCAGCGTGTCCTCGATGGCGCGGAGCTGGTCGTCGGTCTCCGCATAGGGGAAGCGGGCGCAAAACTCGTCCCAAAGCCCCTCGGGCGGGGCCAGGGCATCGGCCTTTCTGACCTGCCGCTGTGCGGCGATGGCGATCAGATGCTCGGCGATGTCGCGGATGCGCTTCTTCAGCTTGGCCTTGCGCGATTGCCAGGCGGCGCCGCCCAGTTTGTCCAGTTGGACGCCGGCCTGGTCGGAGCCGAAGCGGGTGAGCACGTCCAGGTTCTCGACCGGCACGAACAGCTTGTCGCCTCCGTCATAGACCACCCGCAGGCAGTCATGCGGGGCGCCGCCGACCTGGATGGTCTCCAGCCCGTCATAGCGGCCGATGCCGTGGTCGACATGCACCACCAGATCGCCCTCGGACAGCGCCGAGGCCTCGGCGATGAACTGCGAGCCGCGCTTCTTTTTGCGCGCCGGCCGGGCCAGGCGGTCTCCCAACAGGTCCTGCTCGGTGACCAGGGCCAGGTCGGGCATGGCGAAGCCGTGGTCGAGGCCCAGCACCACCATCGGCACCTTGGCCTTGGGCAGCGCCATGGCCTCGGCCCAGCTGTCAACCGGCTCGGCCTTGACGCCGTGGTCGGTCAGCAGGTGGGTCAGGCGGTCACGCGAACCGGCGGTCCAGGCCGCCAGCACCACCCGACGCGTTTTCGTTTCGGTTTCGACATGTTCGCGGAAGGCATCGTAGAGATTGGCGCCCTGGAGCGCCCGGATGTCGGCGAAATCGCGGCCCGGCCGGCCACCGATGTCAACCGTGCGATTGACGCCCTCGGGAGCGGCGAAAGGAGACAGCTGGAACGTGGTGCGGACGGCCAGCAGCCGGCTCCACTCCTCGGGTTCCAGGTACAGCCTGGGCGGCGGCAGCGGATGGTAGACCATCCCCGACTCGGTCAGGCCCGATCCGGAAATGGTGCGCCGGGCGTCATAGTATTCGAGCACCAGCGCACGCCGCGCCTCGGCGGCCTCGTCAACCTGGGCGTCAACCACGAACACCGCCTCGGGCAGATAGGCAGACAGGGTGTCCAGTCCGTCGTGGAACAGCGGCAGCCAGTGCTCCATGCCGGTGAACTTGACGCCTTCCGAGATCGCCTCATACAGCGGGTCCGGCCCCTGCACCACGCCGAACATCTCGCGGTAGCCCGAGCGGAAGCGGGCGATGGAGGCCTCGTCGAGGGTCACTTCGCTGACCGGCTTGAGCGCGAAGGACTCCAGCTTTCCGGTAGTGCGCTGGCTCATGGGGTCGAAGCTGCGGATGCTGTCGACCTCGTCACCGAAGAAGTCCAGCCGCACCGGCTCCGGCAGACCCGGCGGGAACAGGTCGACGATGCCGCCCCGCACGGCATACTCGCCGGGCTCCATCACGGTGTCGGCGCGGACATAACCATTTCGGTTGAGGAACGAAATCAGCGTCTCGCTGTCCACCCGGCCGCCGACGCGGGCGGCGAAGGTGGCCTTGGCCAAAGTCTCGCGCGGCGGCACCCGCTGCATCAGCGCGGCGACCGTGGTCAGCACGATGCGCGGCGCGCTTCCCTGCCCCTGGGCCAGTTCGGCCAGGGTGTCGATGCGCCGGGCCACGACCTCCACGTTGGGAGAGACGCGGTCGTAGGGGACGCAGTCCCAGGCGGGAAATTCCAGCACCGGCAGGTCGGGGGCGACCATGGCTAGGGCCTCGGCCATGCGCGCCATGCGGCCGTCATCGCGCGCCACATGCAGCACGTCGGCGGCCCTGCCCGAGCGGGCGAGGCCGGCGATGACCAGCGCGTCAACCCCCTCTGGAGCCCCGGCGACAGTGACGCGGCCGGGCTGGTCGAGAAATTCCTCAAGCCTTTTCAAATTGGTGCGGCTTCTTTCTGAACAAACGCCTTGATCATCGCCATGACGTCGTGGTCCAGGCGCGCGGGTACCGGCTCCTTGCCGGTGACCCAGTTGAACAGGTCGTTGTCGGTCTCGGCCAGCAGCGCCTCGTAGCGGTCCAACTGGTCGGCGGCCAGGGTGGAGAGGTAGCGCTCGGCGAAGCCGCCGAACAGGATGTCGTTCTCGTTCGAGCCCATGTGGCGCGATCGGAACAGAAGGCGTTTCAGTCGTGCGTCCATCGCGCGTATATAGAACGTCGGCGCGATCCTGTCAGCCACCAACGAGTCATGCGGCCCTCCAGCCTCAATCCCCTGTTCGCCCCCGTGACCACCCTGCCCGGCGTCGGTCCGCGCATGGCCCCGCTGTACGAGCGGCTGGCCGGGCCCAAGGTGCTGGACCTGGTGTGGCACCTGCCGACCGGGGTGGTCGATCGCCGAGCCTGCCCCACGGTGCGCGACGCTCCGCCGGGAAAGGTGGCGACGCTGGAAGTGACGGTGGACGCCCACCTGCCGTCGGGCAGCCCCAAGCGCCCCTACCGCGTGCGCTGCTCGGACGAGACCGGCTTCCTGCACCTGGTGTTCTTCCACGCCCGCGAGGACTGGCTGCTGCGCCTGCTGCCGGTGGGCGAGCGCCGTGTCGTCAGCGGCGTGGTCGAGCACTTCAACAACGAGATACAGATCACCCACCCCGATCACGTGGTGCCGCCGGCAGAGAAGGCCTCGGTGATGACGGTGGAGCCGGTCTATCCTTTGACCGGCGGCCTGACCACCAAGCCGCTGGCGCGGGCCATCCGCGCCGCCCTCGACCGCCTGCCGCCGCTGCCCGAATGGCAGGACGCGGCGTGGCTGCGGCGCCAGGGTTGGCCGGCGTTCCGCGATGCCCTGGAGGCCCTGCATCGCCCCGCCGACGATCGCGCCGTGGCAGAGGACTCGTCCGCCCGTCGCCGGCTGGCCTATGACGAGTTGCTGTCCAACCAATTGGCGCTGTCCATGGTCCGCGCCCACATGCGCACGCTCAAAGGCCGGCCGATCCGCGGCGACGGCCGGCTGCGGGAGCGGGTGACGGGTGCCCTGCCCTTCGCGCTGACCGGCGCCCAGAGGCGTTCGCTGGCCGAGATCGATGCCGACATGGCCGAGCCCATCCGCATGCTGCGCCTGCTCCAGGGCGATGTCGGCAGCGGCAAGACGGTGGTGGCCCTGTTGGCCATGCTGAGCGCGGTGGAGACCGGCGCCCAGGCCGCCATGATGGCGCCCACCGAGATCCTGGCCCGCCAGCACCTCGCAACCATCGAACCGCTGGCGGCGGCGGCCGGCGTGCGGGTGGCGCTGCTCACCGGGCGCGACAAGGGCAAGCCTCGCGAGCGCATCCTCGCCGAACTCGCCGACGGTGCCATCGACATCCTGATCGGCACCCATGCGCTGTTCCAGGACGACGTCGCCTTCCGCGACCTGGCCCTGGCGGTGATCGACGAACAGCATCGCTTCGGCGTCCACCAGCGGCTGGAACTGGCCTCCAAGGGCCAGGCGGTGGACGTGCTGGTGATGACCGCCACCCCCATCCCGCGCACCCTGCTGCTGACCTCCTATGGCGACATGGACGTTTCAAGGCTGGACGAGAAGCCGCCGGGCCGTCAACCGGTTGACACCCGGGTTCTGCCACTGGCCCGCATGGACGAAGTGGTCGGCGCGGTAGGCCGCGCCATCCGGAGTGGCGCTCGGGTCTACTGGGTCTGTCCGCTGGTGGAGGAATCCGAGAAGACCGACCTCGCCGCGGCCGAGGAGCGCCACCGCCACCTCGCCCAGGTGTTCGGCGACCGCGTCGGCCTGGTCCACGGCCGCATGAAGGGACCGGACAAGGACAAGGTGATGGCCCGCTTCGCCGAGGGCGCCCAGGACATCCTGGTGGCGACCACGGTGATCGAGGTCGGCGTCAACGTCCCCGAGGCGACGGTGATGGTCATCGAGCATGCCGAGCGTTTCGGACTCGCCCAGTTGCACCAGTTGCGCGGCCGGGTCGGGCGCGGCATCGGCTCGTCCACCTGTCTGCTGCTCTACGGCGCGCCGCTGTCCGATGCATCGAAGGCGCGCCTCGAGGTGATGCGCGCCACCGAGGACGGCTTCGTCATCGCCGAGGAGGACCTGCGGCTGCGCGGTGGCGGCGAAGTGCTGGGCACCCGCCAGAGCGGCCTGCCCGAATTCCGCATGGCGGACCTGGCCATCCATGGCGAGTTGCTGCCCGCCGCCCGCGACGATTCGCGGCTGATCCTGGAACGGGATCCCGAACTGCGCGGACCGCGCGGCGAGGCCCTGAGGGTGCTGCTCTACTTGTTCGAGCGCGACGCCGCCGTCAGGACGCTGCGCTCGGGCTGACCGCCGGCTTGGTCCCCGTCGGCGCCTTCTTCTTGGCCGGCGGTGTGAGGATGCCGGTCGAGACGACCATCTTGATGCCGTCCTCGACGTTCATGTCCAGCACCTGGACCTCGGAGCGCGGCAGGAACAGAAGGAATCCCGAGGTCGGGTTGGGTGTCGTCGGCACGAAGACATTGACCATTTCCTGCTCGAAACGGTCCCGCACCTCGCCGTTGGTGGTGCCGGTGATGAAGCCCAGGGTCCAGATGCCCTTCCGAGGATATTCGATCAGCACCACCTCGCGGAAGGCATTGGCCTTCTGGGCGAGCATCGTCTCGAAGATTTGCTTCACCGCCGAGTAGATGCTGCGGATGACCGGCATCCGCTCCAGCACCGCGTCCTGCAGCTTGACCAAGAGCCGCCCGGCGAAGCCGGCGGTCAGCATGCCGATCATGGTCAGAGCCAGCACGATCATGATCAGGCCGAAGCCGGGAATGCCCCAGTTCTGCGGATTCCATGCCGGGGGAATCAGCGGCGAGACCTGGTTGTCCATGAATTTGATGAACTGCCAGGCCAGGTAGAACGTGATCGACACTGGCGCGGTGACCAGGATGCCGGCGAAGAAATAGGCCCGCAGCCGGGCGCCGAGCCCCATATGGAGGGATTCGGCGGGAGCGGGCACGTCGCCGGAAGGATCGGTGGGGGTGGTGTTCATCTTGGACGGGGCCGTGGTCACGAGGGCAGATGGACGCAGAGGATGGCCGAGCCGGTGCCTCTCCGCAACCGGATTGACCGTCCTAACCCTTTCGATCCCACCCGGGGCTTCCGGCGCATGCCCCTGTCGACAGGCGCCCGAGGCCCCAGATACCGGGCGATGCAGCCTCGCCTGTCCGCCATCGCCACGGCCTCGCCAGCATACGTCCTCGACCGCGCCCAGGCCGAGGAGTTGGGACGGCGCCTGTTCGGACTGGACCTCGACCGGCTGGGGTCCATCCATGCCAACGCGGGCATCGACCGCCGGGCCTCCTGCGTGCCGCCAGACTGGCTGACGCGCCCCCATGGCTGGGCTGAGCGATCGCGCCTGTTCGTGGACAACGCCGTCACCCTCGGCACCCGGGCGGCGGCTGCCTGCCTCGACAGCGCCGGCCTGCGCCCGGTCGAGGTGGACGCAATCGTCGCGGTGTCGACCACCGGAGTGGCGACGCCCAGCCTCGACGCGCTGCTGATGGCGCCGCTGGGCCTGCGGACGGATGTGATCCGGCTGCCGGTGTTCGGGCTCGGCTGCGCCGGCGGGGTTCTCGGCCTGGCCCGCGCCGCC
>JBFMHS010000460.1:0-2627 GCA_040751765.1 Pseudomonadota bacterium | reverse complement strand
GCTGACCATGGCGGCCAGCCCGGCGGTGGCCGACCGCATCGGCGCCGATTCCTTCCACTTCATCCGCCGCCAGTTCATGTTCCTGGTGCCGGCGCTGGTGGTGATGGTCGGGGTGTCGCTGCTGTCGCTGCGCCAGGTGCGCCGCCTGGGCGCGATCGGCTTCCTGGGCGCGCTGGTGCTGCTGGTGGCGGTGTTGTTCCTGGGCCCCGAGGTCAAGGGCTCGACCCGCTGGCTCACCGTCGCCGGCATCTCGATCCAGCCCAGCGAGTTCATGAAGCCGATGTTCGCCATCGTGGCGGCGTGGATGTTCGCCGAGGCGCGGCTGAACCCCGGCTTCCCCGGCAAGGCCATCGCCTGCGGCCTCTACGCCGTGGTCGCCATGCTGCTGCTGATGCAGCCCGACGTCGGCCAGACCCTGATCATCTCGGCCATCTGGGGCGCCCAGTTCTTCCTGGCCGGCCTGCCGATGATCCTGGTGGTGGGGCTGGTGGTGCTGGGGGTGGCCGGCGGCATCGGCGCCTATTTCACCTTCAGCCACGTCCAGAGCCGCGTCGACCGCTTCCTCGACCCCGCCTCGGGCGACGCCTACCAGGTCATGACCGCGCTGTCGGCGTTCAAGAACGGCGGCGTGTTCGGGCGCGGCCCCGGCGAGGGCCGGGTGAAGCTGGTGCTGCCCGACGCCCACACCGACTTCATCCTGGCGGTGGCCGGCGAGGAATTCGGCATCGTGCTGTGCCTGGTCGTGGTCGCCATCTTCGCCTTCATCGTGCTGCGCGGCTTCTCGCGCCTGATGAAGGAGGAGAACCTGTTCGTGGTGCTGGCCACCGCCGGCCTGCTGACCCAGTTCGGCCTGCAGGCGATCATCAACATGGCCTCGACGCTGCGCCTGATGCCCACCAAGGGCATGACCCTGCCGTTCATCAGCTACGGCGGCTCGTCCATGCTCGCCCTGGCGCTGGGCATGGGCATGGTGCTGGCACTGACCCGCAAGCGCTATGGAACGGAGGGACTGGACGGATGAGCACCCCCTTCGTCGTCCTTGCCGCCGGCGGCACCGGCGGCCACGTCTTCCCCGCCGAGGCTCTGGCCTCGGCCCTGCTGGAGCGCGGCTGGCGGCTGGCCCTGGTCACCGACCGGCGCGGCCACGCCTATGGCGGCACCCTGGGCCGGCTGGAAACCTTCCGCATCGCCGCCGGCGGCATCGCCGGACGCGGCCTGGGCGCCAAGGTCAAGGGCGCCCTCGAACTGGGCCTGGGCCTGATCCAGGCGCGCGGCCTGCTGGCCAAGGCCGCCCCCGACGCGGTGGTCGGCTTCGGCGGCTACGCGGCCCTGCCGACCATGGCCGCCGCCACCTTCCTGGGCCTGCCCACCGCCATCCACGAACAGAACGCGGTCCTCGGCCGCGCCAACCGGCTGCTGGCCGGCCGCGTCGGCCGCATCGCCACCAGCTACGCCGCCGTGGCCCATCTCGACGACTCGCTGCGGTCCAAGGTCGTCCACACCGGCATGCCGGTGCGCCCCGCCGTCGCCGCCCAGCGCGAGGTCCCCTATCCCGCCCTCGGCGAATCCGGCCCGATCCGCCTGCTCGTGCTGGGCGGCAGCCAGGGTGCGCGGGTGCTGTCCGAGGTGGTGCCGGCCGCCCTGGCCCGCCTGCCCGAAGCCTTGCGCGCCCGCATCGAGATCAGCCAGCAGTGCCGCCCCGAGGACCTGGAGCAGGTGCGGGCCGCCTATGCCGGCACCGGCATCGCCGCGACCCTGGACAGCTTCTTCGCCGACGTACCCGAGCGCATGGCCGCCTGCCATCTCGCCATCGCGCGGTCGGGGGCCTCGACGGTGGCAGAACTGACTGCGCTGGGCCGGCCGGCCATCCTGGTGCCTTATCCCCACGCCATCGACGACCACCAGACCGCCAATGCCCGCGCAGTGGACGAGGCCGGCGGCGCCTGGCTGATGCCGCAGCCGTCCTTCACCCCCGACGCCTTGGCGGCGCGGCTGGAATCCCTGTTCACCCAGCCCGGAACCCTGGCCCGGGCGGCGGGATGCGCGCGCACGGCCGGACGGCCCGACGCCGCCATGCTGTTGGCCGACCTGGTGGCCTCCCTCGTTCACAAGGAGCCTCGCGTATGAGGACGATGCCGCTGTCCATCGGCACCATCCATTTCGTCGGCATCGGCGGCATCGGCATGTCGGGCATCGCCGAGATCCTGCACAACCTAGGCTACACGGTGCAGGGCTCGGACATCGCCGACAACGCCAATGTCGAGCGCCTGCGCAGGAAGGGCATGAAGATCGCCATCGGCCACGCCGCCGACAACCTGGGCGACGCCCGCGTGGTGGTGATCTCGTCGGCGGTCAAGCCCGACAACCCCGAGGTCGCCGCCGCCCGCGCCAAGATGGTCCCCGTGGTCCGCCGCGCCGAGATGCTGGCCGAGCTGATGCGCCTCAAGAACGCCATTGCCATCGGCGGCACCCACGGCAAAACCACCACCACCTCGCTGATCGCCGCCCTGCTCGACGCCGCCCACCTGGACCCCACCGTCATCAACGGCGGCATCATCAACGCCTACGGCACCAACGCGCGGCTGGGCGCCAGCGAGTGGATGGTGGTGGAGGCCGACGACTCCGAC
>JBFMHS010000046.1:0-3444 GCA_040751765.1 Pseudomonadota bacterium | reverse complement strand
GAGGAGACCTGCCGAACCCTCCGCGACTTCCGCAACGTCCTGGCGCCCAGGATCGACTCGGTGCTGGAAACCTTCTACCGTCACGTCCAGGCCAACGCCGCGACAGCAGCCAAGTTCGGCTCGCCCGACCGCATCAGCCATGCGCGCGAAATGCAGAAGCGCCACTGGATGGACAGCGTGTTCGCCGGCCAGTTCGACGACCGCTATTTCGCCACCGTCACCGAGATCGGCAAGGTGCACCAGCGTGTCGGGCTCGAGCCCCGCTGGTACACCGCCGGCTACTGCTACGTCCTGAACCTGGTGACCCAGATCGCCATCGAGGCCTATCGCAAGAAGCCCGAGCAGTTGGCCAAGGTGCTGGCGGCGATCAACAAGGCGGCCTTCCTGGACATGGACCTGGCCACCTCGGTCTATATCGAGACCAACACCCAGTTCATCATCGCCCGCGAGCTGGGCGCCAAGGCCGACGCCTTCGAGCGCGACGTCAAGGGTGTCGTGGCCGCCGTCGCCGCCGCCGCCGCCCAGATGGAGGGCGCCGCCGGCAAGATGAGCGCCACCGCCGAGGAAACCTCGGCCCAGTCCACCACCGTGGCCGCCGCCGCCGAGGAGGCAACCACCAATATCCAGACCGTGGCCGCCGCCGCCGAGGAGCTGTCGTCGTCCATTTCCGAGATCAGCCGCCAGGTGTCCACCTCGGCGCAGATTGCGTCGGGCGCCATGGACGAGGCCCAGCGCACCAACGACATGGTCCAAAGCCTGGCCGAGGCCGCCAACAAGATCGGCCAGGTGGTCAAGCTGATCAACGACATCGCCAGCCAGACCAACCTGCTGGCGCTCAACGCCACCATCGAAGCGGCGCGCGCCGGCGAGGCCGGGCGCGGCTTCGCGGTCGTCGCCAACGAGGTCAAGAGCCTGGCCAACCAGACCGCCCGCGCCACCGACGAGATCGCCGCCCAGATCGCCGCCGTGCAGAACGCCACCCGCGACGCCGTCCACGCCATCGGCGGCATCGCAACCACCATCGGCCAGATCAACGAGATCGCCGGCTCCATCGCGGCGGCGGTCGAGG
Organism: Pseudomonadota bacterium; assembly: GCA_040751765.1. GTDB lineage: Bacteria > Pseudomonadota > Alphaproteobacteria > Rhodospirillales > Magnetospirillaceae > CALABS01. The sequence goes on along the minus strand of JBFMHS010000046.1, from coordinate 2,375 downwards.
AGCAAGGCGCCGCCACCCAGGAGATCGCCCGCAACGTCCAGCAGGCCGCCATGGGCACCCAGGAGGTCACCGGCACCATCGCCCGCGTCTCGGCGGCCGCCTTCGAGACCGGCAACGCCGCCCGCGACGTGCTCACCGCCGCCAGCAACCTGTCCCAGGACAGCCACACGCTGGAGAACCAGGTCGACAAGTTCGTGCGGGAAATCCGCGCCTAGGCCCCCTGCCACCCCGAGGCTTCGCCGAGGGATCCCATCCGGCCGCCGCCCCCATGGTGCAGCCGGATGGGATCCCTCACTTCGTTCGGGATGCCAGCCCCGCCGGTGTCTCAGAACCGGTCGAGCCCCAGCCCTTCCAGCGAAATTTCCGGCTCCCTACCCGAGATCAGGTCGGCGATGATGCGGCCCGAGCCGCAGGCCATGGTCCAGCCCAGGGTGCCGTGGCCGGTGTCCAGCCACAACCCGGCCAGCGGTGCCGGCCCCAGCAGCGGCACGCTGTCGGGGGTGACTGGACGCAGCCCGGCCCACGGCTCGGCGCGGTCAAAGTCGCCGCCGTCGGGGAACAGCGCCCTAGCCTTGCGGCGCAGCACCTCCCAGCGCGCTTGGTTCAGGGAGGCGTCGTGGCCGGTGAACTCGGCGGTGCCGGCGGCGCGCAGCCGGTCGCCCAGGCGCGAATAGACCATCTTGGCCTCGTCGTCGGTGACCGACACCGTGGGGGCCCCGGCATGGCCGGCCACCGGCACGGTGATGGAATAGCCCTTGGCCGGTACGATGGGCAGCCTCAGCCCCAGCGGCCGCGCCAGCAGCGAGCTGTAGGAGCCCAGCGCCAGCACGGTCGCGTCGGCGCGCACCTCGCCCTGGTCGGTCAGCGCCCCGACCACCCGGCCGCCATCGCGCAGGATGGCCTTCACCATCACCCGGAAGCGGAAATCCACGCCGCTGGCCATGGCCAGCGCCGCCAGCGAGGTGGTGAATTTATGGGCATCGCCGCTCTCGTCGTCGGGGGTGTGGATGCCGCCGGCCAGTTCCGGTTCCACCGCCGCCAGCGCCGGCTCGATGCGGACGCAGTCGGCCGGTGCGAGCGGAACGCGGCGCAGGCCGTGGCTCGTCATCAGCTCGGCTGCCGCCAGCGCGTGCTCGAACTGGCGGGGATCGCGGTAGACGTGGAGTATGCCCTCGGCCCGCTCGTCGTAGCGCAGGCCCAGCTCGTGGCGCAGCGCGCGCAGGCAGTCGCGCGAGTACAGCGCCACCCGCAAGGTGCGCTCAGTGTTGACCGCGGCGCGGGCGGCGGTGCAGTTGGCCAGGAACCGCACTCCCCACGCCCACAACGCCGGGTCCCAGCGGTTCCAGCGGAACAGCAGCGGCGCGTCCTCGCGTCCCAGCCAGCGGATGGCCTTGGGGATGACCGAAGGATTGGCCCAAGGCTCGGCATGACAGGGCGACACCTGGCCGCCGTTGGCGAAGCTGGTCTCCAACCCGGCGCCGTCGCGGCGGTCGACCACCACCACCTCGTGCCCGGCGCGGGACAGGTACCACGCGGCGGCGGTTCCCACCACCCCGGCACCAAGAACCAGCACCCTCACCTTCCGCCTCCCTGAATCATGCCCACTTGTCCTAGCGCATGCCGCCTGGAGCGGCAATCCCCGCGCGGAAGCGTATTGCATTCCGCACAGTCCGGCATAGGCTCTAAGGTGGACGATGAAGGGGACCCGCCATGACCGCCGCCCTGCTCTCGGTCGAGGAAATGTACCGCGCCGACGCGCTCGCCATGGCCGCCGGCGTGTCCGGCGCGCGCCTGATGGAAGCCGCCGGCTTCGCCGTGTTCGCCGAGGTCCAGCGCCGTTTCGACCCGTGCCGGGTGGTGGTGCTGTGCGGCCCCGGCAACAACGGTGGCGACGGTTTCGTCGCCGCCCGCCATCTCGCCGGCGAGGGCTACCAGGTCCGGGTGGCGCTGCTGGGGTCGCTCGCCGGACTGGAGGGCGACGCAGCCGCCATGGCGCGGCGCTGGGACGGCGAGGTGGTGGCGCTGGAGCCTGCCGCCCTGGACGGTGCCGACGTGGTGGTGGACGCCCTGTTCGGTGCCGGCCTGTCGCGGCCGCTGGACGGGCTGGCCCGCGAGGTGGTGGACGAGATCACCCGCCGCGACCCGCCGGTGGTGGCGGTGGACGTGCCCTCGGGGGTGGACGGCAACACCGGCGCGGTGCTCGGCGCCGCGCCCAGGGCGGTGGCGACCGTCACCTTCTTCCGCAAGAAGCCCGGCCACCTGCTGTTTCCCGGCCGCGGCCTGTGCGGCGAGGTGGTGGTGGCGGACATCGGCATCCCCGCCGATGTGCTCTCCACCATCGTGCCGCTGACCGCCGAAAACACGCCCGCCACCTG
>JBFMHS010000459.1:0-3074 GCA_040751765.1 Pseudomonadota bacterium | reverse complement strand
ACTCCCAGCCCAAGTGCCAAAACATTCTTCGCGTCCATCGTCCACCCCTTCGTCGGTAATGCCGAAAAAGGGTAGCCGATTACAGCCTACGTGACTTCTGGAATTCCACTTGCTGCGTCGAAGAGCCTGATGCACTGACTTCCATCTGTCCCACGGTATACGTGGTTGTCGTTGGTAGCGGTCGCCATTGCGGCCGAGGTGTTATACCGGCGGATCGAGTGGGTAGAAACGGGTTTTTTGACGCATGTGCACGCTGGTTTTGTCGCGCCGCCGCGGTTCGCCCTGGCCTGTGCTGATCGCCGCCAATCGCGACGAAATGGCCGGCCGCCCGTGGCGCGCTCCCGGCCGCCACTGGTTCGATCGCGCCGAGGTTGTGGCCGGTCTCGACGAGCTCGCCGGCGGCAGCTGGCTGGGCGTCAACGACCACGGCGTCGCCGCGGCCATCCTCAACCGCATGGGCACGCTTGGACCCCAGGCGGGCAAGCGGTCGCGCGGGGAGTTGGTGCTCGAGGCGCTCGACCATGCCGACGCCGCCGAGGCGGCCCGGGCGCTGGCCGATCTCGACCCGCGTGCGTGGCGGCCGTTCAACATGGTGGTCGCCGACAACCGCGACGCCTTCTGGGTGCGCTCGGACGGGCATCGGGTCGGCGTCCATGCGGTCGCCGAGGGAGTGCACATGCTGACGGCGCTCGACCTCGACGACCCCGCCAGTCCCCGCGTCGCCGCCTATCTGCCCCGCTTCCGCGCCGCCGCCTTGCCCGATCCCGTCGCCGGCGACTGGGACGGCTGGCGGGCGCTGATGGCCGATCGCGGCGGCGGCGCCGACGGCGAGGAGACCCCTGCCATGTGCTTCCTGCGCCCCGACGGCTTCGGCACCGTTTCCAGTTCGCTGATCGCCCTGCCGGCGCCCGATCTCGACCGGCCCCCCATCTGGCTGTTCGCCGCCGGCCCGCCCGACCGCCAGGACTACCGGCCGGTGGGGATGGCGCCTTGACCTGATCCAGGGGGAGACTGCACATTGTTTCCCCCCAACATCCCTGCTATATCCAGGAGGTTCGATCGACCGGGGCGTCGGTCGGCCCCCGCCCCGCATTTCCCCGCGCCGCCGCCGATGGCCGGCGCCACACTGAACCGGAAGTCACCCATGGCCCGACGCAGACAGATTTACGAAGGCAAGGCCAAGGTGCTGTTCGAGGGTCCCGAGCCCGGCACGCTGGTCCAGTACTTCAAGGACGACGCCACCGCCTTCAACAACAAGAAGAAGGGCACCATCACCGGCAAGGGCGTGCTCAACAACCGCATCAGCGAGTACCTCATGCTGAAGCTGGGCGAGATCGGGGTGCCGACCCATTTCGTGCGCCGCCTCAACATGCGCGAGCAGCTGGTGCGCGAGGTCGAGATCATCCCGCTGGAAGTGGTGATCCGCAACGTGGCCGCCGGTTCGCTGGCGCAGCGTTTCGGCCTGTCCGAGGGCACGCCGCTGCCGCGCTCGATCATCGAGTATTACTTCAAGTCCGACGCGCTGAACGACCCCATGGTGTCCGAGGAGCACATCACTGCCTTTGGCTGGGCCACCACCCAGGACCTCGACGAGATCATGTCGCTGGCGTTGCGCATCAACGATTTCCTTACCGGCCTGTTCCTCGGCGTCGGCATCCGCCTGGTCGACTTCAAGCTGGAATTCGGGCGGCTGTATTCGGGAGACGACATGCAGATCGTGCTGGCCGACGAGATCAGCCCCGACAACTGCCGCCTGTGGGACATCAAGACCAACGAGAAGATGGACAAGGACCGCTTCCGCCGCGACCTCGGCAATGTCGAGGACGCCTACCAGGAAGTGGCCCGCCGTCTCGGCATCCTTCCGGAAGGAGGTCCGCGGGACATGAAGGGTCCCGCGACCATGCAGTAGTCAGATCAGGGGAACCCGAAAGTGAAAGCCAAGATCCACATCACCTTGAAGAACGGCGTCCTCGACCCCCAGGGCAAGGCTGTGCAGCACGCGCTGGGCTCGCTGGGCTTCGCCGGCGTCAACGACGTCCGCCAGGGCAAGTACATCGAACTGGACCTGGCCGAGACGGACAAGGCCAAGGCCCGCGAGGCGGTCGAGCAGATGTGCAAGGGCCTGCTCGCCAACACGGTGATCGAGAACTACACCATCGATCTCGATTAACATCGGCGCGACCGAAGGCGAAAAGGCGCCCGTTGGGCGCCTTTTTTTCGTCCGGGGATTTGCCGCGCTTCCGAGACACTGTAACGTGCATAGGGATTGGCGCGACATGTGCGCATCGGATTCCTGGGAGTGCGCGAGGTGGGCTGGAAGTGGGGAGCGGTGATCGTTGGCGCCTTGGCCATCGGCGGCGCCCCGGCGGGGCCGGTCCGGGCGGACCCCGCCGCGCCGGTGCGCATGGTCCTGGCCTCGACACCCAAGCACACAGATGAGATGCGCGAGGTGGACGGCGGTCTGACGGCGGACCGTCCCGGCCATCAGATTGAGCTGATGCGGGAAGCGGCCGCGCAGTGCGGCGTGGCGGTGGAGTTCCGCTTCGTTCCCTGGCGGCGGGCGTTGCTGATGGTCAGGAACGGGGACGCTGACGGCGCCTTCACCTCCAGCTACGACCCGGAGCGCGCGACCTATGGCGCCTATCCGATGAAGGACGGCAAACCCGACGTCTCAAGGGCGCTGAAGGACTACCGCTACAGCTTCTATGTCTCCCGCGATTCCTCCGTCCAATGGGACGGCAAGAGGCTGGGCGTCGGCGGCGGGACGGTGGTCGCCGAACGCGGCGCCTCGGTGATTCCCCAAATCACCGCCCTGGGGCTGTCGCCCGTGGAGATCGCCGACAACGCCACCATGCTGCGGATGGTGGCGGGCAAGCGCGTGACCGCCGCCGCCCTCATGACCTCGGCGGCCGACGCGGTGCTCGCCGAGGATGCCGAGTTGGCCCTGCGGGTCATGCGACTGGAACCGCCAATCGAGTCCAAGTTCGGCTTTGTCATGCTGTCCAAGGCATTCCACGCCAACCATCGCGACGTGGCCGAATGCTTCTGGAACACAATCCGCGACATCCGGGCCA
>JBFMHS010000458.1:0-5706 GCA_040751765.1 Pseudomonadota bacterium | reverse complement strand
CGAGCCGCGCATGGCGCACGAGGTGTTCGGCGCCGCCATGGAGGACCTCAAGCCCATCGTCCAGCCGGGCGGCTCGGATTCGGCGGCGCTCGACAACGTGTTCGAGGTGATGGTGCGGGCGGGGCGCTCGGCGCCGCTGGTCAAGCAGATGCTGATCCCTGAAAGCATCGGCCAGAACGCGCTGATGCCGGACTCCCACCGTGCCTTCTTCAGCTACTGCAACGCGGTCATCGAGCCGTGGGACGGGCCGGCCGCCATCTGCGCCACCGACGGCCGCTGGGTGGTCGCCGGCATGGACCGCAACGGCTTGCGTCCCATGCGTTTCACCATCACCGCCGGCGGGCTGCTGATCGTCGGCTCCGAGACCGGCATGGTCAAGGTCACCGAGACCGAGGTGGTGGAGAAGGGCCGCGTCGGCCCCGGCCAGACCATCGCCGTCGACCTGGAACAGGGCCGCCTGTTCCGCGACGGCGAGCTCAAGGACATGCTGGCCGGCCGCAAGCCCTACGCCCAGTGGGTCGGCCGCATCACCGAGCTGGACAGCCTGGTCAAGACCGGGGCGCCGGAGCCGTCGGTGCTGTCGGGCGCCGAGCTCAGGCGCGCCCAGCTGGCCTATGGCCTGACCATGGAGGACATGGAGCTGATCCTCCAGCCCATGGTCGAGGAAGCCAAGGAGGCGGTGGGCTCCATGGGCGACGACGCGCCGCTGGCGGTGCTGTCCGACCACTACCGGGGCCTGCACCACTTCTTCAAGCAGAACTTCAGCCAGGTCACCAACCCGCCCATCGACAGCTTGCGCGAGTCGCGGGTGATGAGCCTGCGCACCCGGCTGGGCAACCTGGGCAACATCCTCGACGAGCACGAGACCCAGTGCGACGTGCTGGCGCTTGATTCACCGGTGCTGTCCAACGCCGAATTCGAGGCGATGCGCCGCTACATGGGCCACGCGGCGGCCGAGATCGACTGCACCTTCACCCCCGACGGCGAGCACTCCCTGCGCGACGCGCTGACCCGCATCCGCCGCGAGGCCGAGGAGGCGGTGCGCGCCGGCTGCACCCACCTGATCCTGTCCGACGAGGCCGTCGACGCCGATCGGGTGGCGGTGCCGATGATCCTGGCTGCCGGCGGCGTCCACTCCCATCTGGTCCGTGAGCGCCTGCGCACCTGGACCAGCCTCAACATCCGCTCGGGCGAGTGCCTGGACGTGCACTACTTCGCGGTGCTGATCGGCGTCGGAGCCACCACGGTCAACGCCTATCTGGCCCAGGAGGCCATCGCCGACCGCCACCGGCGCGGCCTGTTCGGGGCGCTGTCGCTCGACGAGTGCGTCCGGAATTACAAGAAGGCCATCGACCAGGGCCTGCTGAAGATCATGTCCAAGATGGGCATCTCGGTGATCTCCAGCTATCGCGGCGGCTACAATTTCGAGGCGGTCGGCCTGTCGCGGTCGCTGGTGGCCGAGTTCTTCCCCGGCATGACCAGCCGCATCTCGGGCATCGGGCTCAACGGCATCGAGAAGAAGACCATCGAGCAGCACGCCGCCGGCTTCAACGCCGCCGAGCCGGTGCTGCCGGTGGGCGGCTTCTACCGCTTCCGGCGCGGCCAGGAAAGCCACGCCTTCGACGGCACCCTGATCCACACGCTGCAAAGCGCGGTGGCCACCGATTCCTATTCCACCTACAAGAAGTACTCCGAGGGCGTGCGGCGCATGCCGCCCATCACCATCCGCGACCTCCTGGACTTCTCGCCGGCCGGCGCCCCGGTCAGCGTCGACGAGGTGGAAAGCATCACCGAGATCCGCAAGCGCTTCCTGACCCCGGGCATGTCCTTGGGCGCGCTGAGCCCCGAGGCGCACGGCACGCTCAACATCGCCATGAACCGCATCGGCGCCAAGTCGGTGTCCGGCGAGGGCGGCGAGGACCGCGACCGCTACCGGCCGCGCCCCAACGGCGACAACGCCAACTCGGCGGTCAAGCAGATCGCGTCGGGCCGCTTCGGCGTCACCGCCGAATACCTGACCATGTGCCGCGAGATCGAGATCAAGGTCGCCCAGGGCGCCAAGCCCGGCGAGGGCGGCCAGTTGCCCGGCTTCAAGGTCACGGTGGAGATCGCCAAGCTGCGCCACGCCACCCCCGGCGTGATGCTGATCAGCCCGCCGCCGCACCACGACATCTATTCCATCGAGGACTTGGCCCAGCTGATCTACGACCTCAAGCAGATCAATCCCGAGGCGCGGGTGACGGTGAAGCTGGTGTCGCGCTCGGGCATCGGAACCATCGCCGCCGGCGTCGCCAAGGCCAAGGCCGACACCATCCTGGTCTCCGGCAATGTCGGCGGCACCGGCGCCAGCCCGCAGACCTCCATCAAGTATGCCGGCCTGCCGTGGGAGCTGGGCCTGTCCGAGGCCCATCAGGTGCTGACGCTCAACCGCCTGCGCCACCGGGTCAAGCTGCGCACCGACGGCGGGCTGAAGACCGGCCGCGACATCGTCATCGCCGCCATGCTCGGCGCCGAGGAATTCGGCATCGGCACCACCAGCCTGATCGCCATGGGCTGCATCATGGTGCGCCAGTGCCATTCCAACACCTGCCCGGTCGGCGTGTGCACCCAGGATCCGGCGCTTCGTGCCAAGTTCGCCGGCAGCCCCGAGAAGGTGGTCAACCTGTTCAGCTTCATCGCCGAAGAGGTTCGCGAGATCCTCGCCTCGCTGGGGGCGCGCTCGTTGACCGAGATCATCGGCCGCACCGACCTCCTCAAGCAGGTCAGCCGCGGCGCCGCCCATCTCGACGACCTCGACCTCAACCCGCTGCTGGCCCAGGCCGACGCCGGCGGCTACGCCCGCTATTGCACCCAGGAGGAGCGCAACGAGGTCCCCGAGACCCTGGACGCCCAGATCATCAAGGACGCCCGCCCATTGCTGGAGGAGGGCGAGAAGATGCAGCTGGCCTACAACGTCCGCAATGTCGAGCGGGCGATCGGCACCAAGCTGTCCAACCGCATCACCCGCAAATACGGCATGGACGGCCTGCAGCCCGGCCACGTCACCGTGCGCCTGCGCGGCTCGGCGGGCCAGTCCCTGGGCGCCTGGGCGGTGCAGGGGCTGAAGCTGGACGTGTTCGGCGACGCCAACGACTATGTCGGCAAAGGCCTGTCGGGCGGTACCATCGTGGTCCGCCCGCCGGTCTCCAGCCCGCTGAAGACCAACGAGAACACCATCATCGGCAACACCGTGCTCTACGGCGCCACCGCCGGCAAGCTGTTCGCCGCCGGCCAGGCCGGCGAGCGCTTCGCCGTCCGCAACTCGGGCGCGGTGGCGGTGATCGAAGGCTGCGGCTCCAACGGCTGCGAATACATGACCGGCGGCACCGTGGCCATCCTGGGGCCGGTGGGGGCCAATTTCGCCGCCGGCATGACCGGCGGCATGGCCTTCGTCCACGATGGCGACGGCACCTTCGCGCTGAAGCTCAACCCCGACAGCGTGATCTGGCAACGCATCGAGACCGACCACTGGGACGGCGTCCTGCGCGCCCTGATCGCCGAACACGTCCTGGAAACCCAGTCCAACTGGGCGCAAAGCCTGCTTGCCGACTGGCATCGCGAACGCGCCCGCTTCTGGCAGGTGGTGCCCAAGGAAATGCTGTCGCGGCTGGAGCACCCGGTGAGCAAGGAGCGGGTGGCGGCGGCGGAGTAGCGCCGCCGCCGCCGCCGCACACGCGCGCCGGGCGCATGGCGACCGTTTGGCGGCCACCGGGGCGAGAAGCATTGACGGCGGCCCTCAAGGGGGGTACCCAAGGGCTCCGTTACGAATTTGCTGCGAGGGACGATCCCATGGCCGCCAAGAAGCTTCTCATCCTGCCCGGCGACGGCATCGGCCAGGAAGTCATGGTGCAGGTGCGCCGCATCATCGACTGGATGGCCAAGAAGCGGAACGTCAGCTTCGACATCACCGAGGGCCTGATCGGCGGCTCGGCCTATGACGTCCACGGCACGCCGCTGGCGGACTCGACGCTGGCCGACGCCATGGCCGCCGACGCGGTGCTGCTGGGTGCGGTGGGCGGTCCCAAATGGGACGACCTGCCGTTCGAGGTCAAGCCCGAGCGCGGCCTCTTGAAGATCCGCAAGGAGATGGGCCTGTTCGCCAACCTGCGCCCGGCCACGGTGTTCGACGCCCTGGTGGACGCCTCGACGCTGAAGGCCGAGGTGGTGCAGGGCCTCGACATCATGATCGTGCGCGAGCTGACCGGCGGCCTGTATTTCGGCCAGCCGCGCGGCATCGAGACGCTGCCCGACGGCCAGCGCCGGGGCTTCAACACCCTGACCTACACCACCAGCGAGATCCAGCGCATCGGGCGCGCCGCCTTCGACCTGGCGCGCAAGCGCAACAAGAAGGTGACCAGCGTCGACAAGGCCAACGTGCTGGAATGCACCGTGCTGTGGCGCGAGGAGATGATCAAGCTGCAGAAGGAAGAGTACCCGGACGTGGCGCTGGAGCACATGTACGTGGACAACGCCTCCATGCAGCTGGTGCGCAATCCCAAGCAGTTCGACGTCATGGTCACCGAGAACATGTTCGGCGACATCCTGTCCGACTGCGCCGCCATGCTGACCGGCTCGCTGGGCATGCTGCCCTCGGCCAGCCTCGGCGCCGCCGACGCCAATGGGGCGCGCAAGGCGCTGTACGAGCCGGTGCACGGCTCGGCCCCCGACATCGCCGGCAAGGACATGGCCAACCCGCTGGCCTGCATCCTGTCGCTGTCCATGTGCCTGCGCTACTCGTTCGACATGGCCCAGGACGCCGACATGATCGACACCGCCGTCAAGAACGTGCTCAAGGGCGGCCTCAGGACCGGCGACATCATGCAGCCGGGCAAGGCCAAGGTGTCGACCACCGTGATGGGCGAGGCCATCGTCCGCGAACTGGACAAGATGGTCTGACGCGAACAGGGCGCCCCCCGGGGCGCCCTTTCTACTCCAGCAGATCGAACACGCTGTTGCGCCGGGGTTTCCACAGGCCCCGGTCGATGGCTTCGCGCAGCCGGGCCTTCATCTCGGCCAGGGCGGCCGGGTTGTTGTCGGCCAGGAAACGCGCGACCTGCGCGTCGGCCAGGTAGGCGTCGGCGACCAGGTCGAAGTGGTGGTCCCTGACCGCCCGCGTGGTGGCGGCGAAGGCGAACAGGTAATCCACGGTGGCGGCCATCTCGAAGGCGCCCTTGTAGCCGTGGCGCATCACGCCCGCGATCCACTTGGGATTGACCACCCGGCCGCGCACCACCCGGGCGATCTCCTCCTCCAGGCTGCGGATGCGCGGGCTCTCGGGCCGCGAGTGGTCGGCGTGGTACACCGCTGGCGCCTTGCCCGAGGCTTCCTTGACCGCCGCCGCCAGCCCGCCCTCGAACTGGTAGTAATCGTCGGAATCCAAGAGGTCGTGCTCGCGGTTGTCCTGGTTGTGGATCACCGCCTCCACCTGGGACAGCCGGCCGGTCAGCAGGTCGTGCGCCGCCTCGCCTGCGGCGCCGGCGCCATAGGCCCAGCCGCCCCAGGCGACATAGGCGGCGGCGAGGTCGGATTCGGTGGTCCAGCCCCGCTCGTCGATCAGCGCCTGCAATCCGGCGCCATAGGCCCCCGGCTTGGAGCCGAACACCCGCGCCGCCGCCCGCTCGCCCAGGGTGGCGGATTCGGCACGGACGCGGGCGGCCAGCGGGTTGA
>JBFMHS010000457.1:2239-3104 GCA_040751765.1 Pseudomonadota bacterium | reverse complement strand
ATCTGTCTCAACCGGTCGGCCGGTGCCGTCATCAGGAAGCGGCACGAGCTCGGCCTCAAGCGCAATTTTCAGGGGTTCCCGACATGGGCGTGATGCCGTTCTTCAGCGCCGACAAGGCGTGGCTGTGGGCGATGGCCAACCATGAATTCCGGACCAACGGGACGGCGCTCAAGCGCGGCCTGACCCGCATTGAGCGGGACTGCGACTACAAGGACATCCTGACCGCAGCGACCCGCCTGGGCCTGCCCCAGCTGGAGATGAAGGTGATCGTCAAGTACGGCCGCCTGGGCAGGGCGCCGGGCAAGAAGGACCCTGAGGCCGAGCGTGCCATCTGGCAGCGGGCCATGGACCGCCTGCACACCAGGCTCAGCGAGAAGGGCATCGTCCAGTCGGGCACCGACTGGGCCGGCCAATCCGAATAAGAGGAGACCCCACATGCCTGTTCCCCCCGATGTCAGCGCCGCCGCCCGCGTCCCCGTACCGGTCGGTACCGCCGTCGAGATCCTGTACGCCTGTGCCCCCCACACGGCCGGTGCCACCGGCGTGGTTGCCGGTCGAGGCGAGGAGAAGCGCTACCTGTGGGAAAACGGCTATATCGGCCTCGACAGCCTGCCCCAGGCCGAGGGTTACATCACCTTCGCAGCCAATCCCACGGACGGGCAGTGGGTCGAGCTGGACGGCTGGCGGTGGACGTTCAAGGACGCGCCCGGCGCCGAAACCCATGTGGCCATCGGCGCCGACCTGGTGACGACGCTGACCACCCTGGCCAACGCGCTCAACGCCTGGACCGACCTGCCGCTGTCGCGCTGCACCTATTCCCTGAGCCAGGCCCAGGACGCCCTGAAGATCGTCCATGACGATCCCT
>JBFMHS010000457.1:0-2229 GCA_040751765.1 Pseudomonadota bacterium | reverse complement strand
GCCTCGGTGTCGGCGCCCACGCTGCTGTTCCCGGACCCCAACGCCTATGGCGACAACATCACCTTGCGCCAGAAGGGGGCCGACGGCCTGCTGGCCTTCCGCCAGTTGAAGCGACACTCGGCGTTCCGGGGCGACAACCCGGTGTGGTCGGCCGACGTGGCCGTACCTGAGGCGGAGTGATAGGGCATGCCCGACCCCAACCTCGACCAAGCCATCAAGGAAGCCTATGCCGTGGCCCCCAAGGGCCAGGTGGTGATCCACACCATGGAGCTGCGGCACCCGGACTTCCGGGACGATAACGGCAATCCGGTGGCGGTGCGGGTGGTGCGGGCGTTCAAGGACCTGCAGGCTCGGCTGGAGGCCGATGCTCCAATGAACCCAGGCGAGGTGGTGACCTTCACGGCGCTGGCCTTCGAGTTCCAGGAGCCCGAGCTCGGGACCGGGCCGGTACCGGAGATGCCCGTGTCCATGGACAACGTCGGCAAGACCATCTCCGACCAGCTGGAGCTGGCCGCCGTCAGCCAGCACAAGGTCGAGGTGACCTATCGGCCTTACCTGTCCACCCAACTGGATGTCGGGCCGAAGTACAACCCGCCAATCCATCTGGTGCTGACCGAGGTGATCGTCACTCCGCCCCGGGTATCGGCCAAGGCGCGGATGGAGAACGCCGCCGACAAGGCGTACCCCCAGGACGTCTACACCGTCGAGCGTTTCCCGGGGCTGGGGAGGTGATCATGACGACCGCCATGCATTGGTCCAGCCGGTACATCGGCCTCCCCTGGGAAAGCGGCGCTGACGGCCCCGATGCCTACAATTGCTGGAACTTCGTGCGGATGATCCAGCGGGTCCACTATGGCCGCGACGTGCCGCCGATTCCTGTGGACGAGGCGGACATGCTCGCCTGCGTTCGGGCCTTCGACCGGCACCCGGAGCGTCGGCGCTGGCCGCTTGTGCAGCACCCGGCCGAGGGCGACATGGTGTTGCTGACCCAGCACTCTCGGCCGAGCCATATCGGCGTCTGGTTGGACGCCAACCGGGGCGGCGCGCTGCACTGCCAAATCCCCGACGGCGTCGTGTTCCATACCCGCCTTCAACTGGCAGACCAGGGCTGGGCCATCGAGGGCGCCTACCGCTTCGGGGGCGACAATGGTTGAGGCCGAGATCCTCCCGCCCGGGCGCCAGCCCCTCGTCCGCGGCTTGCGGGGCGTCGTCGTCCACGTCCACAACGTCATCGAGCCGTGGCGCGACCGCGAGGAGTTTCCGGTCGGCGAGTTCATGACTGTCCGCCAGTGGTTGGACGAGCAGGGGATCGAGGAGTTCGAGGAGCCGACCATCTGCCTGTTCAACGGCCGTGCGCTGCTGCGCGAGCACTGGGATGGCACCTGGATCGGCGGCGGCCAATGGGGCGGCGATGTCGTCCAGTTCGTGACCCTGCCACAAGGCGGCGGCGGTGGCGGCGGCGGTGGGTCCGATGCCGTCCGGATCGTGGCCATGGTTGCGGTGATCGTGGCCTCGATCTACCTGGGGCCTGAGATCGCCATGGCCATGGGATATGCCGAGACAGGCACCGCCGCGGCCATGGCCACCGCTGCCGTGGCCACCGTGGGCACCGTGCTCGTCAACGCGGTCCTGCCGCCGCCCAAGCCCAACATCCCGTCATTCAACTGGAACGGCGGCAACATGCCGGCGCCGAGCCCGACCTACTCGCTGCAGGGCCAGGGCAACCAGGCGCGCCTGGAACAGCCGATCCCGGAGTGGTTCGGGCGGCACATGATCTATCCCGATCTCGCCGCCGACCCCTACCAGGAATACGCCGGCAACGAGCAGTACCTGTTCCAGATCCACTGCATCGGCAAGGGGCGCTACGACATCGAGGCCATCCGCATCGAGGACAGCCCGATCGCCAGCTTCGACGAGATCACCTACGAGGTGGTTCCGCCCGGCGGCACCCCGACCCTGTTCGACGTTGACGTGGTGACCGCGCCGGAAGTGGTCGGGCAGGAACTGAAGGGGCCAAACCAGCTGCTGCAAGGCGATGACGGATGGGTCGGCCCGTTCGTGGTCAATCCCGCCGACAGCGTGGCCACCGAGATCGGCATCGACGTGGTCATGGCGCGCGGCCTCTACTACTCGAACGACAGCGGCGGTCTGTCCAGCAAGACGGTCCAGTGGGAGATCCAGGCCCGCCCCATCGACGCGGACGGATTTGCGACCGGAGACGGGTCCTGG
>JBFMHS010000456.1:0-2480 GCA_040751765.1 Pseudomonadota bacterium | reverse complement strand
GGGGCGACTATTCCTGGCGCGGCTCGGGCTATGTGCGCGGCGGCATCTTCGACCGCATCGAACTGGACCAGGGCGACGAGACAATCCGCTTCCGCGACCGGAACTACGCCCGCATCGGCGACGTCGAGGCCGAAGGCGCGCCGGACTTCCCCGAAATCGGCCTGTTCACCCTGCCCGAGGGTGCCAGCTTCGAGCCGGCCGCCCCGTGGCGGCTGCAATTGCTGGTGCAGCGGGCGGTCGGCGCGCTGGAGAAGCGCTTCCTGACGTTCGAGGTATCCTACCAGGTCCCCGAGGACTACCTGCTGCCCGCCCCCACCGAGACCGCCGCCGCCCCTGTCGCACCGGCGGAGGTGGGGGCGGCCGGGGAGCCCGAGGAACCGTTGTGGGTGCGGGTGTGGAAGCGGTCGTGGCCGCAGATCGCGGTGCTGGCGGCGGCATTGGGGCTGCTGACGGTGGTGTTCTATTTCCAGGACTGGCTGGTCAAGCGCCCGCGCCTGACCCACTGGGTGCGCACCGGCTTCCTGGTGTTCACGCTGGTCTGGCTGGGCTGGCTGGCCAACGCCCAGCTGTCGGTGGTCAACATCCTGACGCTGACCAACTCGCTGATCACCGGGTTCAGCTGGGACTATTTCCTGATGGATCCGCTGCTGTTCATCCTGTGGGCGGGCGTGGCGGCGGCGCTGATCCTGTGGGGGCGCGGGGTGTTCTGCGGCTGGCTGTGCCCGTTCGGGGCGCTGCAGGAATTCGTCAACCGTGCCGCCAAGGCGCTGCGCATCCCCCAGGTGTCGGTGCCCTGGGGCGTCCACGAGCGCCTGTGGACGCTGAAATACGTCATCTTCATCGGCCTGTTCGGGGTTGCGCTGTACCAACTGGCCTTCGCCGAGAGACTGGCCGAGGTCGAGCCTTTCAAGACCGCCATCATCCTGAAGTTCGTCCGCGACTGGCCGTTCGTGGTCTACGCCGTGCTGCTGCTGGCGGCGGGGCTGTTCATCGAGCGGTTCTTCTGCCGCTATCTGTGCCCGCTGGGCGCGGCGCTGGCGATCCCGGCCCGACTGCGGACCATGGAGTGGCTGAAGCGCCACCGCGAATGCGGCAATCCCTGCCAGCGTTGCGCCAACGAATGCCCGGTCCAGAGCATCCATCCCCTGGGCCAGATCAATCCCAACGAATGCATCTATTGCATGCACTGCCAGACCCTGTACTGGGACGAGCACCGCTGCCCGCACATGATCCAGGTCCGCCTGAAGCGCGAGCGCCGCGCCGCCATGGGCGCGCCGCCGCCGGTGGACAAGCGGCGGGCGGGCGGCATTCCGGAACAGGGCACCAGCGCGTTCGACCCGGTCGAGTGGACCAAGCAAGGAGGAAGCGACCATGGCCAATGACGACCACGATCCCAAGGCCTTTTCCCGCCGCGCCCTGCTGGGTGGCGCCGCCGCCGCCGGACTGGGCGGCGCCGCCGTCGCCTCCGGACTCCTGGGTGGCCGGGCCGAGGCGCAGCAGCAGGAACGGCAGGAGGCCAAGGCGCGCGCCAGGGGGGGCGAGCAGAAATACGAGGTCAAGCCCGGTGAGCTGGACGACTACTACGTCTTCAATTCCTCGGGCCAGACCGGCGAGGTGCGCATCCTTGGCCTGCCGTCCATGCGCGAGTTGATGCGCATCCCGGTGTTCAATCGCTGCTCGGCCACCGGCTGGGGGCAGACCAATGAGTCGCTGAGGGTGCTGACCGAGGGACTGCTGCCCGAGACCAAGGCCTTCCTGGCCAAGCGCGGCCTCGTCACCTACCTCAACGGCGACGCCCACCACCCGCATATGAGCTTCACCGACGGCACCTATGACGGCCGCTATGTGTGGATCAACGACAAGGCCAACACCCGCGTGGCCCGCATCCGCTGCGACGTCATGAAGACCGACCGGATCATCGAGATCCCCAACGCCAACGACATCCACGGCATGCGGCCGCAGAAATACCCCAAGACCGGGTACCTGTTCTGCAACGGCGAGCACGAGGCGCCGATCCCCAACGATGGCCAGAACATGGAGGACATCAAGGCCTATCGCGCCATCTTCACCGCGGTGGACGGCGAGGCGATGAAGGTGGCCTGGCAGGTGATCGTCGACGGAAACCTCGACAACAACGACGCCGACTACCAGGGCAAGTACGCGTTCTCGACCTGCTACAACTCGGAAATGGGCATGAACACCGCCGAGATGACCGCCAAGGAACAGGACTGGGTGGTGGTCTTCAACATCAAGCGGATCGAGGAGGCGGTGAAAGCCGGCAAGGCCACCATGTTGAACGGCGTGCCGGTGCTCGACGGCCGCCACGGCTCGCCCTACACGCTCTACATCCCCATCTCCAACAGCCCCCACGGCTGCAACATGGCCCCCGACGGCATCCACCTCGCCATCAATGGCAAGCTGTCGCCGACGGTGTCGCTGATCGACGTCACCAAGCTGGACGCCATCTTCGCGGGCAAGGC
>JBFMHS010000455.1:0-2837 GCA_040751765.1 Pseudomonadota bacterium | reverse complement strand
GACGCCGCCCTCGACTACACACTCGTGAAGGTGGAAAACAACCCGAGCGCCCAGTTCGGCAGCCTCAACCTGCGCGAGCGGTCTGTGCCGGCGAAAAACGACTGCGTGGTCATCATTCAGCACCCCAAGGGCGGGCTGAAGCAAATCGCGCTGACGGACAACCGCGTGCACGCGGTCTGGGGTGACAAGCTGCAATACTTCACCGATACCGAACCGGGGTCGTCGGGTTCGCCGGTGTTCGACGTCAACTGGCGCCTGGTCGGGCTTCACCACGCCGGCGGCAATCTGCCGGGGCCGGGCGGCGTCGAATTCGTCAACGAGGCCATCCTGATCGAGAAGGTCGTCCGCCATGCCGCCGCCGCCCTGGGGATGGCCGACGAGGTCTATGAACTGGTGACCGGCCCCGTGCTGCCCATCCTGACCTGGGTCGCGGTCAGCGCGGGCAAGAAGGATGACTTGGTCACCGCCGGCCGAATCATTCTCCAGCATGGCTCCGACCTGGTAAGCGCGCTGAAGAACAGGGTCCGACCGGAACAGGAAGTCGGACCGCTGGCGGCAGCCATGATCGGCGTGGCCGCCGGTGCGGTGATCCGCCATGTCGGCCGGAAGAACGAATCCCTTGCTAACGCGGCGGCCTCGCCTGCTGATCTGGGTATCGGCGAAACCGCCGACGCCCTCAAGGCTGACGTTGCCTCGGCCCAGGGGGAGCCTGATCCGGAGTCCCTCTATTCGGCCGTGCTGGCCCGGGCCGCCAACGCGCCGGAAGCCTACAAGCCGTTGCTGGATCGCGCGCGGACGATCGAAGCCCTTCCGGTTGTGGTCGGGGCCTTCCTGGCCGGCGTGGTCGTCGGTTCGAAAGCCTACGACGGCAAGCTGTGATCCGTCGCCCCCCTCCCGGGCTGGGAGGGGGGCACGCAGCCGATGACTGACCTCCGGGCAAGGCCCCATATCCGATGGGGTTATCCGGTAGTTCCTTTGCCAGCCGCCCTTGTCCGTTCGCGGAGTCCATCCGCGCTCCGTGCCCTGGCACGATGATCGCACCCGGAAGCAAGGGGGTGTGACATGACGACCTTCGCCCAGGAATGCTTCTTATCGATCCTGCCTGGCCTGTCCTACCTGCTGATCGCAGGATACGGCCTCGGCTGAGGTGGGCTCGTGCTATGCCAGCGTGACCCCCGGCCCGACATCGTCGTATTCGCGCAGCGTCATCTCGGTCTCGGTGTCGACCTCGACCAGACGGACCTCGTAGCCCCACAGATTGGCGATGTGCCGGAGCACCAGCACTGCCTCGTCCTCGTCCAGCAGGATGCCGTCCTCGACGCGGTGGTGGAGGATCAGGCGGCGGTCGCCGGCCAGGTCGACGTCGACGATCTGGATGTCGGGCTCGGCCTTGGCGATGTCGTAGCCGGTGGCCAGCGCCCGGCGCACGTCGCGATAGCCGCGCTCGTTGTGGATGGCGGTGACCTCGTAGTCGGGCGCGTCGGCGTCGTTGTGCAGCTTGAACAACCGCATCTTGCGGATCAGCGCCGGTGACAGCAGCTGGAGGATGAAGCTTTCGTCGCGATAGTCCTCCCAGGCGCGGCGCAGGGTGCCCCACGGGTCGCCGTTGCCGGCGAAGTCGGGGAACCAGTCGCGGTCCTCGGCGGTGGGCTCGGTGGCGATGCGCTTGATCTCCTCCATCATGCCGAAGCCCAGGGCATAGGGGTTCAGTCCGCCGAAACGAGGATCGTCGAAGTCGGGCTGGAAGACCACGTTGGTGTGGGAATGCAGGATCTCCATCAGCGCGCCGTCACTGATCATTCCCTTGTCGTGCAGCCGATTCACGATGTGGTAGTGCACGCAGGTGGCACAGCCCTCGTTCATCACCTTGGTCTGCTTCTGCGGATAGAAGTACTGCGACACGTTGCGGACGATGCGCAGGATCTCGCGCTGCCACGGCGCCAGCTTGGGGGCGTTCTTTTCCAGGAAGTAGAGGATGTTCTCCTCGGGCAGGCGCAGCTTGCGCTTGCGCTCGGCCATGTCGCGCGAGCCGTGGAAGGTGCTGGCCGGGCGCGGCACCGTGCGCCACAGGTCGTTGTAGGTCTGCTCGAAATAGGCGGCGCGCTCGGCCTCGCGCTGCTGCTCCTCGCGCAGGTCGTAGACACGCTTCCTGGGATAGCGGTGAACGCCGTGGTCCATCAGGGCGTGGGCGGCGTCCAGCACCCGCTCGACCATCTGGTGGCCGTGGCGCTCCTCGCACCGCGCAATGTAGCCCTTGGCGAACTCCATGTAGTCGAGGATGCCGCGCGCGTCGGTCCACTGGCGGAACAGCTGGTTGTTCTTGAAGAAGTGGTTGTGGCCGAAGGCGGCGTGGGCGATGACCAGCGTCTGCATGGCCATGGAGTTCTCCTCCATGATGTAGCTGATGCAGGGGCTGGAATTGATGACGATCTCGTAGGCCAGGCCGCGCATGCCCTTGCGGTACAGGGTCTCGTCGGCGGCGAAGCGCTTGCCGAACGACCAGTGCCGGTACATCAGCGGCAGGCCGATGGAGGAATAGGCGTCGAGCATCTGCTCGGCGGTGATCACCTCGATCTGGTTGGGATAGATGTCGAGGCCCAACTCGCCCCGCGCGATATCCTCGATCGCGTCGTAGGTGCGCCGCACCTTGTCGAAGTCCCAGTCGGCGCCGTTGAAGAGAAGTTCAGCGGTCATCTCGCGCCCCCTCATCCCTCGTCACCGCCGCGTGGGCGGGGGTCCGGAGCCGCCCGGAACCGCCTCGACCGCATCGGGCATGGATCTCGCGGGGATGACGGCCTCCGCGGCTGCGAAATTTATTTAGCCACATTTCAGAACGC
>JBFMHS010000454.1:0-3147 GCA_040751765.1 Pseudomonadota bacterium | reverse complement strand
GTTGAGCGCGTCGAGATAGTCGAACACCGGGTCGCCACCGGCGTCGTCATAGTCCTCGGACGAGGGCAGCGGCAGGCCGTCGGCGGAGCCGTCCACATGCACGACCGCCTCCTCCCCCGGCGCGCGGCCAAGGGCGTCACGGGCCAGGTCGACGATCACGCAGACCTTGTCGAGGGGTATGCGGAGCACGGCTCACCTCGCGGACGGCGCCATGCTCCCCATATGGGGCTTCCCCGTTAGGAGTTCATCGCCTCGAAGAAGTCGGAATTGGTCTTCGACTGCTTGAGCTTGTCGACCAGGAACTCCATGGCGTCGACAACGCCCATGGGCATGAGGATGCGGCGCAGCACCCACATCTTGGACAGCACGCCCTTATCGACCAGCAGCTCCTCCTTGCGGGTGCCCGACTTGGTGATGTCGATGGCCGGGAAGGTGCGCTTGTCCGACAGCTTGCGGTCGAGGATGATCTCGGAATTGCCGGTGCCCTTGAACTCCTCGAAGATCACCTCGTCCATGCGCGATCCGGTGTCGATCAGCGCGGTGGCGATGATGGACAGCGAGCCGCCCTCCTCGATGTTGCGGGCGGCGCCGAAAAACCGCTTGGGTCGCTGCAGCGCGTTGGCATCGACGCCGCCGGTCAACACCTTGCCCGAGCTGGGCACCACGGTATTGTAGGCGCGGGCCAGGCGGGTGATGGAGTCCAGCAGGATGACCACGTCGCGCTTGTGCTCGACCAGGCGCTTGGCCTTTTCGAGGACCATTTCGGTGACCTGGACGTGGCGGCTGGCCGGCTCGTCGAAGGTCGAGCTGATGACCTCGCCGCGCACGCTGCGCGCCATGTCGGTCACCTCTTCCGGCCGCTCGTCGATGAGCAGCACGATCAGATAGACCTCGGGGTGGTTGTGGCTGATGGCGTGGGCGATGTTTTGCAGCATCACCGTCTTGCCGGTGCGCGGCGGCGCCACGATCAGGGCGCGCTGGCCCTTGCCGACGGGGGCGACCAGGTCGATGACCCGGGTGGTGAGGTCCTTCTTGGTGGGGTCCTCGACCTCCAGCTTCAGCTTCTCGTCGGGATAGAGCGGGGTCAGGTTGTCGAAGTTGATGCGGTGCCGCACGTTCTCGGGCGGCTCGAAGTTGATGGCGTTGACCTTGAGCAGCGCGAAATAGCGCTCGCCGTCCTTGGGCGCCCGGATCTGGCCCTCGACGGTGTCGCCGGTCCTGAGGCCGAAGCGGCGGACCTGGCTGGGGCTGACATAGATGTCGTCGGGGCCGGGAAGGTAGTTGGCCTCGGGGCTGCGCAGGAAGCCGAAACCGTCCTGCAGGATCTCGAGCACGCCGTCGCCGTAGATCGGGGTGTCGTTCTCGGCCAGTTGCTTCAGGATGGCGAACATCATGTCCTGCTTCCTGAGCGTGCTGGCGTTCTCGATCTGAAGCTCCTCGGCGAAGGCGAGAAGCTCGGCCGGCGACTTTTTCTTGAGTTCCTGGAGGTGCATCGGAGGCGTCCGTTGAAAACCTGGGCGGGGGGAACGTGCGGAGGGGAGATACGCACCGCAGGCGCGGATGGGGCTCTGGCGGCCCTGTCCAAACGATCTGGACGATCAATCCGGCGCGGTCTGATTGTGCGGAATCGGGGCGTCGGCCCCAAGGTCACGCGCCACCTTTAAGCCAAAGGCCGGGCCGCTGTCAAACGGGAATCCTGGTGTGCGCCGCACCCCGGATGCCATTTCCGGCAAACTATTCAGAACGGCTTGAGGATGACCAGGATGACGATGCCGATCATCAGCAGCGTCGGGACCTCGTTCATCAGCCGGTAGAACTTCTGCGGCCGGGTGTTGCGGTCGGCGGCAAAGGCGTTCTTCCAGCGGATCATGGCGATGTGGCTGGCGGTCATCAGCACTACCAGCGCCAGCTTGGCGTGGAACCAGCCGTCCTGGAACAGCCCGCCGGTGACCGCCATGGTCAGGCCCAGCGCCCAGGCCACCACTGCCGCCGGCGCCATGATCGCCTTGAGCAGCCGGCGCTCCATCACCTTGAACTTCTCCGATGCCTCGGAGCCCGGCTTGACCTCGGTGTGATAGACGAACAGCCGCGGCAGATACAGCAGCCCGGCCATCCAGGATATGACCGCGATCACATGGACGGCCTTCAGCCACAGATAGGTCTCGCCGCTCATCGGTCCTCCCCCTGAAAGATGCAGGCGGCGCCGCAGGCCTTGCCGCGCACCGATCCCGGGTCGCGGACCAACCGTGCCAGCCCCTCGATGAAGGCGGGATGGTGGCCCACCGCCGGCACCCGCACGTAGCCGGGAATCCCCAGTTCCTCGGCGCGGTGCCGGTATTCGATGTCCAGCTCGACCAGCGTCTCCGAATGCTCGGAGACGAACGCCACCGGCACCACCACCACCGGCTTGCCGTCGCGGGCAGCGCGCTCCAGCTCGGCCTCGGTGGACGGGCCGATCCATTCCAGCGGCCCGACCCGGCTCTGGTAGCAGATCGCCCAGTCATCCAGGCCGGCGGCGGCGGCGACCGCCTCGGCGGTCTGTTTCACGTGAACCGGATAGGGATCGCCGGCATCCACCACCTTGCGCGGCAGGCCGTGGGCCGAGAACAGCACCCGTGCCCCCGGCGCGGACCCGGCCACCCCGGCGCGGACAAGCCCGGCCATGGCCTCGACCAGCCCCGCCTCGGCGGGATAGCAGCACACCGTCTCGGTGGGAACCGCCAGGTCCTGACGTGCCGCCTCCTTGCGCCATTCCCGGATCGACGAGCGCGAGGTGGTGGTCGAGAACTGCGGATAGAGCGGCAACAGCACCACCCGCTCGGCGCCCCACTCCTTGGCCGCCGCCACCGCCTCGGCGGTGAAGGGATGCCAGTAGCGCATGGCGATCAGCACCTTGAAGCCGTCGCCCAGCGCCGCCTCCAGCGCCGCCGCCTGCTTCTCGGTCTCGGGAACCAACGGCGAGCGGCCGCCGATGCGGGCATAGATCTCGCGCGCCACCGGCGCCCGCCGCCGCGACACCAGCTTGGCGATCAGCCAGCGGATGGGGGTGGGGGCGCCGATGATGGCGGGGTCGTTGAACAGGTTGAACAGGAAGGGCTCGACCGCGTCGGGGGAGTCGGGTCCGCCGAGGTTGAACAGGATCACCGC
>JBFMHS010000453.1:0-3100 GCA_040751765.1 Pseudomonadota bacterium | reverse complement strand
TCCCGCGAGAAAGTATGCCAGAGCATGCGCGCCGGCGCACCGGTGCCCTTGGTGTTGTCGCACTGCACGATATCTGGTAGCTTTCGCCACCGTGGCAGCCTTGCCATCCCCAAATCCTGGGATTTTTCCAGTAGACCTACGGGACACAATTCGTTGACGACGCCTCCTTCGACGCCGCAGTTCGACATCACTCCGGTCACCATCGAAGAGGAGATGAAGCGCTCGTACCTCGATTACGCCATGAGCGTGATCGTGAGCCGCGCGCTTCCCGACGTGCGCGACGGCCTCAAGCCGGTGCATCGTCGCATCCTCTACGCGATGAAAGAAAACGGCTACGACTTCAACAAGCCGTTCCGCAAGTCGGCGCGCATCGTCGGCGACGTCATGGGCAAATACCATCCCCACGGCGACGCGGCGATCTATGACGCAATGGTGCGCATGGCGCAGGACTTTTCCATGCGCCTGCCGCTGATCGACGGTCAGGGCAATTTCGGCTCCATGGACGGCGACCCGCCAGCGGCCATGCGCTACACCGAGGCCCGCATGGCCCGGTCGGCGCATTCGCTGATCGAGGACATCGACAAGGAAACCGTCGATTTCGGCCCCAACTACGACGATTCAACTGTGGAACCGCTGGTCCTGCCGGCGCGCTTCCCCAATCTTCTCGTCAACGGCGCCGGCGGCATCGCGGTCGGCATGGCCACCAACATCCCGCCCCACAACCTGGGCGAGGTGATCGACGCCTGCCACGCGCTGATCGACAATCCCGACATGACGCCCGAGCAGCTGATGGAGATCGTGCCGGGCCCGGACTTCCCCACCGGCGGCACCATCCTGGGCCGGTCGGGCATCCGCTCGGCCTACACCACCGGGCGCGGCTCGGTGATCATGCGCGGTCGCTGCCACGTCGAGGAGATCCGTAAGGACCGCGAGGCCATCGTGGTCACCGAGGTCCCCTATCAGGTCAACAAGGCGCGCATGCTCGAGCAGATCGCCGAGCTGGTGCGTGACAAGAAGATCGAGGGCATCTCCGACCTGCGCGACGAATCCGACCGCGACGGCGTGCGGGTGGTGATCGAGATCAAGCGCGACGCCATCGCCGACGTGGTGCTGGCCCAGCTGTACCGCTTCACCCCCTTGCAGACCTCGTTCGGCGTCAATGCGCTGGCGTTGAACGGCGGCCGGCCGCAGATGATGCCGCTCAAGGAGATCCTGCAGGCGTTCATCGCCTTCCGCGAGGAGGTGATCACCCGCCGGACCATCTACGAGCTGGGCAAGGCCCGCGACCGCGCCCACGTGTTGGCCGGCCTGGCCATCGCGGTGGCCAATATCGACGAGGTCATCGCGCTGATCCGCGCCGCCCCCGATCCGGGCACCGCCCGCGAGCAGCTGATGGCTCGCGACTGGCCGGTGGGCGACGTGGAGCCCCTGATCCGCCTGATCGACGAGCCCGGCCGGGGCATCGTCGAGGGCAACTACAAGCTCTCAGAAGCCCAGGCCAAGGCCATCCTGGACCTGCGCCTGCATCGCCTGACCGGTCTCGAACGCGACAAGATCGGAGACGAGCTGCGCGAGATCGGCGACCAGATCAAGGAATACCTGGAGATCCTGTCGTCGCGGCCGAAGCTGTTGGAGGTCCTGCGCGGCGAGCTCGTGGAGATCCGCGCCCAGTTCGCCACCCCCCGGCGCACCACCATCGAGGACGCCGAGTTCGAGCACGACATCGAGGACCTGATCGCCCGCGAGGACATGGTGGTGACGGTGACCAACACCGGCTACATCAAGCGGGTGCCTCTGTCCACCTACCGTGCCCAGAAGCGCGGTGGCAAGGGCCGCTCGGGCATGAGCATGAAGGAAGAGGACTTCATCAGCCAGGTGTTCGTGACCAGCACCCACACCCCTGTGCTGTTCTTCTCGTCCACCGGCATTGCCTACAAGCTCAAGGTCTACCGGCTGCCGCTGGGGTCGCCGCAGGCCAAGGGCAAGGCGATGGTCAACATCCTGCCGCTGGACGAGGGCGAGACCATCTCCACCGTCATGCCGCTGCCCGAGGACGAGTCCACCTGGGGCGACATGCACGTGATGTTCTGCACCTCCACCGGCGACGTGCGGCGAAACCTGCTTTCGGATTTCGTGGACATCCGCGCCAACGGCAAGATCGCCATGAAGCTGAACGAGGGCGAACGGCTGATCGCCGTCCGCACCTGTTCGGAATCCGACGACGTGCTGCTGGCCACCCGCATGGGCAAGGCCATCCGCTTCCCGGTGCCGGAGGTGCGCGTCTTCGCCGGCCGCAACTCCACCGGCGTGCGCGGCATCCGCCTGGATGGCGACGAGGTAATCTCCATGTCCATCCTCAAGCATGTGGACTTCGACATGGAGACCCGCGATGCCTATCTGCGGGGGGAGCTGACCGGACCCGAGGCCGAGCGCATGTCCGCCGCCGAGGAGATGATCCTGACCGTCACCGAGAATGGATTTGGCAAGCGGACCTCGGCCTACGAGTACCGCATCACCGGGCGCGGCGGCCAGGGCATCGCCAATATCGACCTGACCGAGAAGAACGGCCCGGTGGTGGGATCGTTCCCGGTCAACCACGAGGACGAGATCATGTTGGTGTCCAATGGCGGCACCCTGATCCGCATCCCGGTGGACGACATCCGCATCGCCGGCCGCAAGACCCAGGGCGTGACCCTGTTCCGTACCGCCGAGGGCGAACGGGTGGTCTCGGTGGCGCGCCTCTGTGACCTCAACGGCTCCAGCGAAGAGCCGGAGGACGAAGAAGGGACTGGGGAGGAGACCGACGGCACCCCCACGCCCGGAGGCGATGAATGAGTGATCGGATCGGCATCTATCCCGGCACCTTCGACCCCATCACCAACGGCCACCTCGACATCGTGTCGCGGGCGGCCAAGGTGGTCGACCGCCTGATCGTGGCGGTGGCCGTCAATGCCGGCAAGGGCCCGCTGTTCAGCCTGGACGAGCGGGTCGAGCTGGTTCGGGAGGAGGTGGCCGAGTTGTCGCGGCTCAATGGCGTCAACATCGACGTCCGCCCCTTTGA
This sequence comes from Pseudomonadota bacterium, assembly GCA_040751765.1. Taxonomy (GTDB): domain Bacteria; phylum Pseudomonadota; class Alphaproteobacteria; order Rhodospirillales; family Magnetospirillaceae; genus CALABS01. The sequence continues at coordinate 39 of JBFMHS010000453.1, read as the reverse complement.
CAACCTTCTGGTGGATTTCGCCCGCTCTTCCGGTGCCCG
>JBFMHS010000452.1:0-7589 GCA_040751765.1 Pseudomonadota bacterium | reverse complement strand
GGCGTCCTGGTGGCGCTGAAGGTCCGCGCCCCGCTGGTCGCCGGCATGGCCGTCGCCGGCGCCTTCGCCGTGTTCCACGGCCACGCCCACGGCGCCGAGATGCCTGGAGCCGCGGCCCCGGCCCTCTACGCAGCCGGCTTCCTGCTGGCCACCGGCGTTCTGCACGCGGTCGGCGTCGCCGCCGCACTGGCCCTGGGCAAGGCCCTGGCCGCCAAGGGCGACAGGCTGGTGCGCGCCGGCGGTGCCGCCATCGCCGCCTCGGGTGCGGTCCTGGCCGTGATCTGACCGGCCCGTGGGGGGAGGCCCGGCCTCCCCCGTTTTCACGCCGGGCGGGGGGATGGTCGGCCCGCCGCGCCTCTGCTAGGATTCCGTCCCAGGACAGAAGGGAGGGAACCCGATGCCGCACCCCACGACGCTGCCGGCCTGGCGCGCGCTGGAAGCCCACGCCAAGGGCATGGCCCCCGAGCACATGCGCGACATGTTCGACCGCGACCCGGGGCGGTTCGCCGGTTTCTCGCTGCGGCTGGGCGATTTCCTGCTCGACTACTCCAAGAACCGCGTCGCCCACGAGACCATGGCGCTGCTGGCCGACCTGATGACCCAGGCGGGGGTCGAGGCCGCCCGTGACGCCATGTTCGCCGGCCAGGCCATCAACGCCACCGAGGGTCGGGCGGTGCTGCACGTGGCGCTCAGGAACCGCTCGAACCGCCCGATCCTGGTGGACGGCGCCGACGTGATGCCCGAGGTCAACCGGGTGCTCGACAAGATGCGGGCATTCTCGGACAAGGTGCGCTCGGGGGCATGGACGGGCGCCACCGGCAAGGCGATCACCGACGTGGTCAATATCGGCATCGGCGGCTCGGACCTCGGGCCGGTGATGGTGACCGAGGCGCTCAAGCCCTATCAGCGTCCCGACCTCAGGGTACATTTCGTCTCCAACGTCGACGGCAGCCACATCGCCGAGGCACTCAAGCGCATCGACCCCGAGACGACGCTGTTCATCGTGGCGTCGAAGACCTTCACCACACAGGAGACCATCGCCAACGCCACCACGGCCCGCGACTGGCTGGTCCAGAAGCTGGGGCCGGGCGCCATCCCCAGGCACTTCGTCGCCCTGTCCACCAACTCCGGCGCCGTCGCCGCCTTCGGCATCGACACCGAGAACATGTTCGAGTTCTGGGACTGGGTCGGCGGCCGCTATTCGCTGTGGTCGGCCATCGGCCTGTCCATCGCCATCGCCGTGGGCTTCGGCCGCTTCGAGGAGCTCTTGGCCGGCGCCCACGAGATGGACGAGCATTTCCGCACCGCGCCGCTGTCGCGCAACATGCCGGCGGTGCTGGCCGGGCTCGGCGTGTGGTACAACAATTTCCTGGGCGCCCAGGCCTATGCGGTGCTGCCCTACGACCAGTACCTGCACCGGCTGCCGGCCTATCTGCAGCAGCTGGACATGGAATCCAACGGCAAGGGAACCGCCCGCGACGGCAGCGCCGTCGGCTGGCAGACCGGGCCCATCGTGTTCGGCGAGGCCGGAACCAACGGCCAGCACGCCTTCTACCAGCTGATTCACCAGGGCACCAAGTTGATCCCCTGCGACTTCATCGCCGCCGCCGAAACCCACAATCCGGTCGGAAACCACCACTTGCTGCTGCTGTCCAACGTCCTGGCCCAGCCCGAGGCGCTGATGCGCGGCAAGACCGAGGCCGAGGCGCGTGCCGAGAATCCCGGACTGTCCGACGCCGACCTCGCCCACCGCGTCTTCCCCGGCAACAAGCCCACCAACACCATCCTGTACCGCAGGCTGGACCCGCGCACCCTGGGCATGCTGATCGCGCTGTACGAGCACAAGGTGTTCGTCCAGGGCGTGGTGTGGGACGTCAACAGCTTCGACCAGTGGGGCGTCGAGCTGGGCAAGCAGCTGGCCAGGAAGATTTTGCCCGAGCTGACCGCGTCCACGCCGCCGGCCAACCACGATTCCTCCACCGGCGGGCTGATCGAGGCCATCCGGGCCTTGCGGAAGGGCTAGGGTGGCGGAAAAGCGCCTGCGAGCCGGCTGGACCACCGGCGCCTGCGCGGCGGCGGCCGCCAAGGCGGCCTTCACGGCCTTGCATTCGAGACGCTTTCCCGATCCGGTGACCATCCGCCTGCCGCGCGGCCACGCCCCCTCCTTCGCCCTGGCGCGCACCGAAGTGGCCGACGGCAAGGCCACCGCCGGCATCGTCAAGGATGCCGGCGACGATCCCGACGTCACCCACGGCGCCCTGATCCTGGCCACGGTCGAGCCCGGCCCACCCGGTTCCGGCATTGCCTTCCGCGCCGGCCCCGGTGTCGGCACCGTCACCCTGCCCGGGTTGCCGCTGGCGGTGGGCGAGCCGGCCATCAACCCCGGCCCGCGCGCCCAGATCGCCGACAACATCGCCGACGCGGCGGCGGAGCTGGGCGTGGCAACCGACGTGGTGGTGACGATCTCCATCCCCGACGGCGAGGCACTGGCCGCCAAGACCATGAACGCCCGCCTGGGCATCCTCGGCGGGCTGTCTGTGCTGGGGACCACCGGGGTGGTGGTGCCCTATTCCTGCTCGGCCTGGGTCCACTCCATCCAGCGCAGCGTCGACGTCGCCACCGCGTTGGGCATCTGCCATCTGGGCGCCAGCACCGGCAAGACCTCGGAGGCGGTGCTGCGGCGCGAGCTGCACCTGCCCGACCAGGCGCTGATCGACATGGGCGACATGGCCGGCGCCCTGCTCAAGTATCTGCGCGCCCATCCCCCCCGCAAGCTGACCCTGTGCGGCGGCTTCGCCAAGCTGGCCAAGCTGGCGGCAGGCGAGATGGACCTGCACAGCAAGGCCTCCGGCGTCGACATCGCCCGCCTGGCCGAAAGCCTGCCACCGGGCCTGCGCGCCGAGGGCCGCGCCTGCGTTTCCGCCGCCCAGCTGCTGGCGCTGGGCGAGGCGGCCGGAATCGGCGACGCGGTGGCGCGCGGGGCCCGCGAGACCTGCCTCGCCGTGCTGGCCGGCGGCACCGAGGTGACGGTGATCGCCGTCGACCGAGGCGGCCGCGTGGTGGGCGGGGCGGGATGAGGCTGCTGATCCTTGGCGGCACCTCGGAGGCCAACGCCCTGGCGCGGGCGCTGGCCGGGCGCGACGTCATCACCTCGCTGGCCGGGCGCACCGGCACGGTCCCCGACCTGCCTGGCCGGGTGCGGGTGGGCGGCTTCGGCGGCGCCGGCGGTCTTGAGGCATACCTGCGGACCGAGGCGATCGGCGCCGTCATCGACGCCACCCACCCCTTCGCCGCCCGCATCTCGGCCCATGCCGCCGCGGCCTGCGCCGCCACCGGCGTGCCGCGTCTGGTGCTGGCGCGGCCGGCCTGGGAGAAGCGGCCCGGCGATTCCTGGATCGAGGTGGACGGCATGGCCGAGGCCGCCCGGGCCTTGCCCGCGATCGGCCGTCGCGCCTTCCTCACCGTCGGCGTCCAGGAGGCCGTCGCCTTCGCCGGCGTGACGGACGTGCATTTCGTGGTGCGGCTGATCGCGCCTGAACCGCCGCCGCTGGCCGGCTGCGAGGTGGTGGCGGGGCGCGGCCCCTTCGCCGAGGCGGACGAGGCCGCCCTGCTGCTCGCCCACCGCATCGACGTGGTGGTCAGCAAGGCCTCGGGCGGCGCCGCCACCTATGCCAAGATCGCCGCCGCGCGCGGCCTCGGTATTCCGGTGTTGATGATCCGCCGCCCGCCGCCGCCGCCGGGGCCGGCGGTGGAAAGCGTCGCCGAGGCGGTGGCATGGGTGGCGGGGCTGGAGTGAGGTGATCCGCAGCGGCGCGCCTGTATCGGCGGGGGCGAAATCGAAAGCGCCTCACCCGGCGATGCGGTCGGCGGTCATCTGCACCAGACCGCCGAGCAGCATGTCCAGCAGGACCAGCCCGGCGGCGGTGGGGCCGGGAACCTCCAGCGCCACATGGGCGATATAGGCTTGGTAGATCAGCAGCAGCGCGGTGGCGATCACCATGGCCAGCATGATGCCGCTGCCGGGGAAGGCGGCCGCCATCAAGGCCACCGGCAGGAACAGCGCCATCTGCAACACGGCCGACCAATTGTAGACGACGATGTAGCGGATGTAGTGCTGGCCGCGCCCCAGCCCGTCGGCGATGGCGCTCATGGCCAGCGGGAAGGCGGTCCACTGGATGACGTAGGCGATCAATTCCACCGACAGGGTGCGCAGGGGCTCACGGCCCTCCTGGGCGAAGGTGCCGTCGAGCAGTTCCAGCGCCAGCACCGCCGGCAGGACGATGGCGGCGGCGAAGAACGAATGCCAGAAGCCGCGCGGGGTGGCGTCGACCCAGGCCAGGGCGTCCGGCTCGCGGCGGGCCAGGCGCCAGGCGGCGGTGACGCCGGCGACGATCTCCGCCGGCACGATCATGGCCGGCCGACCAGGCGCTCCAGCACGGCGCCGTAGATGGCGGCCAGCTGCTCCAGGTGCTCCACCGGCACCTGCTCGTCGGCCTTGTGCATGGTCTGGTTGACCAGGCCGAACTCCACCACCGGGCAGGCATTCTTGATGAAGCGGGCATCCGAGGTGCCGCCCGAGGTGGACAATTCAGGGGTGATCCCGGTCACATCTTGGATGGCCACCGCCACCGAGTCCGACAGGGCGCCGGGCTGGGTTAGGAAGCTCTCGCCCGACACCTCGAACGCCAGTTCGAAGTCACCGCCGACCGACTCGCAGGTGTGGCGGATCCACTGCTGGAGCGAGGCGCCGGAATGGAGGTCGTTGAAGCGGATGTTGAATCCGGCCCGCGCTGTGGCGGGGATGACGTTGGTGGCGGGGTTGCCCACGTCCACCGTGGTCAGGGCCAGGGTCGAGGCCTCGAAGTGGGCGCTGCCGGCGTCCAGCGGCTTCTCGGTCAGCCGCCGCAGCATCTCCAGCAGGCGGGGGATGGGATTGTCGGCAAGGTGGGGATAGGCGGCGTGGCCCTGGGTGCCGAACACGGTCAACCGGGTGTTCATGCTGCCCCGGCGGCCGATCTTCATGGCCTCGCCCAACTTGCGGGGATTGGTGGGCTCGCCCACCAGGCAGCAATCCAGTTTCTCGCCGCGCGCGGCCAGCCAATCGAGCACCTTGACGGTGCCGTCCACCGCCGGCCCTTCCTCGTCGCCGGTGATCAGCAGCGAGATGGAGCCGGCCGGCTTGCCGAACCGCGCCACGGCGGCGACGAAGGCGGCGATGGCCCCCTTCATGTCCACCGCGCCGCGCCCGAACAGCCGGCCGTCGATCACCTGGCCGGCGAAGGGGGCCACCGTCCAGCCCTGGCCCGGCGGCACCACGTCGGTATGGCCGGCGAAGCAGAAATTGGAGCCCCCGGTCCCCAGGCGGGCATAAAGGTTCTGGATGCGCGGCCCGCCGGTCTCGAAGGGCAGCACATGGCAGGCGAAGCCCAGGCTCTCCAGCCACCCGGCCAGGAGGCCGATGGCCCCGGCGTCCTCGGGGGTGACGCTGGGGCGCCTGATCAGCTCGGCGGCGAGGGCGACAGGGTCGCGAAGATCAGTCATGCACCACTCCATGGATCGTCATGCCCGCGAAGGCGGGCATCCACGCGACGGCGCCATGGACCCCCGCCTTCGCGGGGGTGACGATGGATGAGGGATCAATCCCGCAGCAGCTCGTTGATCGACACCTTCGAGCGGGTCTTCTCGTCGACGCGCTTCACGATGACGGCGCAGTACAGGTTGGGGCCTGGTTCGCCGTTGCCCATGGGCTTGCCGGGCATGGTGCCCGACACCACCACCGAATAGGCGGGGACGCGGCCGTAGAACACCTCGCCGGTGGCGCGGTCGACGATCTTGGTAGATTTGCCGATATAGACGCCCATGGAAAGCACCGCGCCCTCCTCGACGATCACGCCCTCGGCCACCTCGGCGCGGGCGCCGATGAAGACGTTGTCCTCGATGATCACCGGGCCGGCCTGCAGCGGCTCGAGCACGCCGCCGATGCCGGCGCCCCCCGAAATGTGCACGTTGCGGCCGATCTGGGCGCAGGAGCCCACCGTGGCCCAGGTGTCGACCATGGTGCCCGAATCCACGTAGGCGCCGACATTGACGAAGCACGGCAGCAGTACCGCGCCGGGGGCGATGAACGCCGGCTTGCGCACCACGCAGCCCGGCACGGCACGGAAGCCGTGGGCCTTGAACATGCCCTCGTCCCAGCCCTCGAACTTGGTCGGCACCTTGTCCCACCAGGTGGAATTGTTGGGAGCGCCCGGCATGGGACGCATGTCGTTGAGGCGGAACGACAGCAGCACCGCCTTCTTCAGCCACTGGTGGGTGACCCACTGGCCGTCGATCTTCTCGGCGACCCGCAGATGGCCGGTATCCAGCATCCCCAGCGCGGTCTCCACCGCCTCGCGGGCTTTGCCGGTGGTCGCCGGGGTGATGGTGTCGCGCGCCTCCCAGGCGTCATCGATGGCTTTCTGGAGATCGGCGAAGCTCATGGCGGGTCCCTCTGAAACGGTGCGGAAATCTTGGGGGGGAACATACCCCCTTGGCGGTGTTAGTCAACGGCCCGGCCGGGCGGGAAATCAACCATCTTCCAGGTGGAGCAGGCCGGACATGCCGAGCAGGCTGGCCACCAGCGCCGGGGTCCAGGCGGCCAGAGACTGCGGCAGCGTCGCCGACAGGCCGAAGGCGTAGACCAGCTTGGTGAAGAAATAGATCAGGAAACCGGCGGCGACGCCGGCCGCCACCCGCGCCAGCAGGCCGCCCGAGCGCATGTTGGGCCGGAGCGAGAACACGGCGGCGATCAGCACCATGCCACACAGAAGCAGCGGCGAGGCCAGCAGCGACTGCAGGTACATGCGGTGCTTGTTGGCGGCGAAGCCGGCCTTCTCGAAGAAGGTGATGAAGGACGGCAGCTGCCAGAACGACATGGTCTCGGGGCTGGCGAAATTGTCCTGCACCCGCTCCAGGGTCAGCTGGGTGGGCAGCCTCATGTGGTCGCGATGCTCCGAGGGCTTGCCGCCCTCCATCAGCCACACGTCCTCCAGCTCGAAGGCACCCTCGCCCAGCGTCGCCCGGCCGGCCCAGATGCGGCGGGTGAAGTGCTCGGGCTGGTCGTAAAGGAAGATGTGGACGTCACGCAGGTGCAGGATCAGGCCCTCCTGGCGCACCTCATCGGAATGAATGACCATCTGGGCGGCCTCGTCGCCCTCGCGCAGCCACAGGCCGACCTCGGAGACGTCGAGATTGGCGCCCCGGTTCAGCAGCACCTCGTCCTGGAGCCGCTCGTAGCGGCTGTACATGGCGGCCGCCAGCGGATTGAAGGCGGTCACCTCCAGGATACCCAGCACCAGCACCGCCCCCAGCACCGGGGCCAGGAACTGCCAGGCCGAGATGCCGGCGGCGCGGGCCACCACCAGCTCGTGGGTGCGGGTCAGCCGCCAGAAGGCGATCATCGCCCCGATCATCACCCCGAACGGCAGGATGGTGTGCAGCATCTGCGGCAGCTTCAGGAGCGCCATGGCGAACAACACCGTGAAGTCCAGGTCGGCGCGGTTGGCACCGCGGCGGATCAACTCGATGACGTCGAAGACCAGGATCAGCCC
>JBFMHS010000451.1:0-13268 GCA_040751765.1 Pseudomonadota bacterium | reverse complement strand
GCACCGCCCGCTTCGGCACCACCAAGCAGTGGCCGGGCGACACCGTGTAGGGCGGCGGTTGGTCGATGATGGCCGCGAAATCGTTCTCGTCGAGCCAACGGGTGCGGTCGAGGAAGGGGCTGTCCATGGCGGGCCTCATTCGCACAGGCCGTAGATGGACGAGCACCGGGGAATGTCGTCGGCGTTCTTCAGCAGATCGAACTGCCGCCCCCCCCCGTCCGGTCGATGCCCAGGCCACCACGTCGCGAATGCCTGGGATCGGCTTCGTCTTGTCGTGGTTGGCCGTCTTATCGGCGGCGAAGAACGAGCCGATGCCCTGGCGCTTCGCGCACATGCCGACCGCCATCTCCCACGCTTCGATGCGGTCGATGTGCTCGGGGAAGCGGCGCGCGATTTCCCAAATCTCGTCCTTGCGGGCATGGATGCAGGGCATGCAGCCAACCCGCCCCATGCCCAAGGTGTAGAGGGGGTTTGGCGGCACGTCATGGCGGCGGTGCATCGCGAACACGGTCTCGGCCGTCCAACGGAAGATCGGCCGCCAATTCCACAGACCGCCGCCCACATGCTCGAAGCGGCGCAGTTTGGCGCGGCTGGCGCTCTCCTCGGCCCGCACTCCCTGCCACGAGAGCACCCGGTGCCCGGCTTCCAATAGCGGCTCCTGCACCTGATAGAAGACCGGGTGATGCTTCAGTTCCTCCGAGCAGAACCGGGCCTTGGTCGAAGGGAACCTGCCTTTGAGCATGCAGAGGTCGAGGAATGGGTTCCCGGTGGGGTGCAAGGCCGCCAGGGCGCGATCCACGCGGATCGCAGCCTCTTCAGGCGACAGGCCCCGTCGGGCCGGAACCCACTGATAGAAGGTGGACAGCATCGGCCGGTACGGATCGGCAGGCTCGGGTGGTGCCTCGTCGGGCACGCACTCCGCCACCACGGTCTCATTGTCCCCGTCCTGCAGGATGAATTCCGGGCGGACCTCCCAGCGGCCCGGCACATCCTTGACCAGATCGCCCGGCCACTTCGCCGCGATGAAGCGTCGCTTGCGCTCGAAATCCTCGGCGAAGTCCGCCTTGACCCAGCGGATCTCAGGGCCGCCCGTGCGCCTGGGTAGATCCCGGACATAGTCCAGTGTGGCCTCGTGCTCGTTGCCGGTGTCGGCGAAGACCGGGGTGAAGTCGAAGCCATGCCGCTCGGCCAGTTCCAGCGCCAAGAGGTACATGGCGGTCGAGTCCTTGCCGCCGCTATATGAAAGAATGTGCCGGGTGTGTCGCATGCTTTCCCCCTCAACCACCCCGCTCTCGCGGGGTGGTGCAGAACACAGGTGTCAGGGTTCAGATTGCGAGCGCGAGGCGGCCCCCGATGCTCGTGCTGGAGTACGGCGCGGCGTTGCCCAGGTCCAGGTTGAAGAGACCCGCGTCCGCGCCGTAGCCCCAGTGGCCGCCCACGTAGGCCACGCACTCGTAGCCCCGCCAGGAACCGAAGCAGTAGTCCTTCAGCAGGGCCTCATCGCGCTCGTCATCGACCGCGTTGGGCAGGAAGATCGCGCCCAGGTCGAAGCCGTCGCCGGCCTCGGCGTGCAGGCCGGTGGGCCAGCCGTGCGCCTCGTCCACGCCGAAGGTGATGCCGGTGTCGATCCAGCGGCGATGGCCCTCGGCGTCATGGATGCGGATCAGGTTGTCGTCATCGGAGGTGATGCCGTCCACCATCTGCCAGACGTTGCCCCACAGGTCGTTGAGGCCGCGCCAGATGGCGTCACTGCTGCCGCAGGGCTTGCGGCCCTCGCCGCCCACATTGCCGCGCCCGATGAGGTCCTGCAGGTCGGCCCCCACCTCGATCAGGGCCAGCATCTGGATCGCCGCCAGGTCGTAGATGGTCCACAGCCGCCAGCCCTCACCCCGCGCCGCGCAGGCGGTGCGCATGGCGTTGAAGTCGATGGAGGCGAGCGGGGCCGCCCCGCCCTTGCTGGCCGCCTTGTCGCCATCCTTGCTGGCCTGATGCTTGCCGACCAGGATGCCGCTCACCGGCTTGCCGTCGCGCAGGAAAGCGGGGTGCAGGCGGAAGCCGTCGCGCGGCGCGGTGCTGATCCACCAGCACGGCTGCCCGGCATGAGGCGAACCCTCGGGGGCCGGGGCGGCCCGGTAGTGGAAGGCGGGGATGAACACCATCTCCTGGCCGTCCACGGTGATGTCGTGGATCGCGCCCCACACCGGGTGCATGTCGAAGTCGATGGCCTCGGCGGGGTTGCCATCCAGGTCGATGCGGGCGGTCACCGCGCCCGGCAGCAGCGCCACACCGGTCACGTCGGCGGCGCTGTAGACCTTGGCCCCACGGTCGGCCGCCCGGATCGCCTGCTCGCCCGCATTTGCCTGGGCCAGCACGAAGGTGACGCCGCCGCGATCCAGGCCGCGCAGGTCGGCGATGATGTCGGCCAGGTTCTTCTCGGGAATGTCCTCGGCCGGGTTGGCGTAGCGGAAGGCGAAGCCCTCGCGCCGCAACTCCCGCTCGATCAGCCCCAGCACGGCGGACTTGCCGGTCCCGACCGGCCCCGCCACGGTGATCTCGATGCACTTGCTCATGACTCTGTTCCTCTCAGCACGTCGTTGAAGTCCATCCCGTCGGGGGCATGGGCGATGCGGACCTTGCGGCCGGCGCGGGCATGCCGCTCCGCCGCGCGTTCCAGCAATTCCTCGGCCTTGGCGGGGTCCTTGTTGTCGGAGTCGGCGAACAGGCGGACCTCCCGAACCTCTTCGGGCAGGTCGATGCTCCCCATGTTGCCGAGCGACAGCGCCGCCCAAACGGCGGCATCCGGCATCGCCTGCAGGATCGAGAGCGCCGTCTCGATGCCCTCGGCGATGCGCAGAACGGAGGCAGGGCGGGCGAAGCGCACTGCACCTCCCCAGCACACCCCGCCCATCTTCTTCGGGCTGGTGACGCCGGCCTTGGCCGACCCATCCGCCTTCAGGAAGGTGCGGTGAACGCCGACCACCCGGCCGTCCACGGCCTGCACGCCCGCCACCATGGCCGGAAGGAACAGGCCGGTGTCGGTGTGCTTGAGCGAGGGCGAGAAGCGCAGGGAGGGCGGTGGAGGCAGGTGGATGCTGCGGCTGCGCAGGTAGGCTTCGGCGATGGTGCCGGTGGCCGGGACCGCCCGCGCCCACACGCCGCGCGCCCACTCGATGGTCTGCGCCTTCTCGGCCTCCAGGTCCTCGCGGCTGGGCCGCTGGACCACCGGCTTCGGGCGGGGCGGCTCACCCTCGCGTTCCGGGATCATACCCGCCTCGGCCGCCAACACCTCGACCGCCTCGGTGAAGTCGTAGCCGAGATGGGCGCGCACGAAGTCGAAGGCGTCGCCGTGCCACGAGCAGCCGAAGCAATGGGCGAACCCCTTGTCCTCGTTCACTGTGAACGAGCCGGTCTTTTCGGAATGGAAGGGGCAGCACCCGATATGCTCGCGGCCCCGCCGGGTGAGCTTGACGTAGCGGCCGATCAGGGCGACCAGCGACGTGCGGTCGCGCACCTCGTCGATGAACTGCTCGGGGAAGCGGCGACCGTTCATGGCGCGGCCTCCCCGGCTGCCTGGGATACCATCGCATGGGCCTGGGCTATGCCCGCGCCCACCTCGGCCTCCATCGCCGCGCAGGTGATGGCGATCAGGCCCAAGGGCGAAGCTGCCGGGGCGAAGGGATCGACGCCCTCGCGCCCCAGGTGGTCGGCCAGCGCCTGGGCGGAATACCCAGCCTGCAGCAGCAGGGAGAGCAGCACGCAGGCATCGTCCATGATGGCGTCCATGCTGCTGCCGGTCTTGATGCCCTTGACGAAGGCTTCCAACGCCCGGCCGTCGGGGGTGAAGCCCACCGACACCATCCAGGTGTGGCCCTGCCACTCGACGGCATCGGTGATCTGCATGCGCCGGTTCGGCAGGCGGATGCGCGGCGCGGCGGTCATTCACCGCCTCCCGCCGCCGCCATCAGGTCGGCGATCTCGCCCGCGCATCCGGCATAGCCGGCGAGGTCCACGTAGTCGTCGGGGTTGTGGCCGCCCGCCTTGGTGCGGGCGATCTTCAGCAGCGCCATCATCAGCGCCACGTCGAGGGCGGATAGCTTGTGCCCGGCGGGCAGGCGGTCGCCCAGGAAGGCGTTCCACAGCGCCGCGATATTGGCGTGGTTCTCCAGCTTGTCGCCGTGGGTGGCGGCCCGGTTGCCCGAGACCAGTTCGGCCGCGCGCAGGCAGATTGCCGAGGCGGCGGTCATCGCGCGCCCTCCATCCGCCGGGCCTCGGCGCGCTCGACTTCCTCCAGGGCCTTGTCCAGCGATGCCAGGGCCTCCATCGCCTCGCGCACCTCCCGGCGCAGCGCCAGGCGGCGGGACTCGTCGGCCGACACCGCACCGTCATCGGCCAGGGCCACGGCCAGCCGGGCAATGGTGTCGCCGCATTCCTTGCTCACGGCCGCCATGTGGCCCAGCCAGCGCGGGTCGCCGTGGACCGGCGGCTTGGGGATCACGAGGTGGCCGTTGAGCGCGGCTAGGGCGCGGGTGACGAACGGCACCTCGGCCGCATGCTCCAGGTCCACCACCACGTCCACCGGAATGAACAGGTCGGTGTTCGGAGATTGGTATCGGCCGTGGGTGCTGTGGTCGCCGCGGCTCAAGGACTCGGCCGCCTCCAGCCCGCCGACCGCCTTGTTGAGCAGGCGGGTGGCGGTCTTGAGGCCCAGGTAGTCCTGCGCCGCGAAGGTGCGGGCCGAAATCATGATGGCCTCCCGGATGCGAAATTGAGTTGGACGTTCGCCTCGCCCCTTGTGGTTGATGCGCGCAGTCTGTTCTGGCGAACGGAAGCGGAGAGGTTCCGATGAACGATGAAGACGAACCCAGGGACGAGGCCGACCTGGAGCGGCTGGCCCGGCGGATGCGGAAGCGCATCGCCGAGAACCCCGACCACCCCACCTCCCGCCTGATGGCGGAGCAGTTGCGGACCTTGGACAAGGCACTGTCCATCGGTCGGACTGCCCGCCCACGGGACTAGCGACGAGGAGGTATGCCCGATGCGCCCCCAACCTGCCTTTCGCGCGCTGGCAAGCACTTGGCGTCTTGACGAGGATGGTGAGCGGGGAAATCCGCGCCGCTCGTTGGTGGGGTCAAACATTGGGCCTCACCACTTGAAAACAGAGGTGGCGGATCATTCCGGCGCCTCCAGATCGAAGAAATCGTTGGGCTGCACCGCCCCGCCGGTTTCACGAAAGATCAGCGCCATCAGTTCGGGCTTGGGAATGCGCGATCCCGCCACGTACCGGGACATGGTCTGCCGGTTGGTGACACCGATCCTCCGGCCGAACTCAGCGGCCGATGTTCCGGTCTGGGCGAGGTAGGTCTTGAGCTTCATGTCCCCACCTGTAACCGGAATGGGGACGACGTGTCAACAGAATGGTCATCGACCGCTGTCACCGGAGTGGCGACAATGAACACCATGCCCGAAGAAAAAATGCAGAACCGAATTCGCGAAGTCCGTGAGGCGCAGAAGCTCTCCCTCGAAGAGCTTGCGCAACGCATCGGCACATCCAGGCAGCAGGTTCATAAGCTGGAGAAGGGTGAGCGGAAGTTGACCCAAGAATGGATGTGGCGGATCGCCAACGCCCTTGAGGTCAACCCTCTCGCTCTTCTTCCGCCCGACTTCGCGGCCAAGACCGGGCTGGATCCTTTAGAGGCCGTCGGTTATCGGGTGGAAGAGATCGATCCCGAGACGCACTCGAAGATCATCTCCGGTGCCGGGCACCAGGCCACCGTCCTGGAGATCGATGTTCGGGCGGGCCTGGGCGGCGGGGGCGAGGCGGCCCTGAGCTATTCGCACGAAGACGGCCAACTCGTCGCCCGCGACGGGATCAAGGCACACTGGGACTTCCCGGCCGAGTACCTGCGGTCGGAAGTGCGGGCGCACATCGGCAGTTCGCGCATCGTGGAGGTGATTGGGGACAGCATGTCGCCGACGCTGTTGAGTGGTGACCGGGTGATGGTGGATATGCGGGACAAGGTTCCCACGCCGCCAGGCATCTTCGCGCTGTGGGATGGCATGGGGGTGGTTGTGAAGCGGATCGAGCACATCCCTCACAGCGACCCGCCGCGCATCAGGATTTCCTCGGACAATCAATACCATCCGCCATATGAGCGGACGGCCGAGGAAGTGAGGATCATCGGGCGCGTGGTTTGGTTCTCCCGCCGTCTGTAACCGCCGCCCGTGATATCGTCACCAAAATGTTGACATAGCGTCCCCGTGATGGTTACATCGCCCTCGTAGCGTTTAACGCGCAGCGAGGGAACGATGACCAAAAAGCCCCATACCCACACCCCCGGCCCCTGGACGATTGACCACGACAGCCTCGTCATGGGTGGGCAGGTGGTCGCGCATGCCGCGGACCTGAGCACGGACAGTTCCAGCTATGAAGAGGGCGTTGCCAACCTGCGGCTGATCGCCGCCGCGCCCGAGTTGCTGGACCTTTTGAGCCGCCTGTATGACCACGTTGCCGCTGCTGAGGGGAAGATGCGGGCGGAGCGCAAGACGCTCCAGGCCGACCTCGGATACGGCACCCTGGGCGAAATCAGCGATGCCGTTGATGCCGTTCTCGCCAAAGCGCGCGGGAGGGCCTGACCGATGGGCAGCAACTACACCCCCGCCCCCTGGCGCATCCGCGATGCGGGAAACGGCATCTACGACAACACCGATGATGGCGTCTACGACGTGGTCGGACGCGGCCCCTACGGGGAAATCACGCTGGCCGAGGAAGTGGACATCCACGATGCCCGCCTGATCGCCGCCGCCCCCGAGTTGCTGGCCCTGCTCGACCGGCTGGTCGCCACCTGGGACAACTACGAGGAGATGGGGCCGGACCCGCTCGACCCGATCATCGAGGACGCGCGGAAACTGGCCGCCAAGGCGCGCGGGGAGGGCTGACCCATGCGCGCCGCTCACCAGCCCACCCCGGACGATTTCCTGGCCGGCATCTTCGTCACCATGAGCGGCGGCACGCCGCGCGTGAACTGGCGGCAGGCCCTGACCGGCTACATCCACCACAGCAGCGTGCCGGTGGCGATGGCCGCCTACGCCGCCGACGATCCGGCCGCCGCCAAGCGGGTGTTCCCCAAGCTCAAGCTGACCCAGCTTGTGGGCAAGCGCCCCAGCATGGACGGCCGCGAGGCCCAGGCCCTGGCCCGCCTCGGCGGGGTGGACCTGCCCTACGACCTGTTCTGCGACTATTACCGCCTGCGCGACGCCTTCTCCGCGCACCTGGAGGAGATGCTGGAGCGCCACGACCTGTGGCCTTGCTTCTTCCGCGATGGCCGGGGCGAGGGCCACTACGGCATCCGGCCGCGCGGTGCCCAGGACGACGAGGCCGAGAGCAAGCGCGAGATGGCTGCCTTCCGCGCCGCCGCCAAGGAGATGTCCGAGGTGCAGCGGATCCTGGTCGCCACGGTGATCTGCCTCTACCGGGGTGACGCCGACACGACGTGGTGCCGGGGCAAGGGCTGGACGTGGCACGCCGCCGACGCCATCGCGGCCCTGGGCGACGACGAGCAGGCCCGTGCCGACTGGCACCGCCTGATCGCCCTCTACCCCGGCTGGTGACCCGCGATGGCTACGCCCATTCAGCCCGCCCGTCGCTCACTTCTGGAGCGTGAGGATCGAGAAGGTCACCTGCCCATCGGGGGCGGGTTCCAGAACCATGTTGGCGCGGCCCTGGTAGGGATAGCTCATGGTGTGCCCATCCTCGGCCACCAGCGGGATCGAGCCGTTGAGCCAGTCGGCACCGCCGTTCCAGGCCGGGAAGGACGCGCCGATCATGGTGGCGACATCCTTCCACAACTCGACCCCAGGTTTGCCTTGCAGGCGGGCCGAAACGATCAGCGACTCGCGACCGACGACATCCAGGCTGGCCGCGCGACCGCCCGGCGCCTGCGAGGTGAAGCGCGAGAGACCATCGTCGGCCGTGGCGGGCATCGGGTCGTATCCGCGCTTGCGCATCGCCGCCAGCAGGTCGCCTTGGGCAACCCCCGTGCTGGCCGGCTGAACCGGCTTATGGGCGTCATCGCACCCGCCCAGGGTGATGGCGAGCACCGCCAGCGCGACGGCGAACAGCTTCTTCATGCGGGCCTCCCTTCCTTGCGACCCGGCGATCATGCCCGGCCCGCGCGCATTGGTCCAGATCGCTTGACAACCATGGAGGTTAGTATGTCCGACGGCACCGCCGCCAGCCGCATGGCCCAGGTCATGGCCGACAAGGTGGTCGAGTGCGGGTCCTGCACCCGCGACGACCTGCGCCGCGCCGGGTTCTCGGCCGCGCAGATCGACCGCCATGCCGATGCCGCCCGCGAACAGGCCACCCGCCTGCTGGGCAGCCGCGGCCTCTCCGAGATGTGGGTGGGCGACCATGTCGCGGCCTGAGCACATCGCCGAGGGGCCGGAAACTCTGCTCGCCCTCAAGCGGGCCGAGGCCGAGACGCTGACCCAGGAGGCCCGCGACATGGCCCGCAAGCGCCCCGGCCACGCCCGCATCACCGCCATGTGGGCGGGCATCAGCGCCCGCGATGCCGGCATGGCGGCCGAGGACAACCCGTTCCTGCCCGAGCAGCCCGACCTGCGCGACGGCTGGGCGACCGGCTTCGCCATGCGCCGCCAGGCCCCGCTACCCAAGGCGCAAGCCATCCGCCTGCCGAACGCGCCGCGCACCCACGCCAGCGCCACGCATGAGGTGCTGTCATGACCGACTTCGACGCCGTTCTCGCCCGCACCGTCCTGTTCATGGACATCGAAGGTGCCATCAAACGGCACGAGGCTCATGCCGAAGCCGACCCGGTGATGGCCGAGGACCTGCACAAGCTGATCGCCGCCGCCTTCAAGCGCGGCATCGACGAGGGCCGCTGCGCCGGCCCGGACGACTTCCGCAACCTGCTCGTGGAACTGGCCGCCCATGCCGTGGCGGCCGTGGAAGGCCACGACCGCCAGCACAACAGGAGGGGGCATTGAGCATTGGAAACGGCAGCGGTGATCGGCTGCGCAGCTTCGTCGAACGCTTCGAGAGGCTGCAGGACGAGATCGACGAACTGAAGGCCGACCAGAAGGCCGTCATGGACGAGGCCAAGGGTGCTGGCTTCGACGTGCCCACGGTGAAAGACATCCTGCGCCTGCGGAAGTTGGAGCGCAAGCACGGCCGCGCTGCCTTGCAAGAGCGCGAGACCCTGCTCGACATCTACAAGGCCGCGCTCGGCATGCTTTACGACACGCCGTTGGGCGAGGCCGCTCGCCGCCGCCTGAGCCAACCCAAAGATCCCGCCAAGCCTGGGGACGAGCGCCAGGGCGACATTGATGATTTCGCTGCCCGCCACGACGAGCCCGAGCCCGAGCCGCAGGTCCAGCCGGAACCGCCACCGCCGGAAGTCACCGTCGAGGACGCCCGCGAAATGGGTCGCCAGGCGGCCGAGACCGGCCAGCCGGTGACCGCAAACCCGTTCCCCGCCCACGACCCGCGCCGGGCCGCCTGGGACGAGGCTTGGTGCAGTGCCGCTGGCAGCGACGGGATGGAAATCCCCGAGGCGTGGCGGCGCACCAAGCCGAAGAAGGACGACAAGACCGAGGCCGACGGGAACGCCGGGGCCGGTGACGAGAAGGATGCCGCCTGATGAGCAAGAAGTTCCAGCCCACCGCGAAGCTGCGCAACTTCGCCACCATCCTCCGACCGGAGGAGGCCGAACCCCCGATCCTGGCGAAGCCCGTGCGGGATGCGGTCCACCAGTGGATGACCGAGATCCGCGCCGAACAGGAGTTGAAGGCCGTTGGTGTGCAGCCACGCCGCTCGGCGATGCTCTCCGGCCCGCCGGGCTGCGGCAAGACCACCCTGGCCCATCACCTTGCCGCTCGCCTTGGGCTCTCGCTGGTGTGCATCCACCTGGACACGGTGCAGAGCAAGTACATCGGCGAGACCGGGAACAACTTCGCCAGCATTTTCGAGGACCTGGACGATCAGGCCGACCACTGCATTCTGTTTCTTGATGAGTTCGACGCCGTTGCGACGAAGCGTTCCGAGGACAGCAGCGCCGCCTCGCGCGAGATGAACTCCATCGTGAACGCGCTGCTGCAGCGGATCGAGAACTATCGCGGCATGATGGTTGCGGCCACCAACCGGGCCGATGCCATCGACCCGGCCATCTGGCGACGCTTCGGCCTGCACCTCGACATCCAGCTTCCGGGCGACGAGGAGCGGTTTGCCATCATCACCCGCTACCTCGCCCCATACACCCTGCCAGAAGAAGCCATCGATATGCTGACCGATGCCACAGACGGGGCACCGCCAGCCTTGCTGCGGCAGTTGATGGAGGGGGTGAAGCGGGACCTGATCCTTTCCCCGCGCCTGGGCCGCAGCACGGACGCCAGGGAGGTGTTCGAGCGGCTGATCGCCACGGTTCGGCCACACCCGGACTACACCAAGCCGCCGCTGTGGTCGGATTTCAACACCAAGCAGCGGGTGAGCGAGGTTATGGCGTGGCCGCCGGTCCTGACCGAGAAGGAGGCTGCCTGATGCGCCGCCGCCCCGCCATCCTCCGCACCTTGACGCCCTTCGGCTGGCAGGTGCTCGCCGCCGTGGTGCTGACCGCCGCCATCCTCTGCCTGGAGGCCGCGCGATGACCATGCCGTGGATCCAGACCGAGAAGGGCCGCCGCTTCGACCTCGTCGCCACCAGCCCCGCGCAGGTGGATGTGGAGGAGATCGCCTCGGCCCTCGCCAAGATTTGCCGCTTCAACGGGCACAGCCGCTACTTCTACTCGGTGGCCCAGCACAGCGTGATCGTGGCCGACATGCTGCCGCCCGATGCGCGGGTCTATGGGCTGTTCCACGACGCCCACGAAGCCTATGTCGGCGACCTCGCCACCCCCGTGAAGGACGCGCTCCGCCAGGAGACCGGCGGTATCGACGCATGGCGGGCCATGGTGGACCGCATCGACGCGGCCATCTTCGGCGCCCTCGGCTTGCAATGGCCGATGCCGGCCGACATCGCCCGCCAGGTGAAGCACGCCGATCTCGTGGCCCTCGCCACCGAACGCCGCGACCTCATGGCCGACGGCCCCGTCTGGAGCCAGCGCATGCCGCAGCCGCTGCCGCGGCGCATCGTGCCCTGGGGCTGGGACAAGGCCATGGAAACCTTCCTCGACCGCGTGCGCCGCCTGCCCTTGCCGCAGGCCCCGCATGGGGCGCTGGCTTCATAGGGAGACAAGCCGATGACCACCCATGTCATGATCGACCTCGAAACCATGGGCGCGCGGCCCGGCTCGGCCATCCTGAGCATCGGCGCGGTGCGCTTCGACCCGTGCGGCGCGCCGCCGCCGGATCCCGCATGTGGTCTCACCGCCGACCACCTCTCGGTCAACGTCTCGCTGGACTCCTGCCTGGGCGTCGGCCTGCGGGTGGATGCCGACACGGTGGCGTGGTGAATGCACCCCGACCGGGCCGCCGGGCGCGAGGCGCTGTTCGGCCCCGATGCCGCCCCGGCCATGGCGCTGCGCGACGCCCTCGACCGCCTGAGCGGCTTCGTGCCGCGAGGGGCTCGGGTGTGGGCGCATGGGGCGACCTTCGACCCGGTGCTGTTGGAGACCGCCTACCGCGCCACCCGCGCCAACTGCCCTTGGCGGTTCTGGCAGGTGCGCGACACCCGCACGCTGTTCGAGCTTGCTTTTCCGCCGGACGGCAAGAAGGCCGGACTCGCCAACGACCACACCGCCATCGGCGACGCCTACCGCCAAGCGTGCGCGGTGCAGCGGGCCTACGCCAAGCTGGGGCTGGTGCCCACCAGCCCGGCCGATGCGGCGTAGGGGGGTGGACATGCTTCAGATGCACGCGACCGCCCCGCAGCGCCCGTCAAACGCTTCTCCGATGGCCTCGGGTGGCGAGGCCGCACCCGAGCCGCGCAAGCCGCCCGTCTCCCACTGCCGTGAGTGCGGCGCGCCCTTCTACCTGCTGAAGGCCGATCAGGCGTTCTGCAGCAACAAGTGCCGCCAGACCTTCCACAAGCGGCGCTACGAGCGCGGCGCCCAGCTTTACGACTTCGCCATGGAATGGCGCGGCAAGCGCCTCAAGGGCGGCTTCACCAAGCTCTGCCGCATCATCGACGACTGGCTGCGCGAGGACCGCGAGCGCGCCCAGGCCCGCACCAACCGCATGCGGTCCACCAGCGAGGGGAGATAGGGGAATGGCCGATAAGGTTGAAATCATCATCCTGCACGAGACGGTGCGGCAGTCCTGGTTGTGCGACGCCTGGACCTTCGTGGTGATCGTCGCGGTGATCGGCACTGGCTGGCTGCTGGGCAGCGAGGCCATGCAGTGGTGCGGCTTCGTGATGCTGGCCCTGAGCAGCATCGTCCGCGCCCGCACCCACCGCGACCGCTTGACGCCCCAGCAGGCGGCCGACCGGCTGCATGCCACCTATGGCGTCCGGGCGAGCGGCGCTCAGACCGTGGAGGCCCACTGACATGGCCGGCAGCGTCAACAAGGTGATCCTGGTGGGCAACCTGGGCCGCGAGCCTGAAATTCGTCACAGCCAGTCCGGCGAGATGATCGCCAGCTTGTCGCTCGCGACCTCCGAGACCTGGAAGGACCGCCAGACTGGTGAGAAGCGCGAGCGCACCGAGTGGCACCGCGTGGTGATCTTCAACGAGCCGCTCGCCAAGCTGGCCGAGCAGTACCTGCGCAAGGGTGCCAAGGTCTACATCGAGGGCCAGTTGCAGACCCGCAAATGGACCGACAACCAGGGCGTCGAGCGGTACACGACCGAGGTGGTGCTCGCCCGATACCGGGGCGAGCTCACCATGCTCGACCGCCAGGGCTCAGGATCGCCCCCGCCCGCCAGCAGCCAGGACGACTACGGCACCGGCCGCAGCCGAGAACCGGCCACCTCTCAGGGCGGTGGGTACGACCCCGACCTGAACGACGACATACCCTTCTGAGCGAGGCTGCCATGCTCCTTGGATTTTCCCTCGCGCCGATGCTGCCCATGCTGGTGAACGGCCTGAAGGTCCGCGACGCCCTCCTGCCGGGGGTCGAGGATTGGATGGCCGAGACCTTCGCCGAGCATGCTGCGGCGGCCGGCGACCGCATCAAGGCGCAAACCATCCGCGCCTTCGGCGGCAACAACCCGCGCTCCCCCTATGGCCACGTGCAGCCGGGCGACCGCCTGGACCTGTGGTGGAAGCCGCGCACCAGGCAGCGGCGCAAGTTGGGCGAGGTGCCGTGCCGCAGTC
>JBFMHS010000450.1:0-2112 GCA_040751765.1 Pseudomonadota bacterium | reverse complement strand
GGGCATATACCGTCCCGCCGGTGTCCTGACCGTGTCCGGGCGGCCTGTTCACACCAGTTCCACCA
Source organism: Pseudomonadota bacterium (assembly GCA_040751765.1). Classification (GTDB taxonomy): domain Bacteria; phylum Pseudomonadota; class Alphaproteobacteria; order Rhodospirillales; family Magnetospirillaceae; genus CALABS01. The sequence goes on along the minus strand of JBFMHS010000450.1, from coordinate 2,047 downwards.
AGAGATCCTTCATCTCCACCGCCTGTCGTGGTGCTACGGCGATGCGGCCGACAATGCCGGCGCGGTCGGCGCGGATGGCGGTTGGGGTGGGGGCGCGCGATCCGGATCAAGACAGCTAGATCTGATCTAACGAAAACAATGGCTTGGCGGCCAGTCGTGGACGGCAGGCCTGGACGAGATAGAGGGCAGGGATTGGTGGGGTCAGCGTTCCCGAAGCGCCGTGTCCCGGGCCTTGCGGATCGGCTTGAGCAGGTAATCGAGCACCGATTGCTTGGCGGTCATGATGTCCACGATGGCGGTCATGCCGGGCATGAGCTCCATCCGGCTGTCCTGGGGCAGGTCGGCGCGCACCCGCACCAGATAGAAGGATTGGCCGTCCCGTTCCATGATGGTGTCGGCGCTGATGTGTTCCAGGCTGGCCGGGACGGTGCCGTAGATGGTGGAGTCATAGGCGCTGATGCGGATGGCGGCCGACTGGCCGGGGTGCAGGAAGGCCACGTCGGCGGGCTTTACCTTGCCCTCCACCAGCAAGGTGTCGTCCTCGGGCACGATCTCCAGCAGGGTGGTGCCGGGCTGCAGCACCCCGCCGATGGTGGTCACCGCGATGCGCTTGACCGTGCCGGCCATGGGCGCCGTGATCTCGCGCCGCCGCACCTTGTCGGCTAGCGCCACCGCCGAAGCCTCCACCGCCGCCAGCTCCGCCCGGGTGCGCGTCAGTTCCTGCATGGGCTGCGGTGCGGAAGGCCTGCTCCCGTTCCTCCTGCCGGCGCCGCGATTCCTCGGCGGCGGCACGGGCGACCGGAAGCTTGGCGGCGGCGGCCTCTCCTTCGGCGCGCAGCCTCAGGCGATGCTCGGCGGCAATTTCAATGGTATCGCCAATTCACAGGTGACGGAGCGGACCGGAAGAGGAATCGCGGTTTCGCGAAGGGGGCGGCTTCTGGGCGCCGATGGTGGTCATCGGGTGGGCGTTGAGTTCCCGTCGCTTCGAATTATGCTGGGAGCATGGAGCACCACAACGGCATCATCGCCGCTCTCGCCGCAGCCCTCCTCTTCGGCGCCAGCACGCCCTTCGCCAAAATGCTGCTGGGCGACGTTGATCCGTGGCTGCTGGCCGGCGTCCTCTACCTCGGTTCCGGCCTGGGCTTGAGCGCGCTGCGGCTGGTGAGGCGGGGCCAGCACTCGCGGCTGGGTCCCGGCGAATGGCCGTGGCTGCTGGGAGCCATTCTGAGCGGCGGCGTCGCTGGACCGGTGCTGCTGATGTACGGCCTGTCGGGCACCACTGCCTCGACGTCCTCGCTGCTGCTCAACGCCGAGGGCGTGATGACCGCCGTCCTGGCCTGGGTGGTGTTCAAAGAGAACGCCGACCGCCGCATCGTCCTGGGCATGCTGGCCATCGTTGCCGGCGCGGTGGTGCTGTCCTGGCCGGGTGGGACGGTCAAGGCGTCGTGGCCGGCGCTGGCCGTGCTGGGCGCCTGCCTGTGCTGGGCCCTGGACAACAACCTGACCCGCAAGGTGTCGCTGTCCGACCCGCTGCAGATTTCCGCCATCAAGGGGCTGGCGGCCGGCGGAACGAACATCGCGCTGGCTTTCGCCCTCGGGGCCGAGCTGCCCTCAGTCGGCACCGCCGCCATGGCGGCGACACTGGGCTTCCTCGGCTACGGCCTCAGCTTGGCCGCCTTCGTGGTCGGTCTCCGGGAATTGGGTACCGCCCGCACCGGCGCCTATTTCTCCACCGCCCCTTTCGTCGGCGCCGCCATGTCGGTACTGCTGCTGGGTGAATCGGTCACAGTTCGGCTGGCGATTGCGGCGGCGCTGATGGGTGTTGGCGTGTGGTTGCACCTGACGGAACGCCACGAGCACGAGCACCGGCACGAGGCGCTGGAACACGAACATGCCCACGAGCACGACGAACACCACCATCACCATGGGAGCGACGAGCCGGTCGGCCCCCACGTCCACTGGCACCGCCACGAGCCGATGATCCACCGGCACCCGCATTACCCGGACGCCCATCACCGGCATGGGCATTAACATGCAGGCGGGACGC
>JBFMHS010000045.1:0-5439 GCA_040751765.1 Pseudomonadota bacterium | reverse complement strand
CTGATGGCGGCCGAGTTGTACAAGCCCCTGAGCGAGGACGACCTGCTCGACGCCCTGCGCGGTGCCTTGGCCGACGGCCGGCCGCTGGAGGTCGTCGGCACCGGGTCCAAGCGCAACTTCGGGCGCCCCATGCAGACCTCCGCCACCCTGGACATGAGCGGGCTGGCCGGGATCGTCTCCTACGAGCCCGAGGAGCTGGTGGTGACCGTGAAGGCAGGCACCCCGCTGTCCGACCTGGAGGCGGCCCTGGCCGGGAAGCGCCAGCGCCTGGCCTTCGAGCCGGCCGACTGGGGGAGACTGCTGGGCGGGTCGCCGGGCCGCGCCACCATCGGCGGCGTGGTCGCCTGCAACCTCGCCGGGCCGCGCCGGGTATCGCAGGGCGCCGCCCGCGACCACGTGCTGGGCCTGAAATGCGTCTCCGGCCTGGGCGAGGCCTTCGTGTGCGGCGGCCGGGTGGTCAAGAACGTCACCGGCTTCGACCTGCCCAAGCTGCTGACCGGCTCGCTGGGCACACTGGCCGTCATTCACGAGCTGACGCTGAGGGTGGCGCCGCTGCCGGAGTCGGAACGCACCCTCACCCTGTCCGGCCAGGACCACTCGGCGGCGGTGGCGGCCATGACCCGGGCGCTGTCCAGCCCCTACGAGGTCTCGGGAGCCGCCCAGGCCGGCGGCATCACCGCGCTGCGACTGGAGGGGCCGGAGGTGTCGGTCGCCGCCCGCGCCGAGGCGCTGCGCCACGAACTGGCCGGCTTCGGCGCCGTCGAGGAACTGGACGGCAGCCGGTCGGCCGATCTCTGGTCGTCGGTGCGCGATGTCGCCGCCTTCGCCGGCGACGACCGCCTGGTCTGGCGGCTCATGGTACCGCCGTCGCGGGTGGCCGCCGCGGTGGCCGCCGTTCCCGGCGCCGAGGTGGTGCTGGACCGGGGCGGCGCGCTGGCCTGGCTGGCCCTGGCCGGACCTGAACCGGCCGCCGAGGCCGTCCGCACCGCCGCCGAGGCGGCGGGCGGCCGCGCCACCCTGTTCCGCGCCCCCGCCGAGACCCGCGCCTCGGTGCCGGTGTTCCATCCCGAGCCGGCGCCGCTGGCCGCCCTGTCCGAGCGGGTCAAGGCGGCCTTCGACCCCAGGCGCATCCTCAATCCCGGGCGCATGACGCCCGCCATATAGGCATTCGATGCAGACACGCTTCACCCCCGCGCAGCTGTCCGATCCCGACATCTCCGTCGCCGACGAGATCCTGCGCAAATGCGTCCATTGCGGCTTCTGCACCGCCACCTGCCCCACCTACGTGCTGCTGGGTGACGAGAATGATTCCCCGCGCGGGCGCATCTACCTGATCAAGGACATGCTGGAGGGCGACAAGCCGGCCAGTCCCAAGGTGGCCCTGCACATCGACCGCTGCCTGTCGTGCCTGTCGTGCATGACCACCTGCCCGTCGGGCGTCCACTACATGCATCTGGTCGACCACGCCCGCGAGCGGGTGGCGGAAAGCCATCCCCGCCCCGCCGACGAGCGTTGGCTGCGCCGCATCCTCGCCACCGTGCTGCCCGACCCGCGCCTGTTCCGGCTGTCGCTGTGGGGAGCGCGGCTGGGGCGGCCGTTCATGGGCCTGATGCCGTCGGCGCTGAAGAAGCTGATGCTGCAGACCCCGGCCCGGCTGCCGACCGACCCGCCGCTGAAGCCCGGCGTCTATCCGGCCCAGGGCCGGCGACGGAGCCGGGTGGCGCTGCTGGCGGGCTGCGTGCAGCAGGTGTTGGGCACCGACATCAACGCCGCCACCGTGCGGCTGCTCAACCGGCTGGGCGTCGAGGTGGTGGTGTCGGGCGAGGCCGGCTGCTGCGGTGCCCTGGTCCACCACATGGGCGACCGCGCCCGTGCCGAGGCCATGGTCAAGGCCAACGTCGCCGCCTGGGACAAGTTGGGCGATCTTGACGCGGTGGTGATCAACGCCTCGGGCTGCGGCACCATGGTCAAGGACTACGGCTTCCTGCTGCGCGGCGATCCGGAGTGGGCCGAGCGGGCGGCGCGCATCGCGGCCCTGACCAAGGACGTCACCGAATTCCTCGCCTCCCTCGCCTTCCGGGTGGACTCGCCGCCAGCCGAGGTCTCCGGCACGGTGGTGGCCTACCATTCCGCCTGCTCGCTCCAGCACGGCCAGCGCGTGCGCGAGGAGCCCAAGGCGCTTCTGCGGGCCGCCGGCTTCACCGTCAAGGAGCCCGCCGAGGGCCACCTGTGCTGCGGTTCCGCCGGCACCTACTCGATCACCCAGCCCGAGATCTCGCGCCAGCTGCGCGACCGCAAGGCCGCCAATCTGGAAGCGACCCGTGCCACGGTGGTGGCGGCGGGCAATATCGGTTGCATCGAACACATTCGGGGGGGCACCGCCCTGCCCATCGTCCATACCGTCCAGTTGCTGGACTGGGCCAGCGGCGGTCCGAGGCCAGCCGCTCTGTAGGGGGCCGGAAGCCCCACTTGGCGCGCGAACGGGGCGCTCCCATATGCCCCTCATGCGCAGGCTGATCGTCTCCCTTTCGCTGCTGCTTCTGCTGGGGGCCAGCGTTTCATGTTCCAGCGACCGGGCCCCCCGGCCCGAGGCGAACCTGGACGCACTGTTCCAGCAGTTGCGCTCCGCCCGCAGCCAGGAAGAGGCGGAAATGGTCGAGGTGACCATCCGCCACGTGTGGTCGCGCTCGGGTCGCGGCGCCGTCGACGCCCTGATGGGCCGCGCCGTCGAGGCCATCCATACCGGCGACTACGACACCGCCATTCACACCCTGGACGGGGTGGTCGAGCGGGCGCCCGACTACGTGGAGGGCTGGAACCTGCGCGCCACCGTGCACTACCTTCGCGACGAATACGGCCCCGCGGTGGCCGACATCGAGCGCGTGCTGGCCCTGGAGCCCCGCCATTTCGGCGCCCTGGCCGGCCTGGGCCGCATCTTCCTGGAGTTGGACGACAAGAAGGCGGCGCTGGCCGCCTTCGAGATGGCGCTGTCCATCCACCCACGCTTGGCCGAGGTGCGCGAGGAGGTGACCTCCCTGCGCGAGGAACTCGCGGGCATTCCGATCTAGGGTCTGTCCCAGGCCCTAATGATCCCGGTCGGCCGCCCGGCGCAGCCAGTCGCCACAGGCGGCCACATCGTCCAGGCGGTGACGGGCGGCGGTCTCGCGCTCGGGACCGACCAAAATCGACACCCCGCCCAGCGCATTGACCGCCTCGAAGCCGTATTCGTCGGTCACGTCGTCGCCCACGAACACCGGCACCCGCCCGGCGAACGCCGGCTCGGTCATGAAGGCGCGCACGGCGGCGCCCTTGTCATAGCCCTTGGGCTTGATCTCGAACACCATCTTGCCGGCCAGCAGCCGGAATTCCGGATGCGCTGCGGCCGCCGCCTCGGCGACGACGCGGCACTCGTCATGACGATCCGGGGCCTGACGGTAATGCAGGGCCAGCGACAGCCCCTTGTCCTCCAACAGCACGCCGCCGCCCTCCACGGCCCGGAAGCGGGCGCGGATGTCGTCGAGGCCGGGCAGCGGCTCGGGCCGCACCACCTCTCCCGCTGTGGTCATCCGCTCCATGCCGTGCAGGCCGGCGGCGGGAAAGCGGAACGGGTAGACGAGGCGCTCGATGTTCTCCACCGCGCGCCCGCTGACCAGGGCCAGGGCGCCGCCATGGTGGTCGGACAGCGAGCGCAACACGCCCGGCAGGTCCGGCGGCATGTGTATGGCCGAGGGGGTGGCGGCGATCTCGATCAGGGTGCCGTCGACGTCGAGGAACCAAGCCCAGTCGGGGCGCGGATCGGGAGGCGGAGGAAGCGTGGTCATGCCCCGGAACTTAAGGTCCGGCGGCCGACCCGGCAATACGGGGAACTCAGTACCCGTCGGCGGGCAGGCCCTGGGCGCGCCGCGATTCGACCATGCGGGCGCGGCGCATCTTGTATTCGCTCAACCGCGCCTGACGATATGCGGCGGCGATGCGCCCGGCCTCGGCGCGGGTCTCGGCGACCTGGTCCTTCCACGCCTCGCGCAGGCGCTCGACCTTGGGCGAGGTGGGCACCGGCCGGTTCGACACCCCCGGCTTGACCGGCGCCAGCGACGCCACCGCCCGGTCGCTGCCCGAGGGGCCGTTCCACACCTTCATCAGCCGCTCACGATAGGCAGCGGCCAGGTGCGGGGTCTGGGAGTGATAGTAGGAGGCGGCGGTGACCCAGTGGTTGGTGGCCTCGTAGAGCCCCTTGAGGAAGCGGGCGGCGTAGCCGACATTGGTGGCGGGATCGAAGGCATCGTCCAGGCTGTCGAAGGCCTCGGGGTGGTAGTACAGGTTGACCTGCATGCAGCCGACGTCGATGTTGCGCACGCCGCGCGCCTTCAGCTTCCTGACCTCGGCCACCGCCTCCGCCTTGGTGGGGAAATATTTGCCCTCGCCCTCGGCAGTGACCGTCCACGGCCAGGCAAGGGTTGCCCGCCGGTCACGGTCGTAGCGCCCGGACTCGACCACCGAGATGGACTCGAGCAGCCGCGACGGGATGCCGTGGAGCCTCTCGTGCCGCTGGGTTTCCGCCGCGCACGACGCTTCCGTGGCCGGCGGCGGCACGGCGCCGGCCGGCCCCACGGTCCCGCCCAGGACCACGGCCGCCAACACCCCCATCATCGCCAACCGCCTCTTCACCCTTTGATCCTCCGCCATCCACCATGGAGCGCCGACTATATTTGCACATGGCGTGCCAACCAACCAGCCTTGCCGTGGGGACAGTGCACATGACCCCCCTGCATACCCCTTTTGGCAAGGAAAATCAGCCCCTTGTCGGCCAAGCTATCACTAAGGCACAGATTTTCTCTTGCATCGCAGCAAGGTGCCCCGTATATATTGCACTGCAACAAACGAGACCGGTCCTCGGACCCCTCCTTGTTGCCTTTCTTGGACGTTTCCTCCCTAAACTTGAGCCCCGGCTTCGTGCCGGGGCTTTTTTTCTGGAAATTCAACGCGGTAAAAATACACCGAGATTCGGGCGTTACCGTGAAATGTTACCGTGCCTTGTTACCGCACGGAGGCATGGCGGGAGCAGGCACCGCCCCAAAAGTCTTTCTCATGGCGGCGCCCCTCAGCCTCGGCATCCTTTACACCAGCCCCAATCCGCGCCCGAAGGCGGTGGTGACCTCGTCGGGGTCCTCGGCCTTCAGCACGCGACCGAAGGCGTCGGTGGTCTTGGGGCCGATCCAGTTGTCGACCTTCAGCGGCTCCCAGTCGTCGTGATGGCGGGGGCCGATGGTGTTCAGCGTCTCCTGCAACACGCCCCCCTCGACCTTCGGCGCCTTGGCGTCGGGGCTGCGGAACAGCGGCCCGAAGATGGCGTGGGTCCTGGCCTCCAGCCCGTCGGCGGAACCGTTGCGCTGGGCGTTGCGGGCGAAGGTGTTGAAGCGCCCCAGGGCGAAAGCTTCCTCG
>JBFMHS010000449.1:0-8378 GCA_040751765.1 Pseudomonadota bacterium | reverse complement strand
CGATCAGCGCCTGGAAGTTCCAGAAGATGAAGTTGCCGAGGCCCCGGCCACCGAACAGGTCGGTGCGGCAGGTGCGCGTGACGACATACAGGGAGGTGGAGAAAAGGATGTTGCCGCCGAACGCGAAGATCACGGCGGAGGTGTGGACGGGCCGCAGGCGGCCGAACGAGGTCCACTCAAGATCAAGGTTAAGGGCCGGGAAGGCCAGCTGCCAGGCGATGAAATCGCCAGCCAGGAAGCCCACAACCCCCCAGAAAATCGCCGCAAGGACGAACTTCTTCACCACGTCTTCCGAATAGCGCGTGGCGTCGGTGTTGCTGCTCATGCCGAACTCCTGTTTCGACCGGGAAAGGGTCAGCCTCGGAGCGCCCGACCGGAGTCCATGGCAAATAGCATGCCCCCGTAAACCGACAGCCGGCCGGACGGTCTCTGCTCCAAGATGGCGCACTATGACGGCCCGGGCGGCGGCGGCCATTGATCCAAATCAAAAATCGCAAAATTTACTTGTATCCCGGCCGCTTGCCGGCTCTTTTTCGCAGCCCGTCTCCCCTTCCGGGCGGGGCACATGCCGACCGATTGCCGGGTCGGCGCCCATCCTTTAGAGTTCGTCCCCATGACCAACGCCGCGCCAGACACCGCCACCCGCCCCGTCGTCCGCCTGCAGAAGGGCCGCTCGCGCCGCTTTCGCGCCGGCCATCCGTGGGTGTTCTCCAACGAGATCGAGATGACTGCCGAAGCCAAGGCGTTGCCGGCCGGCGGCCTGGTGACCCTGATGGACGCCGGCGGCGAACGCCTGGGCGTCGCCACCTTCAATCCCCATTCCCTGATCGCCGCCCGGGTGCTGGACCGCGACGCCGCCACCATCGTCGACGCCGGCTTCGTCGCCGGCCGCCTGCGCCGGGCGCTGGCCCTGCGCGAGACGCTGTTCGACACCCCCCATTACCGCCTGGTCCATTCCGAGGCCGACGGCCTGCCCGGCCTGGTGGTCGACCGCTACGGCGACGTCGCGGCGGTGCAGGCCAACACCGCCGGCATGGAGCTGCTGACCCCGCTGGTGATCGAGGCCCTGGCCGAGGTGCTGGGGGTGCGGGCGGTGGCGCTGAAGAACGACAGCCCGGTGCGCAAGCTGGAATGGCTGGAGACCTACGACCGCGTCGCCCTGGGCACCATCGAGGGCCCGGTCGAGCTGGTGGAGAACGGCAGCCGCTTCCTGGCCGACCTGGCCGGCGGCCAGAAGACCGGCTGGTTCTACGACCAGCGCGACAACCGCGCCTTCATGTCCCGCCTGGCCGGGGGCCGCCGCGTGCTGGACGTCTACACCTATGCCGGCGGCTTCGCCGTCCAGGCCGCCATGTCCGGCGCCGCCGAGGTGGTGGCGGTGGACCGCTCCGAGCATTCGCTGGCCCTGGCCGACCAGGCGGCGCGGCTCAACGGCGCCACCGTCGCCACCGTGCGGGCCGAGGCCTTCGCCGAGATGGCCCGCCTGGATGCCGCCGGCGAGCGCTTCGGGGTGGTGGTGGCCGACCCGCCGGCCTTCGTCAAGTCGCGCAAGGACCTGGAGGCCGGCGCCAAGGGCTATCGCAAGATGGCGCGGCTGGCGGCCCCGCTGGTGGAGCCCGGCGGCTTCCTGTTCTGCGCCTCGTGCTCGCACCACATGCCGGCCGACCGCTTCGCCGAGGAGATCGCCCACGGCCTGTCGCTGGCCGGCCGCTCGGGCCGGGTGCTGCGGGCCGCCGGCGCCGCCGCCGACCATCCGGTCCACCCCTGGCTGCCGGAAAGCGCCTATCTCAAGGGGCTGGCGCTGCAGTTGGACTGAGCCATGCCCCGCTACCGCCTGACCATCGAATACGACGGCACGCCCTTCCAGGGCTGGCAGCGCCAGGACAACGGCCCGTCGGTGCAACAGGCGCTGGAGGAGGCCTTCGTCCGCTTCTGCCAGGCGGAGGTGGCCGTGGTGGCGGCCGGGCGCACCGATTCCGGCGTCCATGCCACCGGCCAGGTGGTGCATGCCGACCTGCCGCGCGCCTGGCCCGCCGACACCGTGCGCGACGCCCTCAACCACCACCTCAAGCCGCATCCGGTGGCGGTGGTGGCGGCCGAGGCGGTGGGTGATGACTTCCACGCCCGCTTCTCGGCCACCGGCCGCGCCTACCTTTATAGAGTCCTCAATCGCCGCGCCCCGCCGGTTCTCGACCGCGACCGGGTGTGGTGGGTGCCGCGGCCGCTGGACGCCGAGGCCATGCACGCCGCCGCCCGGCTGCTGGTCGGCCACCACGACTTCACCACCTTCCGCGCAAGCGAGTGCCAGGCGAAGAGCCCGCTCAAGACCCTGGACGTGCTGGACGTGTCGCGCCGGGGCGACGAGATCGCAGTGGTCGCCGCCGCCCGCTCGTTCCTGCACCACCAGGTCCGCAACATGGTCGGCACGCTGAAGCTGGTGGGCGAGGGCAGCTGGAGCCCGGACGACGTCGCCCACGCCCTGGCCGCCCGGGACCGCGCCAAGGGCGGCCCGACCGCGCCGCCGGGCGGGCTGTACCTGACCCGGGTGACCTACTGACCTCTGGGCGGGGTCGCCCAATCCCCCTTGGCCGCCTGCACCACCGCCAGGGCGGCGATGGCCGCCGTCTCGGCACGCAGGATGCGCGGCCCCAGCGACACCGCCCGGGCGAAGGGCAGCCTTGCCAGCAGTTCGCGCTCCTCGGGCGCGAAGCCGCCTTCGGGTCCGACCAGGATCGCCAGCGGGCCGTCGGGAACGGATTGGGCCAACGGCGGGCCGGAGCCGCTCTCGTCGAGGAACAGCAGGGTCCGGGCCTCGTCCCAGCCGGCCAGCGCCTTGTCCAGCGGGCAGGCCGGCTTGAGCTCGGGGACGGTCAGCCGCTCGCACTGCTCGGCGGCTTCGACCAGATGGGCGGCCAGGCGGTCGGCGTTGACGCGGGCCGCCACCGTGCGCCGGGTGAACACCGGCCACAGCGCGCTGGCGCCCAGCTCGGCCGCCTTCTCCGCCACCAAATCGGTGTTGTCCTTCTTGAGCGGCGCCGCCAGCAGCCACAGGTCTGGCTCCGGCGCCTGGGGCCGCGTCAGGGCCTCGACAGCCAGCGCACAGGCGTTCTTGGCCACCCGCCCGATGACGGCCCGCCACTCGCCGTCGCGCCCGTTGAACACCGCCACCGCCTCGCCGGCCTGGGCCCGCATGACGTTGGCGAGGTAGTGGGCCTGCTCGCGCGGCAGGTCGATCACGACGCCGGGCGACAGATCGGCGGCGACGTACAGGCGGAAGCGGGGGCGGTCGGTCATGGCCGCAAGGATAGCCCCGCCAGCGCCGTCAGCGCCACCACCGCCAACGCCACCCCGGCCACCACACGGCGGGGACGGCGGCGTCCCTTCCAGGCGACCACTACGCCGAGAGCCAGGGCCAGCAGGGAAAGCAGGACGTGGGCGGTCACCCCTCCGCCCTCTCCACCCTGAGCACGTTGCCCTCGGCGCCGGTCACCCGCACGCGGCTGCCGGCGGGCAGGTCGGGGCCGGACACGGACCAGGTGGTGTCGCCCACCTTCATGCGGCCGCGGCCGTCTGCGATGGGGGTGTCGAGGGTGTGCAGGGTGCCCACCACCTGGGCGGCGCGGCGGTTGAGGGTGGGGTGGTCGGTCCGGGGGTCGCGCAGGCGGGCATAGGCGGTGCGGCCGATGGCGGCGGCCAGCACGGTGGCGACGGCGAAGACCAGGGCGTGGACCTCCCAGCCCAGCGACGGCGCCGCATAGGCCAGGATGCCGGTCAGTATGGCGGCGATGCCCGGCCACATCAGGAAGGTGCCGGGGATCAGCACCTCGCCCCCCAGCAGCACGAAGCCCAGGATCAGCCAGTGCCAGAAGACGATCTCCACCGGATCAGCCCTCGCCGGCCGGCGGCACGCTGCCGCGCGCGCGGGCCAGGCGGCGCGGCGCCGACTGGACCTCGCCCTCGGCCAGGGCGTCCCGGGCGATCTCGGCGATGCCGGCGACGGCACCGATGACCCCGGCGGCCTCCAGCGGCATCATCACCAGCTTCTGGTTCGGCGCCGAGGCCACCTTCTCCAGCGCCCCCACATAGCGCTGGGCGATGAAGTAGTTAACCGCCTGGGCCTCGCCCTTGGCCACCGCCTCGGACACCATGGCGACCGCCTTGGCCTCGGCCTCGGCCTCGCGCTCGCGGGCCTCGGCGTCGCGGAAGGCGGATTCGCGGCGGCCCTCGGCGGCCAGGATCTGGGCCTGCTTCTGGCCCTCGGCCTTCAGCACCTCGGCCTGCTTGAGGCCCTCGGCCTCCAGGATGGCGGCGCGCTTGTCGCGCTCGGCCTTCATCTGCCGCGCCATGGCGTCGACCAGGTCGCGCGGTGGGGCGATGTCCTTGATCTCGATGCGGGTGACCTTGACCCCCCAGGGCTGGGTGGCCTCGTCCACCACCGCCATCAGCTGGGCGTTGATGCGGTCGCGCTGGCTGAGCAGCTCGTCCAGGTCCATGCCGCCCATCACCGTGCGGATGTTGGTCATGGTCAGGTTGAGAATGGCCAGCTCCAGATGCGCCACCTCGTAGGCGGCCTGGGCGGCGTCGAGGACCTGGAAGAACACCACGCCGTCGACGGTGACCATGGCGTTGTCGCGGGTGATGACCTCCTGGCTGGGGACGTCGAGCACCTGCTCCATCATGTTGAGCTTGCGGCCGATCTGGTCGACCAGCGGCACGATCAGGTGCAGCCCCGGCGACAGGGTGGTGGTGTACTTGCCGAACCGCTCCACCGTGTATTCATAGCCCTGCGGCACCACCTTGATGCCCAGCGCGACCAGAAGAACGCCCAGGGCCACCACGGCCAGGACCAGCACACCGAACGCCGAAACCATGCCCCCCTCCGGACCTCATCTCCGACGACGGCGGCAGCATAGCCCAAATCAGGCGGCGAGTCGCGTCCGCTCAGGCGGCGGCCCGAACGGCCACAGACCGCTCCGGCGGCGGCGCCCGGTCGGCGATCCACGCCTGGCAGCACTCGGCGCACCAGCCGACCCGGCCGAGATTGTCGGCCACCACCCTCACCTCGGTCGACCCGCAATGCGGGCACACGGCATCATGCTTGTCCATGGGTCCTCTCCCCGTGAAAACCGCGGCGACTCTCTTTGGTTGAGGGCAATAAATCCATAATACGGAAGTCAATGTCCAATCAATGCCATCATTTTGATTTATCTTTGATTTGTCGGCAATTTTACGCGAATGTGCGCGCCGCCGAGGGTTGCCCGCCGCCGCCGGCGGGTGCATAAATCCGGCGGACCATCAGCGGGCGGAGAAGCATGAACACCATCGGCATCGTCGGGGCGGGCGCCTGGGGCACGGCTTTGGCGGCCACGGCGCGGCGGGCGGGCCGCAACGTGGTGCTGTGGGCGCACGAGCCCGAGGTCGCCGGCGCCATCAACGCCACTCGCGAGAACGCCCACTACCTGCCGGGCGTGCGACTGGACTGCTGCGCGCGCGCCACCACGGTGCTGGCGGAAGCGGCGGCGGCCGACGCGGTGCTGCTGGTCACCCCGGCCCAGCACCTGCGTGCCACCTGCACGGCCCTGGCCCCCCACTGGACCCCCGGCAAGCCGGCGGTGATCTGCGCCAAGGGCATCGAGCAGGCCACCGGCGCAATGATGACCGAGGTCGTCGAGGCCGAACTGCCCGGGGCCGCCATCGCCGTGCTGTCGGGCCCCACCTTCGCCATCGAGGTGGCGCGCGGCCTGCCCACCGCCGTGACGCTGGCCTGCGCCGATGCGGGTCTGGGCCAGGCGCTGGTCGAGGCCATCGGCACCGCCACCTTCCGCCCCTATCTGGCCGACGACCTGGTCGGCGCCGAGATCGGCGGCGCGGTCAAGAACGTGCTGGCCATCGCCTGCGGCATCGTCGAGGGGCGCGGCATGGGCGACAACGCCCGCGCCGCCCTGATCACCCGCGGCCTGGCCGAAATCACCCGCCTGGCGGTGGCCAAGGGTGGCCGCGTCGAGACGCTGATGGGACTGTCGGGCCTGGGCGACCTGATCCTGACCGCCAGTTCGGCGCAATCGCGCAACTACTCGCTGGGCCTGGCCCTGGGCGAGGGGCGCACCCTGGCCGAGGTGCTGGGTGCCCGCCGCGCCGTCACCGAGGGCGTGTGGACCGCCGGCGCGGTGGTGGCCATGGCCGCCGGCCTGGGCATCGAGATGCCCATCTGCACCGCCGTCGACGCGGTGCTGAACCACGGCGCCGACCTGGACGAAACGATCCAGGCACTCCTCAGCCGGCCGTTCAAGGCCGAGACCCGCTGATCCATCCGAACGAGGTTCGCCATGGCCCTTTTCATAATCACCTGCATGGACAAGCCCAACTCCATTGACCTGCGCCTCGCCAACCGCGCCGCCCACCTGGATTACGCCCGGGGCTGGTCCGACCGCATGCTGGTCGGCGGCCCGCTGCTGTCCGACGACGGCGAGACCATGATCGGCAGCGCCCTGATCCTGGACGTGGAAGACCGCGCGCAGGTGGATGAGTTCATCGCCAACGATCCCTATGGCAAGGCCGGTCTTTTCGAGTCGGTGACGGTACGCCGCTACAAGAAGGTGCTGCCCTGATGGCGCACTGGCTGGTCAAGTCCGAACCGGCGTCGTGGAGCTGGGATGACCAGCTGCGCGACCAGGTCACCGCCTGGACCGGGGTGCGCAACCACCAAGCCGCCAAATACCTGCGGACCATGCGCCTGGGCGACACCTGCTTCTTCTACCACTCGGTGGAGGAGAAGCGGATCGTCGGCATCGTCGAAGTCGTGCGCGAGGCCTATCCCGATCCCACCGCCGAAGGCGGCAACTGGGTGTGCGTCGACGTCAAGGCGGTGCGCCCGGTGCCGCGCCCGGTCACCCTGCAACAGGTCAAGGACGACCCGCGCCTGGCCGAGTTGCCGCTGATCCGCCAGTCGCGGCTGTCGGTGATGCCCATCGACGACGCCTCGTGGGAGCTGCTGTGCGGGATGGGGGGACTGTGATGACCGAACTGTGCGCCTTCGACGACTTGCCCGAGCCGGGCGCCAAGGGACCGTTCACCGTCGACGGGGTATCCGTCTTCCTGGTCCGCAAGGACAACGAGGTGTTCGGCTACGTCAATTCCTGCCCCCATGTGGGCGCGCCGCTGGAGATGGAGCCCGACCGGTTCCTCGACGCCTGGGGCGAGGCCATCGTCTGCTCGGTGCATGGCGCCAATTTCCACATCGAGACCGGCGCCTGCCTGGGCGGACCCTGCCGCGGCAAGGGACTGACGGCCTATCCGGTTACCGTCCGTAATGGAAAGGTCATGAGCGGCCCTCCCTCCGAAGGAATATAAGTCTTTCGTAAGATTGCGTGGCCGGGGGGCCAAAAGGTCAATTCGTTTCGCGCCGGGGGTTGAGTCAAATCGAGAAGTTGACCATAATCCGGCGCTGCATTCCGGGGAACGTCTTACGCCCGACGCACAAGAGGCGTAGGCCAATCAATAAAGGAGACATCCTACATGACCGAACTCTTTCCCGTTCCGGCCGACGTCGCCAAGTCGGCCCTCATCGACGAGAAGACGTACCAGGAGTGGTACGAGCGCTCGGTCAAGGATCCCGACGGCTTCTGGGGCGAGCACGGCAAGCGCGTCGACTGGATCAAGCCCTACACCCAGGTCAAGGATGTCTCCTATTCCGGCGACGTCCACATCCGCTGGTTCGCCGACGGCACCCTGAACGTGGCCGCCAACTGCCTTGACCGCCACCTGGCCAAGCGCGGCGACCAGACCGCCATCATCTGGGAAGGCGACGATCCCAACGAGTCGGCCCACATCACCTATCGCGACCTGCATGCCCGCGTCTGCCGCCTGGCCAACGCCATGACCGACATGGGCGTCAAGAAGGGCGACCGCGTCACCATCTACCTGCCGATGATCCCCGAGGCCGCGGTGGCGATGCTCGCCTGCGCCCGCATCGGCGCCATCCACTCCATCGTGTTCGGAGGCTTCTCGCCCGACGCGCTGGCCGGCCGCATCCAGGACTGCGACAGCTCGCTGGTGATCACCGCCGACGAGGGCCTGCGCGGCGGCCGCAAGGTGCCGCTGAAGGCCAACACCGACAAGGCGCTGGAGACCTGCTGGTCGGTCAAGAACGTCATCGTCGTCAAGCGCACCGGCGGCAACATCCACATGGTCACCGGCCGCGACCACTGGTACCACGAGGTCTGCGACAAGGCCGCGCCCGAGCACACCCCGGTGGAGATGAGCGCCGAGGATCCGCTGTTCATCCTCTACACCTCGGGCTCGACCGGCAAGCCGAAGGGCGTGCTGCACACCACCGGCGGCTATCTTGTCTATGCGTCGATGACCCACCAGTACGTCTT
>JBFMHS010000448.1:0-7054 GCA_040751765.1 Pseudomonadota bacterium | reverse complement strand
GGTATGGTCGCCCACGACGTCCACCGTCAAGGAGGAAGGCCATGAAACCCTGCGCTTCCTGCCCGCGACTGCCGCTGTGCCGGGTCCCGCGCGACCTGGTGGTGATGGACAAGGTGGTCCACCGGCTGGACCAGGAACACCGCAAGGGGGCTCTGCGCGACCGGCTGCACCATTATCTCGACAGCGAAAGCTGCCTGGTGGAAGCCGGCTGCGTGGACGCCTAGGGCCGGCTAGCGGCGCTTGGGCGGGCCGCCCCGGCGCGGACCCATGCCGCCGGCCGAGGCGCGCTCGTCCTTGTGGCGGAAATTGATGCGGGCCTTGGTCAGGTCGTAGGGGGTCATCTCGACGGTGACCTTGTCGCCGGCCAGGATGCGGATGCGGTTCTTCTTCATGCGGCCGGACGCATAGGCCAGCACGTCGTGGCCCGAGTCCAGGGTGACGCGGAACCGCGCGTCGGGCAGCACCTCGGCCACCACGCCCTCGAATTCGATCAGATCTTCCTTCGCCAAGATTCTTCCTTTCTGCTGATGGAACGGCGAAAGGCCGGCGGCTCGTGCCGCCGGCCCGCGCTCGTGCTGTGGCCGAGCGTCAGATCGCCTTGATATTGACCGCGGCGGTCTTGCCGTTGCGGCCCTTCTCAAGCTCGAACTGCAGCTTCTGGCCCTCGGCGACGTTGCCCATGCCGGCGCGCTCGACGGCCGAGATGTGCAGGAAGACGTCCTGCCCGCCGCCATCGGGGGAGATGAAGCCATAGCCCTTGGTCGCGTTGAACCACTTCACGGTTCCGGTCTGCATAACGATGCTCCTTGCTCAATGACCCCCGGGACGGAACGTCGTCCGGAGGGCAGGTACCTCAACGTGGAAACACCGGAGCGGAAGCGTAGTGCGACAGCAGGCGACCCAGGTATTGAAGACGTGCCAGCCTGATATGGGCCGATCGCCCCGCCGACGCAAGGGATAATCCGCCAACCCGGCCGAAAGGGCGAGGCCGGGCTTGTGCTTGTCTTCGCGATTGTGTGATCTTTTCCCCATACCCCCGCCAAAAGGGGGAGCCAAGATGGGAGCCGGCGTGGCCGGCAGGGGAGGACTGGATGTCTCGACTTTCCGACATGCGCATTTCCCGGCGTCTGTGGCTGATCGGCGGCCTGCCGCTGATCGGGCTGGCGCTGGTGTTCATCTACGACGCCATCCAGCTCAAGGACGAGCTGACCAAGGCCCGCGAGCGCAAGCTGCGCAACGTGGTCGAGGCCGCCCACGGCGTGCTGGCCCATTTCGCCGACCAGGCGGCCAAGGGGACACTGTCCGAGCCCGACGCCAAGGCCGTCGCCATGGCCACCATCAAGCGGATGCGCTACGACGAGGTCGAGTATCTGTGGATCAACGACCGTGCCACCCCGTTCCCGCACATGGTGATGCACCCCACCGTGCCGGCCCTGGACGGCAAGGTGCTCGACGACGCCAAGTTCAACAAGGCCACCAGCCAGCGGCCCGCCACCGCCGCCAAGGCGACCCCGCTCGACCACGACAACCTGTTCGTCTCCTTCAACCGGACGGTCGAGCAGGCGGGCCACGGCTATGTCGCCTATGACTGGCCCAAGCCCAAGCAGGGCGGCGGCGTCACCGAGGAACTGTATCCCAAGCTGTCCTATGTGAAGGGCTTCGAGCCCTGGGGATGGGTGCTGGGCTCGGGCATCTACATCGACGATCTGGACGCCGCCTACCACGCCGAACTGATGCAGCGCGGCCTGATCTTCCTTTTGATCGTCGGCGCCGTCGGGGCGGCGGGCGCGCTAATCGCGCGCTCCATCTCGGCCGCCTTCGCCGACCTCAACCACGACATGGACGTCATCCGCGGCGACGGCACCTCGGACGGCATGCGGCTGGACGCCCGCCGCCGCGACGAGTTCGGCAAGGTCGCCGAGATGCTGCGCGAGATCGTGATGAACCGCGAGCAGCTTCGGCTGGTCAGTTCGGAGCACGCGCGCATGCAGGAGGAAGCCACCCGCGAGCGCTACAACATGCAGCGCACCATGCTGCGCTCGCTGGTGCAGGCGGCGATCCTGGGCAACGAGGCGAT
This sequence comes from Pseudomonadota bacterium, assembly GCA_040751765.1. Lineage (GTDB taxonomy): Bacteria > Pseudomonadota > Alphaproteobacteria > Rhodospirillales > Magnetospirillaceae > CALABS01. The sequence goes on along the minus strand of JBFMHS010000448.1, from coordinate 4,977 downwards.
GATCAGCCTGTCACGCATGAAACGCGAGATCGACCTGTCGTCCAACGAGATCAACCGCATGGCCGAAGCGGTGGAAGCGATGCGCGAATCCATCCAATCGATCTTCTCGGATTCCAGCGATGCCGCCCGCGACGCCACCACCGCCGGCCAGGCCGCCGACGGCGGCATGGCGGCCAGCCAGAACGCCCGCGACGCTTTCGCCCGCATCGTCGCCGCCGTCAGCGGCGCCGGCGACAAGATCCAGGGCCTGGCCGAGGCGTCCAGCCAGATCGGCCACATCGTCACCGACATCGAGGGCGTCGCCGGCCAGACCAACCTGCTGGCGCTTAACGCCACCATCGAGGCGGCGCGCGCCGGCGAGGCCGGCAAGGGCTTCGCGGTGGTGGCGGGCGAGGTCAAGGCGTTGGCCAACCAGACCACCCGGGCCACCGAGGACATCCGCAACCGCATCGTCGGCCTTCAGCGCGAGATGCAGGCCATCATCGCCGCCATCGGTGACAGCGCCAGCGCCGTCGACCAAGGCCAGGCGCTGGTGGGCGACCTGGGCGAACGTCTGCACGGCATCGCCGACCAGGTGGGCTCGGTGCGCACCCGCATGACCGCCATCTCCGACGTGCTGGAACGCCAGTCGGGGACCGCCAACGAACTGGCGGTGGGCACCTCCCACGTCGCCGAGCTGTCGCGCGACAACAACCAGCAGCTCGAAGAGGTGCTGGAGGCCATGACCCGCATGAGCCAGCACCTGGATTCCCAGGTCGCCACCTATGCCGGCATGGGCTCGGGGGCGCTGCTGGTGGAGATCGCCAAGAACGACCACATCGCCTTCAAGCGGCGCGTGCTGGACGGAGTGCTGGGCCGCACCAATCTGGGGCCCGACGACATCCCCGACCACCACAACTGCCGCCTGGGCAAGTGGTACGACGGCATCACCGATGCCGCCATCGCCGGCACCGACGCCTACAAGGCCATCGTCGATCCCCACCAGACCGTGCACGCCAGCGCCAAGCGGGCGCTGACCCATGCCCGCGCCGGCGACCTGGACGGAGCCTTCGCCGCCATCGAGGACATGAACCGCGCCTCGGCCAACATCGTCGGCATGCTGGAGACCCTGGCCAACGAGTTGCACGCGCTGGAGGAATCCCGCCTCGGCGTGGCCTGACGCCATGGCCGCGCTGCCGTCGATCCACGACTTCGGCGCCCAGGCCCACGACCCCGCCTGCTATGCCCGGCTGGACGGCGCCTGGGCGGTGGCGGCGGCCGACGTGGTGGACAGCACCGGCCTGGCCGCCCGGGGCCGCGACCGCGAGGTCAATTTCGTCGCCGGCGCGGCGGTGGCGATCATGCAGGAGGTGGCTGGCGGTCCCGGGGATCCGGCGGCCTGCCAGTTCGGTGGCGACGGCGCCGTCGCCGCCGTGCCGCCAGACCGGGTCGAGGCCGCCCGCGCCGCCCTCGCCGCCCTGGTCCACTGGTCGGCCTGCGAGATGGACATTCCCCTGCGGGCCGGTCTGGTGCCGGTGTCGGAACTGGCCGGGGCCGGCCACGACCTGCTGGCGGCCCTGCACGATTTCGGCGGCGGCAACGTGTTCGGCCTGTTCCTGGGCAGCGGCGTGCCGGCGGCCGAGGCCTGGATCAAGGCCGAGGAGCGCTGGCGGGTGGCCCCCGCCCCCGGCCCCCTGCCCGGCCTGGACGGCCTGTCCTGCCGCTGGCGGCCGGTGCCGCCCCGGCGCGGCATCGTGCTGTGCCTGATCGTCGATCCCATCCGGCCCGGCGCCGAGGCGGTGACGGCGCTGGCGCGGGTGCGCTCCGCCATCGAGGCGGTGGTACCCACCGAGACCGCCGCGCCCCTGGGCGACGGCTCGGGCCTGGCCCCGGCGGTGCTGGCCCCGCCCGAGGCGCTGGCGATCGAGGCCCGCACCGAGGCCCGCTGGCGCCGCCCGCTACGGCTGCTGCGCGCGGTGGCGGGCACGGCCATCCTGGGCCTCGTCCACCGCCTGGGCGGCCGGGTGGCGGGCATCGACGCCGACGCCTACCGCCGCGCCATGGCGAACCGCTGCGACTACCGCAAGCTGGCCGGCGGCCCGCGCCTGGTGCTGGACGTCACCGAGGCCGAGGCGGACGGCATCGAGGCGGCGCTGGCCGCGCTGGAAGCCCAAGGCGACATCCTGTTCGGGGCCGCCCGCGCCGAGGCCACCACCATCACCTGCATGGTCGGCGACTTCGCCGCCGACCGCCATATCCACTTCGTCGACGGCCAGGGATTGGGGTTCTGGCGGGCCAGCCAGGAGTTGAAGAAAAAGCTCGCCAACCGCCGGTGACCGCGCCATGTTGCAGGTGCTAACAGACTTTGGAGACCATCCATGGCCACCGTCACCCTGAAGGGAAATCCCGTCACCACCAACGGCGACCTGCCCGCTATCGGCAGCCGCGCCCCCGGCTTCAGCCTCGTCGCCACCGACCTGTCCGACGTGACGCTGGACGGCCTGGCCGGCAGGACCGTGGTGCTGTCCATCTTCCCCAGCGTCGACACCCCCACCTGCGCCGCCAGCGTGCGCCGCTTCAACGCCGAGATGGACAAGATCCCCGGCACCGTGGTGCTGTGCGCCTCGGCCGACCTGCCCTTCGCCCACGCCCGCTTCTGCGGCGCCGAGGGCCTGGGCAACGTGAAAAGCGTCAGCGACATGCGCGACAAGGAGTTCGGCGCCCGCTACGGCGTCGCCATCACCGACGGCCCGCTGAAGGGCCTCTTGGCCCGCGCCGTGGTGGTGATCGGCCCCGACGGCACCGTCAAGCACACCCAACTGGTGCCCGAGATCGCCGACGAACCCGACTACGACGCCGCGATCAAGGCCGTGAAGGCTTAAGGGATATCCACGCGCGGGCTCAGGCGTCCTGACCCCGCGCCTCCCTCTCCAATCCCTCCAGCACCGTTTCCATCTGTTCGGCGGTCAGGAACACGCCGAAGCCCATCAGGTCGTTCCTGATCTTGAGCAGCAGGAAGGCGTCGTCGCCCCAGCGGGCGAAATCCTCGTCGAGAAGCAGGCGCAGGTAGTTCTGGTTGTCCTCGTCGGTGAGGTCGCAGGTCCACCGCGCCAGCAGCTTGTTGCGCCGCGCGCGCACCCAGAACGGGGCTTCGGACTGGCGGATGAAGCTGTGCTGCGAGGCACCCGCCTTGGCGGCGTAGGCGCCCAGGTTATCGCTGGCGTGGGCGGCAGTCACACATCCAGGTCCCGCACGAACTTGGCGTGCTTCTGGATGTAATGGAACCGGAGTTCCGCCTTCTTGCCCATCAGGGTCTCCACCAGGTTGGCCACGTCCTTGGCCTCCTCGTGGTCCTCCTCGGTGCGGCCCGACGGCAGGGTCACCTTGATCAGGGTGCGCTTGGCCGGGTCCATGGTGGTTTCCTTGAGCTGGGCCGGCGGCATCTCGCCCAGGCCCTTGAAGCGGCTGATCTCGACGTTCTTCTTGCCGGCGAAGACCGTCCTGAGCAGCTCCTCCTTGTGGGCGTCGTCACGGCCGTAGACCACGGTCTGGCCGTGGGCCAGGCGGTACAGCGGCGGCATGGCCAGGTACAGGTGGCCGTTGAGGATCAGCTCGGGCATTTCCTGGTAGAAGAAGGTCATCAGCAGACTGGCGATATGGGCGCCGTCGACGTCGGCGTCGGTCATGATGATGACCTTCTCGTAGCGCAGCTTCTCGTCGTCATAGGCCTCGCGCATGCCGCAGCCGAGTGCCTCCATCAGGTCCTTGAGCTCCTGGTTCTGCCGGAGCTTGTCGGTCGAGGCCGAGGCGACGTTGAGGATCTTGCCCCTGAGCGGCAGGATGGCCTGGGTTTCGCGGTTGCGGCCCTGCTTGGCCGAGCCACCGGCCGAATCACCCTCGACCAGGAACAACTCGGTGCCGACATTGACCTGCCGCGTGCAGTCGGCCAGCTTGCCGGGCAGGCGCAGGCGCTTGGTGGCCGACTTGCGGCTGGTCTCCTTGGCCGCCTTCTTGCGCTGGCGCTCCTCGGCGCGGTCGATGATGCGGGCCAGCAGCGCCTTGCCGGACTCGGTGTCGCCCGACAGCCAGTGGTCGAAATGATCCTTGACCGCGTTCTCCACCAGCCGGGTGGCCTCGGCGGTGGCCAGCTTGTCCTTGGTCTGGCCCTGGAACTGCGGGTCGCGGATGAACAGGCTCAGCAGCACACAGGCACCGCCCATCACGTCCTCGGCGGTGATCTGGCCGCCCTTCTTGTTGCCGACCAGTTCGCCATAGGCCCGAAGCCCGCGGGTCAGGGCGTTGCGCAGGCCGGATTCGTGGGTGCCGCCCTCGGGGGTCGGGACGGTGTTGCAGTAGGTATTGGTGAAGCCGTCCTCGTCGTCGTCGGGCCAGGCCACCGCCCACTCCACCTGGCCCATGTCGTCGGCCAGCGGCGCGGTGCCGGCGAAGAAGCCGCGCGTCACCAGCGGCCGCTCCTTGAGCACGGCGGTCAGGAAGTCGGACAGGCCGTTGGGGAAGTGCAGCGTGTCCTCGGCCGGCGTCTCGTCGCCGTCGTCCAGCAGCGCCGGGTCGCACTTCCAGCGGATCTGCACGCCCCGGAACAGATAGGCCTTGGACCGGGCCATGCGGTACAGCGTGCGCGGCTTGAGGAAGGCGCGGTCGCCGAAGATCTCGGCGTCGGGATGGAAGGCCACCGTGGTGCCGCGCCGGTTCTGCACCGCCCCCACCAGCTGGATGGGACCAAGCGCCTGCCCGCGCGAGTATTCCTGGCGATAGAGCTGGCGGTCGCGGGCGACCTCGACCACCAGCTTGTCGGACAGCGCGTTGACCACCGAGACGCCGACGCCATGCAGGCCGCCCGAGACCTTGTAGGCGTCGCCGCCGAACTTGCCGCCGGAATGGAGCGTGGTGAGGATGACCTCCAGCGCGCTCTTGTCGGGGAACTTGGGATGGGGGTCCACGGGGATGCCGCGCCCGTTGTCACGCACGGTGGCGGTG
>JBFMHS010000447.1:0-3744 GCA_040751765.1 Pseudomonadota bacterium | reverse complement strand
GTAACGATGCCGTTCGCCATGGTCCAGCTGCCGCCCAACTCGGCGAAATCGGTCTTCTGGGTGCCCGAGGTGTCGGAGAAGGCGGTGGTGACGTTGCGGACCATGGCGGCCAGGTTGATGCCCTTGATGGCGCCGTCGAGGAACATGACGGCGCCGTTGCCGGCCAGCGACGAAACCAGCTGGCGTTCGGTGCGGCCGCGTCCCGACACCTTCAGGTCCGCCGAGGCGGTTCCCTCGATGCGGTCGAAGCCGGCGGCGGCGGCCAGGAAGGGGGCAGCCTGCAGGCCCTTGAGGTCGAAGGCGGTATCAAGGCCGACGCCCGGCTGCCCGCCGTCCACCACCAGCCGTCCCTTGCCGGCGCCCTTGTACAGCGCAAGCTCGGTCAGGTCGGCGGTCATGCGGCCGTTGTTCAGCACCAGGTGCAGGGCGCTCTTGCCGATCTCCAGCGCCCTGACCTTGATGGCGCCCACGGAAAGCGTGAAGTCCACGTCGGCCGCCTTCAGGCCGGACGCGTCGATGGGCTCGTCGCTCCAGTCCGACTTGGCGGTCGTGCCGCCGCCGGCGCCGGCGGAGGCCGGCGTCGGCTTGCCCTTCTCCTCGGGGGGCAGGTAGGGGTTGATGTCCAGCGTTTCCACCGCGAGGCGGCCGGTGAGCTTGGGGCGGGCGCCGCCGCCGTCGACGGCGAGGTCGCCGCCGGCCCGGATGGCGTCCAGCGCAATGGTGGCCTGGGTCAGCGCCACCTTGGCCCCCTGGGCCGACAGCTGGCCCTTGACGCCGAACGGTCCGAGGCCGCTGCCGGCCATCTCCAGAGGCTTGCCGGTGGCCCACTTGGCCAGATCGCGCACCGAGGCGACGGACAGGTCCAGCTCACCCTTGGCGGCGGCCTGGCTGGCCTCGCCCTTGAACGACAGGCTGACCGGCCTGGCCGACAGGGTGATGGCGGCGGCCGAGGTGGCCCCCTCCAGCAGCGCCTTGGGCCGCGCCACGTCCACCGCCAGTGCGACGGCCTCTCCGCGCCAGGTCAGCCCGCCCTTGGCCTTCATCGGCTCTGCCAGGCTGGGCAGCGACACCTCCAGGTCGATGCCCGACACCTCTTCGCGGGTGCCGGCGGCGCCGTCGATATAGACCAGCTTGCCGTTGCGGATCGCGACCTCGCCCAGGCGGATCTCGGCGGGACCGGCGCCGGCGCCGGACTTGCCCTCGGCGGGCTTGGCGGGTGTCGCGGGCTGCTTTGTCTCGCCGAACACCCAGTTGGCGTTGCCCTTGCGGTCGACCTCCAGCGTCACCAGCGGGTCGACCAGCACGAAGCTGTCCACCTCGACCGAGCCCGACAACAGCGGCAGAAGCTTCAGGCGCACGTCCAGCGCGCCCAGGCGCACCATGTCCTTGGTCGAGAACCCGGGCGGGTTGGACAGCGCCACGTTGGCGACCTGCACCGACAGCGACGGCAGCACCGACACCGACAGCTTGCCGTCGATGGTGAGGTCGCGGCCGGTGGCGGCCTTCACCTGCGCCACCACCTCGGCCTGGATGCGCTCGGCCGGCACCAGCGCCGGCAGAGCCAGCACCGCGCCGACGACCAGCACCAAGACCACGGCCAGCGCCGCGAGAAGTTTTTTCATGGCGTTTCTCCCCTTCCTCCAATCCCGGGTTGAAGGTACCGCGAAAGGGGGCCAGATATCCAATGACATCCGCGAGTGCCGGGAAACCAAAACCGCTCCGCCGGCGTTTCCCGAAGGGTCCGACACCTCACGCGCGAGGGAGGCTCCCGTGCCCCTGTCCAATACCCGCCGCCAGCTCTCCTTCGACGGAAGGACCATCGACTACTTCGCGCTGGACGCAGTGCGCGACGCCGGCATGGGCGAGCCGGCGCGGCTGCCGTTCTGCCTCAAGGTGCTGCTGGAGAACCTGCTTCGCCACGGCGCTCCCGACGACGAGGTGCGCTGCGTCATGCGCTGGCTCGACGACCGCCGCTCAGAGCAGGAGATTCCGTTCCGGCCGGTCCGGGTGCTGATGCAGGACTTCACCGGCGTGCCCGCCCTGGTGGACCTGGCGGCCATGCGCGAGGCCATGGCGGCGCGGGGCGGAGACCCGTCGCGCATCGCGCCCCTGGCCCCGGTGGACCTGGTCATCGACCATTCCGTGACGGTGGACTTCTTCGGCACCCCCGACGCCCTGGCCCGCAACACCGAGCTGGAATTCGCCCGCAACGGCGAGCGCTACGGCTTCCTGAAATGGGCGCAGCAGGCGCTTGGCAACGTCCGCATCTTCCCGCCCAACACCGGCATCTGCCACCAGATCGACCTGGAATACATCAGCCAGGTGGTGTGGAGCCGCGACGGGGTGGCGTGCTTCGACACGGCGGTGGGCACCGATTCGCACACTCCCATGGTCAACGGCCTGTCGGTGCTGGCCTGGGGGGTGGGCGGAATCGAGGCCGAGGCCGCCATGCTGGGCCAGCCGGTGTCGCTGGTCATCCCCGAGGTCATCGGCTTCCGGCTCAAGGGCAGGCTGCCCGAGGGCGCCACCTCCACCGACTTGGTGCTGACCATCACCGAGACCCTGCGTAAATACGGGGTGGTGGGCCGGTTCGTCGAGTTCTTCGGCTCCGGCCTCGACGACCTGGGGCTGGCCGACCGCGCCACCATCGGCAACATGAGCCCGGAATACGGCGCCACCTGCGCCATCTTCCCCATCGACGCCGAGACCCTGCGCTATTTGTCCTTCACCGGCCGCGGCGACCTGGTGCCGCTGGTCGAGGCCTATGCCAGGGCCCAGGGCGCCTGGCGCGACGAAGCGTCGCCGGTCCCGGATTTCACCGACGTCATCGAACTGGACCTGGGCACCGTGGTGCCCAGCATCGCCGGCCCCAAACGGCCGCAGGACCGGGTGGCGCTGACCGGGGCGGCGGCGGCGATGCGCGCCATCGTGCCCGACGGGACGACGCGCGGACCCGGCGACGACGATGCCCCGCGCAACGGCGACGTGGTCATCGCCGCCATCACCTCGTGCACCAACACGTCGAATCCGTCGGTGATGATGGCCGCGGGGCTGGTGGCGCGAAAGGCGCGCGAGAAGGGGCTGGCGACCCGGCCGTGGGTCAAGACCTCGCTGGCGCCGGGCTCGCCGGTGGTCACCGCCTATTTCCAGGCCTCGGGGCTGGACGAGGATCTCGACGCCCTCGGCTTCCACACCGTCGGCTACGGCTGCACCACCTGCATCGGCAATTCCGGGCCGCTGCCGCCGGCCATCGCCAAGACGGTCGAGGACGGCAACCTGACGGTCAGCGCGGTGCTGTCGGGCAACCGCAACTTCGAGGGGCGCATCAACCCGCATGTGCGGGCCAACTGGCTGGCGTCGCCGCCTTTGGTGGTGGCCTACGCGCTGGCCGGCACCGTGGCCGCAGACCTGACGGCCGAACCCATCGGCAAGGGCCGGGACGGCGCCGACGTCTACCTCAAGGACATCTGGCCGAGTTCCCAAGAGGTCCGGGAGCTGGTGGAAAAGACCGTCACCCCGGCCATGTTCGCCGAGAAATACGCCCATATCCTCGACGGACCCGAGGAGTGGCGCGCGATTCAGGCGTCGATGGGCGGAACCTATGGCTGGGAAAAGGATTCCACCTATATCCGCCTGCCGCCATACTTCCTCGACATGACCCACGAGCCGGAGCCATGCACCGACGTCATCGCGGCACGGCCGCTGGCGATCCTGGGTGATTCGGTGACCACCGACCACATCAGC
>JBFMHS010000446.1:0-7137 GCA_040751765.1 Pseudomonadota bacterium | reverse complement strand
GTCCGCGACATGGCCGACCGCCAGCGGCAGCGGGCCGCCCAGAGCCTGGGTGGCATGGCATCGGCGCTCCACAAGAGCGCCCGCGACCTCGAAAAGGAGAGCGGCACCATGGCGCGATACACCGACATGGCGGCGGACCGCCTGGACGAGGCGGCCACCTATCTGCGCAGCGCCGACTGGCACGAGATCGTCAACGGCGCCGAGGGTTTCGCCCGCCGCCAGCCCTATTGGTTCATCGGTGGCGCGGTGGCGGCCGGCTTCGTGCTCGCCCGCTTCCTCAAGAGCTCGGGCGGGGAGGGCCTGCGCGAGGGCATGGGCGGCGCCACCGGCCGGGGCGGCTCGGCCTACGCGCCGGGCGGCACCGTGACCGGCGGCGGCTACGGCTCCTCGACCACCGCCCAGCCCTATGCCAGCCCGGCGGCGACTCCGACCACGTCCACGACCACGACGACCGGAGACCTGCCATGAACGAAATTCATCCCGATCGGTCGCTCGGGTCGCTGTTCACCGAACTGACCCGCGAGACGACCACGCTGTTCCGGCAGGAGATCCGCCTGGCCAAGGCCGAGATGGCCGAGAAGGCACGCCAGGCCGGAGCCGGGGCGGCGGCCGCGGTGGCTGGCGGTCTGTTGCTGTTCGTCGCCTTCCAGGCCCTGGTGGCGACCGCCATCATCGCGCTGGCCTACGTGGTCGAGTGGTGGCTGGCGGCGCTGATCGTGGCGCTGGCGGTGGGGCTGGTGGGCGCCGTGGTGCTGTCCAAGGGGCTGTCGAACCTGCGCGGCGAGAATCTGCGGCCCCGGGCCACCATCGACAGCCTGCGCGGCAACGCCCGCTGGGCGAGGGAGCAACTGCGATGAGCACCCAGGACATTCAGGAGGAGATCGAGCGGACGCGAACCGAGATGGCCTCCACCCTGGACGCCATCGAGCAGAAGCTGTCTCCACGTCAACTCATGGATCAGGCGGTGGACACCATGCGAGACCTTGCGAGCGACCAATCCCGCGTCGGCCATGCCGTGCGCGAGAATCCCATCCCGCTGGCGCTGATCGGACTGGGCCTGGCCTGGTTCGCCTTCTCCGCCACCAGCAAGCGGCGCGAGACCACGGAGATCGAGGGCTACGAAGGCTACGAGGGCTACGAGGCCGGGGTGCCGTCCTCGGCCTGGGGGAGCCCCGGCGGACTTGAGACCTCCCGGTCATCCGACTACGGCTACGGCTACGCCGCCGCCAGCGGCACCTCGGGCTATGGCGCCGAGGCCGAATACGTGGGGCCGTCGACCGGCGGCGGCGGTGATGGGGGCCAGTCGATCAAGGGCCGGGCCAGTCAGATGACCGGCCAGGCCAGCGAGGGCCTCTCGCGCGCCACCGAGCAGACCCGGCGGCGGGTGTCGCAATGGAGCCGCTCGGCCCGCTACCAGGCCAGCCATGCCGCCGACCGCACCTGGGAGACCTACCAGGAGCATCCCATCACCATGGGGGCGGTGGCGGTGCTGCTGGGGGCGGCCATCGGCGCCATCCTGCCGCGCTCGCGGACCGAGGAGGAGATGATGGGGCCGCAGGCCCGCGACGCCATGCGGCAGGCCCGCGAGGCCGCCGGCGACCTGGCCGAGCGGGCCGGGCACGTGGCCGGCACCGCCTTCGACAAGGCCAAGGAGGAAGCCAAGGAGGCGCTGCACGACGTCTCCGCGGCGACCAAGGAGGAGGCCCAGCGCCAGGGCCTGACCGGCGGGTCCTCCTCGGGCTCCAGCATGACCCACTAGCGACGGGGGCACCCCATGGCCGACGGCCACGCCCGATCCCACGGCCACGCTGCCAACCGGCCTTCGGAAATCCCGAAGGCCGGTTGGTGGCAGGTTGCCAAGCGCGTCTGGAACAACGTCGGCCATTACGAGCTGTCGGTGGTTTCGGCCGGGGTCGCCTTCAACGAATTCTTCGCGCTGTTCCCCGCCCTGGCGGCGGCGGTGTCCATCTACGGCCTGGTCGCCGATCCTCAGACGGTGCAGACCCAGATGCAGGCGCTGGCCGGCTTCCTGCCCGGGGATGTCCAGTCCCTGGTGCGCGACCAGCTGCACGGGGTGGCCTCGGCCTCGGGCGGCGCCCTGGGATGGTCGCTGGCCATCTCGCTGCTGCTGGCGGTGTGGGGGGCGACCCGGGGGGTCAAAGGCCTGATCAGCGGGCTCAACATCGTCAACGGCGAGGACGAGAGCCGGGGGTTCCTGGCCTACAACCTCACCGCCCTGGGGCTGACGCTGGCCGCCATCGTCTTCGGCCTGATCACCCTGGGGCTGATCGCCGCCCTGCCGGCACTGGAACCGCTGATGCCCTTCGGTGAGACGGGCAAGGCGGTGGTGTCGGCCCTGAGATGGCCGCTGCTGGCGGCGCTGGTGGTTGCCGGGCTGGCGGTGGTGTACCGCTACGCGCCGTCGCGCGACCAGCCGCGCTGGCGCTGGGTGACCCCCGGCGCGGTGGTGGCCGGGGTGCTGTGGCTGATCGGCTCGGGGCTGTTCTCGCTCTATGTGTCCCGCTTCGGCAGCTTCAACGAGACCTACGGCTCCATGGCGGCGGTGGCGGTGACGCTGCTGTGGTTCCAGCTGACCGCCTTCGTGGTGTTGCTGGGCGCCCTGCTCGACGCCGAATTGGAGCACCAGACCCGGCGCGACAGCACCCGGGGCCCCGAGCGCCCGATGGGCCAGCGCGGCGCCAGGGTGGCGGACGCCCCACCTCCGAAGAGCCGCTGACCTCCCCGTCCGCGCGAACCCGCCGCTGGCCGCCCTAGGCGATAATGGAGGGGTGGACAACGAGCAAGGAGGACCACCATGCGGACCGGCTTTCTGATCGCCACGGCCGCCGTCGTCCTGGCCGCCACCCCGGCGGTGGCGGCCGGCGTCGGCGCCTCGACCATCTGCTCCAATGCCGGCTTCCGGATGGGCAGCGCGTCCTTCGACAGCTGCGTGACCCGGCTCAGCGGCGACGACCCGCTGGCGGCACTGGAGGCGGCCGAGGCCGAGCGCGTCGCCGTCACCGCGCCGGCCGAGAAACCCGCCGACCCGGTCGGGGATGCCCTGAAGCTGCTGGACGGCGACCGCGCCAAGCCCGGCACGGCCGAGGTGCGGCCACCGGTACGGGACGGCGAGTTCCCCGCCGTGGCGGGGGCGACGCCTGCGCTGCCCGGTGGCGGCCTTCCCGGCGGCGGCGAGCTTCCCGGCAACCTGCCGCCGGCGTCGCCGCCCCCGTCGGCGCCGCCTCCCTCCACCCCGGCGGGCGGGGGGTTCACCGTCACGCCGCCCACCGCGCCGACCCCGCCCACCGCGCCGCAGTTGAACACCTTCACCGTCACCATGCCGGCCTGGATGTGGGGGCGGTAGCCCCGCGCCCCCTGGACAAAAGTTGACTGGTCGTTCTGGTGCTTTCGCGGTAGCTTGCCCCCGTAGAGGCATACGGGGGATAGGATGTCGGACCTCGACAAGGGCGTGCTGCTGCAGCTCCAGTTCACGCCGTTGTTCTCGGGCCTGATGGAAGCCGACGTGCGCGACCTGATCGAGGGCGCCGAGGTGGTGACCGTCGATCACGAGGCGCTGCTTTATCAGGCCGGCGACCTGGTGGAGAGGTTCTATGTGGTCCTCGACGGCCATGTCGAACTGTCGGTGGAGAGCGAGGGCCGGCGCAGCGTCGTCGAGGTGGCGCGCAAGGGCACCGTGCTGGGTGACGCCGCCATGTTCGGCGATGGCCGCTTCCTGATGAGTGCCCGGGTGCTGTCCAGCGCGACCCTGCTGGCGATCCCGGCCGCCTCGTTCCGCGCCAAGCTGGAAACCCGCTTCGACATCCTGACCCACATGCTGTCGACGCTGTCGTTCCGGCTGCGCATGATGGTGCGTCAGATCGCCGAACTGAAGCTCAAGACCACCGCCCAGCGCCTGGGCAGCTTCCTGCTGTCCATGGCCGAGGCCGAGACCGGGCGCGCGGTGGTCAAGTTCCCCTACGACAAGAAGTTGGTCGCCGACGAGCTGGGCATGAAGCCGGAAAGCCTGTCGCGCGCCCTGGCCAAGCTGGCCAAGGTGGGGGTCGATTCGCGGCCGGACAACACGGTGGTCATCGCCGACGTGGACGAGCTGCGCGAGTTCTGCATCGAAGACGATCTGGGGTAGGGCGCCATGGCCGGTCTCAATTCCGCCGATCTCGACCTGGTGGCGCAGGCGCCGCTGTTCGCCGACGTCGACCGCGCCGACCTGGCGCTGCTGCTCGACCAGGCCCAGGCCACCGCCTATCCCGAAACCGAGCTGCTGTTCAGCCAGGGCGACAAGGCCGACCGCTTCTTCGTGGTGCTGGCCGGCCGCGTCAACCTGTTTGCGCTGACCGAGGCTGGCGACCAGTCGATCATCGAGGTGTTCGACCCCATCGGCACCTTCGCCGAGGCGGCCATGTTCTCGTCGGGCAAGTTTCCGCTGAACTGCGAGGTGGTGGCCGGCTCGCGACTGGTCCATGTCCCCGCGGCGCCGTTCATGCGCAAGCTGTCCGAGAAGCGGGCGCTGGCCATCCACCTGCTGGCCGGCCTGTCGCGCTGGCACGTGCGCATGATCCGCGAGATCTCGGAACTCAAGAGCAAGTCGCCCGGCCAGCGACTGGCCTCGTTCCTGTTGGCCCTGGCCCGCGACGCCGAGGGCCAGGCCCAGGTCCGCCTGCCCATCACCAAGGCGGTGCTGGCCAGCCGCATCGGCATCGCTCCGGAAAGCCTGTCGCGGGCTCTGGGGCGGCTGAAGGCGGTCGGCGTGGAGAGCCACGGCCGCGAGGTGGTGCTGACGGACCTCGCCGCCCTGCGCCGCCTGGTCGCCGAAGGCGCCGATTGACGGCCCTCTAACTGACCAACGTCAAGGAGACTGCGCCCGCGCGTTTGGCACCCTCCGCGAGAGAGCAGAGGAGTTGGCCATGGTGGAAGCTGCGGTAGGAGCCGCGTCGGAGAATCCCGGTCCGCCGGGATGGCTGGCGATGGCCCTCGACGTCGAGCCCTTCGACGTGCGTCCGCTTCTGGCCCGCGCCGAGGATCCGCTGGCCGCCATCCTGACCCGCGCCGGCTCGGTGGACTTCGGTGGCTTCCTGGTGGTCGACGCGCCGTTCAACCCCACGCCGCTTCGGCGGGTGCTGGCGGCGCAGGGCTTCTCGTCCTACGGCCGCCGGCTGTCGTCCAGCCATTGGCGCATATTCTTCCACATGGACGGCGGTCGCGACTGGGAGCGCGACGCCGAGGTCGAATCCGGCCCCGAGGGCGCGCTGACCTGGCGCGAGGAGGACGGCCTGCACATCGACGTGCGCAAGCTGACGCCGCCCTTGCCCATGCTGGCCATCCTGCGCGCCATCGAGGCCATGGCCATGCCCGAGCCGCTGGTGGTCCACCACGAGCGGGTGCCGCGCTTCCTGTTTCCCGAGCTGGCCGAGCGCGGCTGGAAGGTCGCCCGCGTCACCGAGGAATTCGCCGACGTCCGCCTGTGGCTGGAACCGGAGGCTTGATGTTCGCAGGCGCGTTCATGATGGGAGCAAAGGACCGCCTGCTCCCGCCCTCCGTGCCGTATCGCTTTTTCGCCACCGCTGTCGTCCTGCATTTCGCGGGCTGGGCCGCGCTGCTGGCCGGGGCCGAGGATGTGCCCGGCTTCCAGGGTGGGCTGGGGCCGGCGCTGGCCGGCCTGCACCTGATGACCCTGGGCGTGCTGGCCATGACCGCCATCGGCGCCGCCTTCCAGCTGCTGCCCGTCGCCACCCGCCGCCAACTGGGGCCGGTCTGGGCCTGCCGGCTGACCTGGTGGCTGTACGCGCCCGGCGTGGCGGTACTGGGGCTGGGAATGGCGACGGCGGCCCCTTGGGCGCTGCACGCCGGCGCCGCTTTGACGGTGGCGGGCCTGGCCCTGTTCGGCGTGCTGGTGGCCCGCAACCTGCTCCAGGTGACCGACCTGCCGTCGGTGACCCTGCATGTCTGGCTGGCGCTGGCCTCCCTGGCGGCACTGGCCGGCCTCGGCGTCGCCCTGGTGGTGGACATCGACGCCGGCTTCCTTGGCCATCGCGCCTCGGCCGCCGCCGCCCACGCGGTGCTGGGCGGCTACGGCTTCATGGGCATGCTGGCCATGGGGTTCTCCTACGTGCTGGTGCCCATGTTCGTCCTCGCGCAGCCGGTGCCCGACCGTGTCGGCCGCACCACCGCCGCGGTGTCGCTGCTGGCGCTGGGGCTGGGCGCCGGGGGCGCCCTGGCAGGGCAGGGGGTGGTGGCCGCCCTCGGCGGGCTGGCCGGGTTGGTGGCGGTGGGGCTGCACGTCAAGGGGCTGATGGAGGTGCTCAAGACGCGGATGCGCCGCAAGCTGGAGCCCTTCTTCCGCCTGGTCAAGGCCGCCTGGGCGCTGCTGCCCGCCAGCGTGCTGGCCGGGGTCGCCCTGGCGCTGGGCGCGCCGTCGGAGCTGGTCGCGCCGCTGTGGGGCTTCCTGCTGGTGTTCGGCTGGCTGCTCAGTTTCGTCACCGGCGTGCTTCAGCGCATCATGCCCTTCCTGGCCTCCATGCATTCGGGCGCCGACGGCCGCAAGCCGGCGCTGCTGTCGCAGCTGACCGCCAGCCGGCCGCTGGCCATCCATGCCGCCTGCCACGGCGCCGCCGTGGTGTTGATCACCGCCGGCCTGATGGCGCCGTCGCCGCTGGCGGTGGCCGCCGGCGCGGGGCTGGGGCTGGCCGGTGCCACCGCCTTCGCCGCCTTCGCCGTCGAGCTGATGCGGCGCTACCGCAACCATCAGAGAACCCATCCCCCCCAGGACAACGGAGAATTGGCGCGATGCTGACCAACAGCCGCACCGGAGCCCTGCTCCACGAGGATCACATGGAAACCGTCGCCATGTTGCAGACGCTGGAGGAGTTGGTCGGCCGCCACCGCACGCCCCCGGCCCTGGACGGCGCCACCCGCGAGACGCTGGTGACCCTGGAGAAAACCATCCGCCAGGAGGTGGAGAAGCATTTCTCGTTCGAGGAGAACCACCTCTTCCCGGTGTTCACCGCCCAGGGCGAGACCGGCATCGTGATGATGCTGACCCACGAGCACCGCTCGATCCTGCCCCTGGCCCTGCAGGTGGCCGACCTCGCCGCCAAGGCCCAGGCCGACGGCTTCGACGAC
>JBFMHS010000445.1:17711-21176 GCA_040751765.1 Pseudomonadota bacterium | reverse complement strand
TCCGGCCGACGACGTGCTGATCTCGGTGGAACGGCCGCTGGCCATCGACACCCCCGAGCAGATGGTCGCCAGCATCCTGGCCAAGAAGAAGGCCGCCGGCTCGACCCATCTGGTGGTAGACATCCCGGTCGGCCCCTCGGCCAAGGTGCGCGGCCCGGGCGAGGCGGTGCGGCTGCGCAAGCTGTTCGAGTATGTCGGCGACGCCCTCGGGCTGGCGCTGGAGGTGGTGGTCACCGACGGCAGCCAGCCGGTGGGACGCGGCATCGGCCCGGCGCTGGAGGCACGCGACGTGCTCAGCGTGCTGCGCGGCGACCCCGCCGCCCCCGCGGACCTCCGCGAGAAGAGCCTGATGCTGGCCGGCCGCATCCTGGAATTCGACCCCATGGTGCGCGGCGGCACCGGCATCGCCCGCGCCCGCGAATTGCTGGAGAGCGGCGCCGCCCTGGCCCAGTTCGACAAGATCGTCGCCGCCCAGGGTCCTGCCGGCCCGCTGCCCGAACCCGCCCGCCTGGCCGCCGACCTGCCCGCCCCCCGTGCCGGCCGGGTCACCGCCATCGACTGCTGGCGCATCGGCCGCATCGCCAGCCTCGCCGGCGCCCCCATGGACAAGGCCGCCGGCCTCGACCTGTTCAAGAAGGTCGGCGACGAGGTGAGGCAAGGCGAGCCGCTCTACCGCCTCCACGCCAGCTTCCCGGCCGATTTCGGCTTCGCCATGGCCATGGCGAACGAGGAATGCGGGTATAAGATCGGGCAACACCCCTAATACATGGTATTGGGGTGCGTTTTCTACGCAAGCGTGATATGGTACATTTCACAACCTTTGAGGTTGTTCTCATGCCGCTTGATATCCTGAATGGGGGAACACTCATGATCAAACCCGTGATGGCCGTTCTGGCCGCCGCCGTCCTGTACAGCCTGCCCGCCCTGGCCGCCAACCCGCCGGCCGGCTCGTACCAGAAGACCTGCTCCAACATCGGCTTTGACGGCACCACCCTGACCGCCAGCTGCCGCACCATGGGCGGCCAGATGGTGCAGACCTCGCTGCAGTTTCCGCAGTCCTGCATTGGCGATGTCGGCAACATCAACGGCATCCTGGCCTGCACCGGCCCCAGCGGGTCTTATGCGCTGACCTGCAAGGGCATGGCGGTGAGTGGCACCACCCTGGCCGGTCAGTGCCAGAAGCGCGACGGCAGCTGGATCCCGGCGTCGCTGAGCAATTTCCAGGGCTTCCAGGGCGACATCACCAACTGCAACGGCACGCTGCAGAACGGCGGCACCTGCACCCAGTAGGCCCCCGACGGCCGCCCCGCGCGGAAGCCCCCGGCCCCGGCCGGGGGCTTCTTGCATTTCCCCCGCAGTTGCAGGCCCTGCCGATCACCCTATATAACGCCGGTGTGACGGGGGACCGTCATGCAACTCGTTGATCCATTTCACTCGCATGGGGGTCCGGCGGTTGCCGTTTAACGTGGACGGCCGGAACCCGCCGCATCGGAAGAGGAAGACATGAGCAAAGTCATTGGCATCGACCTGGGCACCACCAATTCCTGCGTGGCGGTGATGGAGGGCAAGAGCGCCCGCGTGATCGAGAACGCCGAGGGCATGCGCACCACGCCGTCCATGGTCGCCTTCACCGAATCCGGCGAGCGGCTGGTCGGCCAGCCGGCCAAGCGCCAGGCGGTGACCAACCCCACCAACACCCTGTTCGCCATCAAGCGACTGATCGGCCGCCGCTTCGACGACCCGATCACCAAGAAGGACATGAACCTGGTCCCGTATCACATCGTGAACGGCGACAACGGCGATGCCTGGGTCGAGGCGGGCGGCTCCAAGCATTCGCCCAGCCAGGTCTCGGCCTACATCCTGATGAAGATGAAGGAGACCGCCGAATCCTATCTGGGCGAGAAGGTCACCCAGGCGGTCATCACCGTGCCGGCCTACTTCAACGACGCCCAGCGCCAGGCGACCAAGGACGCCGGCCGCATCGCCGGCCTGGAGGTGCTGCGCATCATCAACGAGCCGACGGCGGCCGCGCTGGCCTATGGGCTGGAGAAGAAGGGCGCCGGCACCATCGCGGTCTACGACCTGGGTGGCGGCACCTTCGACATCTCGATCCTGGAGATCGGCGACGGCGTCTTCGAGGTGAAGTCCACCAACGGCGACACCTTCCTGGGCGGCGAGGACTTCGACGCCCGCATCATGGACTACCTGGCCGACGAGTTCAAAAAGGAGCAGGGCATCGACCTGCGCAACGACCGCCTGGCGCTGCAGCGCCTCAAGGAGGCGGCCGAGAAGGCCAAGATCGAGCTGTCGTCCTCGATGCAGACCGAGGTCAACCTGCCCTTCATCACCGCCGACCAGACCGGCCCCAAGCACCTCAACATCAAGCTGACCCGCGCCAAGCTGGAAGCCCTGGTCGAGGACCTGGTGGCGCGCACCGTCGAGCCGTGCAAGGCGGCGCTCAAGGACGCCGGCCTCAAGGCCAGCGAGATCGACGAGGTCATCCTGGTCGGCGGCATGACCCGCATGCCCAAGATCCAGGAAGTGGTGAAGGAGTTCTTCGGCCGCGAGCCCCACAAGGGCGTCAACCCGGACGAGGTGGTCGCCATCGGCGCCGCCATCCAGGGCGGCGTGCTCAAGGGCGAGGTCAAGGACGTCCTGCTGCTCGACGTCACCCCGCTGAGCTTGGGCATCGAGACCCTGGGCGGCGTGTTCACCCGCCTGATCGACCGCAACACCACCATTCCGACCCGCAAGTCCCAGGTCTTCTCGACCGCCGAGGACAACCAGAACGCCGTCACCATCCGGGTGTTCCAGGGCGAGCGCGAGATGGCGGCCGACAACAAGCTGCTGGGCCAGTTCGACCTGATGGGCATCCCGCCGGCGCCGCGCGGCATGCCGCAGATCGAGGTCACCTTCGACATCGACGCCAACGGCATCGTCAACGTCCATGCCAAGGACAAGGCCACCGGCAAGGAGCAGACCATCCGCATCCAGGCCTCGGGCGGTCTGTCCGACGCCGACATCGAGAAGATGGTCAAGGAGGCCGAGGCCCACGCCGCCGAGGACCGCAAGCGCAAGGAGGCGGTGGAAGCCCGCAACCACGCCGACTCGCTGGCCCACACCACCGAGAAGAACCTCAAGGAGTACGGCGACAAGGTCCCCGCCGACGTCAAGGCCGAGGTCGAACGTGACCTGGCCGCCCTCAAGGCCGTCATGGACTCCGGCGACGCCGAGGCCATCAAGGCCAAGACCGACGCCCTGATGCAGTCGTCCATGAAGCTGGGCGAGGCCATGTACAAGGCCCAGGAGGCGGCCGGCGCCGCCGGCGGCGGCGAGGCCGGCCCCGGTGCCCAGGGCGGCGCCGACGAGGGCGTGGTCGACGCCGACTTCGAGGAAGTCGACGGCGACAAGAAGTCCAAGTAAGGCGGGCGCCTCCGCCCCGATGACGACCCGCCCCGGTGGAAC
>JBFMHS010000445.1:0-17701 GCA_040751765.1 Pseudomonadota bacterium | reverse complement strand
TGGAACACCGCTTCCCCGGGGCGGCTCCCTGTTCCCCGGATGGTCATGACGGCATGAGCAAGCGAGACTACTACGAGGTTCTGGGGGTGGCGCGCACCGCCACCGCCGACGAGCTGAAGAAGGCCTACCGCAAGCTGGCCATGCAGTACCATCCGGACCGCAATCCGGACGACCACAGCGCCGAATCCAAGTTCAAGGAATTGAACGAGGCCTACGACGTGCTGAAGGACGAGCAGAAGCGCGCCGCCTACGACCGCTTCGGCCACGCCGCCTTCGAGAACGGCATGGGCGGCGGGCGCGGTCCCGGCGGCGGCTTCGAGGGCTTCGGCGGCGCCGGCGGCTTCTCGGACCTGTTCGAGGAGATGTTCGGCGAGTTCATGGGCGGCCGCCGCGGCCAGTCCAGCGGCCGGGGCGCCGATCTCCGCTTCAACATGGAGATCACCCTGGAAGAGGCCTTCGCCGGCAAGGCCGCCACCGTCACCGTGCCGTCCAGCGCGCCTTGCGAGCCGTGCAAGGGCACCGGCGGCAAGGACGGCGCCCAGCCGGTGGCCTGCCCCACCTGCCACGGCGCCGGCAAGGTCCGCGCCCAGCAGGGCTTCTTCACCATCGAGCGCACCTGCCCGGCCTGCCAGGGCATGGGCCGGGTCATCAAGGACCCCTGCCGCAATTGCGGCGGCTCGGGCCGCGTGCGCAAGGACAAGACGCTGTCGGTCAACATCCCCGCCGGCGTCGAGGACGGCACCCGCATCCGCCTGGCCGGCGAGGGCGAGGCCGGCATGCGCGGTGCGCCACCCGGCGACCTGTATATCTTCCTGACCATCGCGCCGCACCGCTTCTTCCAGCGCGAGGGCGCCAACATCTATTGCCGGGTGCCCATTCCCATGGTCACCGCCGCCCTGGGCGGCACCGTCGAGGTGCCCACCATCGACGGCACCCTGACCAAGGTCACCATCCCCGCCGGCACCCAGGGCGGCAACCAGTTCCGCCTTCGCTCGAAGGGCATGAGCGTCCTGCGCAGCCCGGCGCGCGGCGACATGTTCATCCAGGCCATGGTCGAAACCCCCATGAACCTGACCAAGCGCCAGGAAGAGCTGCTGCGCGAGTTCGAGAAGGAAGGCGAGGGCCATGCCGACAAGCACAGCCCCGAAAGCCACGGCTTCTTCGCCAAGGTGAAGGAGCTGTGGAAGGATCTGACGGAGTAGCCTTGAACCCTCGCCCGCCATGCGCATATCCTATGCGCATGATCCATGGGGGTTTGCCATGAACGCGCTGTTCGATCCCAAGTCACCCAAGAAGGCCTGCAACGTCAGCGTCAACGAGGATCTGCTGCGCCAGGCGCGCGAGCTGGGCATCAATCTCAGCCAGGCGCTGGAGGAGGAGCTGGTGCGCCGGGTGCGCGAGGCCAAGGCCAAGGCCTGGGCCGAGGAGAACCGTGAGGCCATCGAGAGCCAGACCCGCTGGATCGAGAAGCACGGGCTTCTCAGCGACCATTTCCGGATGTTCTGATGGCCCAATTCGACGTCCATCACAATCCGGCCGGCGGCATGGCGGACGGGGCGCCCTTCGTGCTCGACGTCCAGGCCGACCAGCTGTCGGGGCTGCCGACACGCATGATCGTGCCCTTGGCGCGCCCCGACGACTTCCAGCCGATCCGCCATCTCAATCCCCTGGTGGAGGTCGATGGCGAGCGCTTCGCGGTGATGGTCCACCTGATGGCGGCGGTTCCCCGGCAGGTCCTCGGACCGCCCGTGGCCAGCCTGGAACACCGCCGCCAGGATCTCATCGGCGCCCTGGATTTCCTGTTCACCGGCATCTGATTGCATACAAGGGGAAAAGACCAATGAAGATCGGAATCGTCGGCTGTGCCGGCCGCATGGGACGGATGCTGGTAGAGGCGGTGCTGGCCGCCGAGGGCTGCGCGCTGGCGGGCGGCACCGAGCGGCCCGGTGGCGACGCCGTCGGCCGCGACATCGGCGAGCTGGTCGGGCGCGGCCCCCTGGGCATCCCGGTGGTCGGCGACCCCGGCCAGCTGATCGCCGCCTCGGACGCGGTGATCGACTTCACCTCGCCGGCCGCGACCGTGTCGCACGCCATGTTGGCCGCCAACGCCAAGAAGATCCTGGTGGTCGGCACCACCGGCCTGTCGGCCGACGACGAGGCCCAGCTGCGCCAGGCCGCCGACAGCACGCCGGTGGTCTACGCCCCCAATTTCAGCGTCGGCGTCAACCTGCTGATGGCGCTGACCGAACGGGCCGCCGCCATCCTGGGCGATGATTACGATATCGAAATAGTCGAGATGCATCACCGCCACAAGGTGGATGCCCCCTCGGGCACCGCGCTGGGCCTGGGTCGCGCCGCCGCCAAGGGACGCGGCGTGGCATTGGACCAGGTGTGGTGCAAGTCCCGCGACGGCCATACCGGGGCGCGGCCCAAGGGCGAGATCGGCTTCGCCACCCTGCGCGGCGGCGACGTGGTGGGCGACCACACAGTGATGTTCGCCGCCGAGGGCGAGCGGGTCGAGCTGACCCACAAGGCCTCCAGCCGCGCCGTCTTCGCCCGGGGCGCCGTCCGTGCCGCCCAGTGGGCCCACGGCAAGGGACCGGGATTATATACGATGCGCGACGTGCTGGGACTGTAGAGGCCCGGCCGCGCGCCTTGGGGTGATGGGGTCGGCGAGGGCCTCAGGCCCCGTATTCCGCCGCGCAGTTGGGGGTCTCGTGGACGCGGACCAGGACCAGGCGGGCGGTGCCGGCCGAACGATGGCGCACCGGTTCGGCCAGTTTCTCGAACCAGAACTTGGCCAGGCATTCGGCGGTGGGCTGGAACGGCACCACGGTCAGCTTGGTACCCAGGCGAGTCTCGGTGGTGGTGGCCGAGCCGTCGCGGGCCACCGCCGAACGCAGGGCCAGCACCCAGGCCAGCGGGTCGCCCTCCGGTGGCGCGAACATCAGCAGCAGCTCGGTGTCGGCGGCGGCGGCGATGAAGCCGTGGTCGCAGGGGGCGTCGATGGCCTTCAGCATCTCTTCCTTGAGGAAGCCGAAATCCACCACCATGTCGGTTTGCTCGCCGTCGTGATGCAGGTCGGCGGCCTCGCACACCGCCTCGACGGCGTAGCGGTGGCCGTGGATGTGCCGGCACTTGGACCCGTGGGTCATGATCCGGTGGCCGGCATCGATCTCGATGCGGCGGGAAACGCGAAAGGGCGCCGTCATTGTGGTCTCAGGGAATGCCGATCAGCTTATGGGTCTGCAAACTGAGCCGCCAGCGCGGATGCGTCAAGCAATAGCGCACCGCCGACTGGGTATTGGCGTCGCGGTCGGGGCCGTCCATGGGCTGGAGGTACCAGTGGCGGAAGTTCATGCCCTCGAATGCGGCCGGGTCCAGCCCCGGCTGGGGATGGATCAACTTCAGCTCGTGGCCGACGGTGACCGCCAACGTGGTGCCGGCCTTGGGGCTGACGCAGACCCAGTCGAGTCCCACCGGCAACGGCACGGTGCCGTTGGTCTCCACCGCCACCTCGAAGCCGCGCTCGTGCAGCGCGTGGACCAGGGCGTCGTCCAGTTGCAACCCCGGTTCGCCGCCGGTGACCACCACGAAGCGGCCATCGGCTCCAGCCGGCCACGCCGCCTCGACGGCCCCAACCAGCGCAAGAGCATCGGGATATTTCGTTCCGCCAACGAAATCGGTGTCGCAGAACCGGCACGCCGCCGCGGCACGGTCCTCCTCGCGGCCGCTCCACAGGTTGCAGCCGGCGAAGCGCAGGAACACGGCGGCGCGCCCGGCCTGGGTGCCCTCGCCCTGAAGGGTGGCGAAGATTTCCTTGACCGCGTAGGGCATCGTCAGTGATCGGAGCCGTGGAGGATCTGGTCGGCGATGCCGGTATCGTAGTCCAGCCCGGCCTGGGTCAGGGTCAGCGCATGGGGGAAGGTGCCCCTGATCAGCCCCTTGCGCTCCAGCACCACCCACACCGCCTGGTTGGTCAGGCCGGTGGCGTCCTTGGACATCACCACCCGCCGGCCGATATGGAAGTGGTCGCCGTGGGCGTGGGGCAGGGTGTTGAGCACCACCTCGCCTGTCTCCAGCCGGTGCGAGGTCTCGGGATGGCGCGCCAGCTCCTGGAACAGGGTCAGGGTCTTGAGCTGGAGCGGGTTGAGTTTGAGGGGATTCTTCCTGGGAGGCATCGATCCAACCATGTCGCGGGGATGTCGGGGCTACAGATGACCACAGATGGGCGCCCGTGAGAAGGCCCGCCAATGCCGCCTGGGTGGGCACCACTGCCCGCCGATTGTGCAGCGCGTAAACCAGTGGAACCGGCCGGTGGCCGGCCTATAATCGGGGGCCATGAGCAAGATCCGCGACCAGCGCGCCATCATCGACCGCCGCACCCTCACCCTGCGCCTGGCGGAGGTCGCCGCCTCCGACCTGCCCCGCCACAAGCGCCGCGCCAAGGTGCTGGAGACCTTCAAGGAGGCGCTGGCCGCCGGCCGCACCGAGGTCCAGCGCCGCTTCGACGCCCATGGCGACGGCGCCCAGACGGTCCGCGAGAACTGCTTCCTCATCGATCAGCTGATCCGCACCGTCCACGACTTCGCCGCCGAGCACGAATTCCCGCAGGCGGTGCGCACCGCCGGTGAAGCCATGAGCCTAGTGGCGGTGGGCGGCTACGGGCGCGGCGAACTCAGCCCGCAGTCCGACATCGACCTGCTGTTCCTCACCCCCTACAAGCGCACCCCCTGGCACGAACAGGTGGTCGAGTATCTGCTCTACATGCTGTGGGACATGGGGCTGAAGGTGGGCCACTCCACCCGTTCGGCCGATGAATGCATCCGGCAGGGCAAGGCCGACCTCACCATCCGCACCGCGCTGCTGGAAATGCGCTGGCTGTGGGGCGACCAGGGGCTGTTCTTCGACCTGCAGACCCGTTTCCGCAACGAAATCATCGCCGGCACCGCCGAGGAGTTCGTCGAGGCCAAGCTGGGTGAGCGCGACTCCCGCCACGGCCAGATGGGCGACACCCGCTACGTGCTGGAGCCCAACGTCAAGGAGGGCAAGGGCGGCCTGCGCGACCTGCACACCCTGTACTGGCTGGCCAAATACCTGTACCGGGTGCGCGAGGTGGCCGAGCTGGTGGACATGGGACTGATCTCGCGCGAGGCGGCCAACCGCTTCGCCAAGGCCCAGGCCTTCCTGTGGACGGTGCGTTGCCACCTGCACTACCTCACCGGCCGCCCCGAGGACCGCCTGACCTTCGACGTCCAGCCCGAGATCGCCCGGCGCATGGGCTATGGCGACCGTGCCGGCTCGCGGGGGGTCGAACGGTTCATGAAACACTTCTTCCTGGTCGCCAAGGACGTGGGCGATCTGACGCGACTGTTCTGCGCCGTCGCCGAGGAGCAGCAGAAGCGCAAGCCCAAGCTGCGGCTGGGGCGGCTGCTGTTCCTCAAGCGCTCGAGCATCGAGGGCTTCGCGCTCGACGGCGACCGCCTGACGGTGGCCGCGGACGACCAGTTCGCCAAGGATCCGGTGGCGATGATCCGCCTGTTCCACGCCGCGCTGGAAAACGAGGTGGACATCCATCCCCGCGCCCTGGACCTGGTCCACCGCAATCTCAAGCGCATCGACACCCGCATGCGCGAGGACCCCGAGGCCAACCGCCTGTTCATGTCCATGCTGGCCAGCCGGAAGAATCCCGAGGTGGCGCTCAGGCACATGAACGAAGCCGGGGTGCTGGGCCGCTTCGTGCCCGATTTCGGCCGCGTCGTCGCCCAGATGCAGTACGACATGTATCACGTCTACACCGTCGACGAGCACACGCTGCGGGCCATCGGCATCCTGCACGCCATCGAGCGCGGCGAATTGAAGGAGGAGGCCCCGGTCGCCAGCGCCATCGTCCACAAGGTGGACAGCCGCGCCGTGCTGTACCTGTCGGTGTTCCTGCACGACATCGCCAAGGGCCGCAACGGCGACCATTCCGAGCTGGGCGCCGAGGTGGCGCTGAAGCTGGGACCGCGCTTCGGCCTCACCGACGCGGAGACCGAAACGGTGGCCTGGCTGGTGCGCCAGCACCTGACCATGAGCCGCATCGCCTTCAAGCGCGACATCGACGATCCCAAGACCATCACCGACTTCGTGGCCCTGGTGCAGAGCCCGGAGCGGCTGCGCCTGCTGCTGTGCCTGACCGTGGCCGACATCCGCGCCGTCGGGCCCACCGTGTGGAACGGCTGGAAGGCCGGCCTGCTACGGGAACTCTATCTGCGCGCCGAGGAGACCATGCTGGGCGGCATGGTCCAGGCCCGCGAGTCCCGCGTCCAGGGAGCCCAGGAGGCGCTGCGCGCCGAACTGGCCGCCGCCGGCTGGCCCGGGGCCGAGGTGGACGCCCACATGGCGCGCGGCTACCCCACCTACTGGACCAGCTTCGACACCGCCACCCATCTCCGCCACGCCCGCCTGGTGCGCGAGGCCGAGGCGACAGGGGCGCCGCTGACCGTGGACAGCCGGGTCGACGCAAAACGTTCCGTAACAGAAATAACCGTCTACACCGGCGACCATCCCGGCCTGTTCTCGCAGATCGCCGGCGCCATGGCGGTGTCCGGCGCCAACATCGTCGACGCCAAGATCGTGACCCTGGCCAACGGCATGGCGCTGGACACCTTCTGGGTCCAGGAATCCGACGGCGGCGCCTTCGACAGCCCGCCCAAGCTGGCCAAACTGGCGACGGCCATCGAACAGGTGCTGTCGGGCCGCATGCGGGTGGACCGCGAGCTGGCGGCGCGCCGCTCAAAGCTGCCTGCCCGCACCCACGTCTTCAAGGTGCCGCCGAGGGTCATCGTCGACAACAAGGCCTCGGCCACCCATACCCTGATCGAGGTCAACGGCCGCGACCGCCCCGGCCTGCTCTATGACGTCACCGCCGCCATGACCGGGCTGGGGCTGCAGATCAGCTCGGCGCACATTTCCACCTACGGCGAGCGAGTGGTCGACGTTTTCTACGTTAAGGACGTCTTCGGCCTCAAGGTCACCCACGACCGCAAGCTGGACCAGGTGCGCGAGGAGCTGGCCAAGGCCCTGGCCGACCCGGCGCCGCCGGCCAAGGCGGCGGAGTAGTTTCACCACGGGGGGCGTCGTGCTCTTCGTGGTGAATTAACTTCTTTTGCTGTACATCCATCCTCCATGAGCCTGTTCCGCTCCATCGCCACCGTCGGTGGCTTCACCATGCTGTCGCGGGTCACCGGGCTCGCGCGCGAGATGATGATCGCCAACTACATGGGGGCCGGCGCCATCGCCGATGCCTTCTTCGTGGCCTTCCGCTTCCCCAACTTGTTCCGGTCGCTGTTCGCCGAGGGCGCCTTCAACGCCGCCTTCGTGCCGCTGTTCGCCGGCAAGCTGACCGCCGAGGGCGAGGCCGAGGCGCGGTCCTTCGCCGAGCGGGCGCTGGCGGTGATGACGCTGGTGCTGGCGGCGTTCGTTGCGGTGATGGAACTGGCGATGCCCTGGGCGGTCTACGGGCTGGCGCCGGGTTTCGCCGACGTGCCGGGCAAGCTGGAGCTGGCCACCGAACTCAGCCGCATCTGTTTTCCCTATCTGCTGTTCATCTCGCTGACGGCGTTGCAGGCCGGCGTGCTCAATTCACTTGGGCGCTTCGCCGCCGCCGCCGGCACGCCGGTGCTGCTCAACCTCACCGCCATGGCCGGGCTGTGGGCGCTGGCCCCCCACACCGAGACCCCCGGCCATGCCCTGGCCTGGGGGACCTTCGCCGCCGGAGTGGTCCAGTTCGCCTGGCTGGCCTTCAGCGTCCGCGCCGCCGGCATGCCGCTGCGCCCGCGCCTGCCCCGGCTGACTCCCGAGGTCAAGCTGCTGGGCAAGCGCATCGTCCCCGGCGCGCTGGGGGCGGGCGTCTATCAGGTCAACATCCTGATCAACACCATGATCGCCTCGACGGTGGCCAACGGCGCCGTCAGCTACCTCAACTACGCCGACCGGGTGAACCAGTTGCCGCTGGGGGTGGTCGGGGTCGCCATCGGCACCGCCCTGCTGCCGCTGCTGGCGCGCCAGATCAAGTCGGGCGAGACGGACGCGGCGCGCGAGAGCCAGAACCGCGCCTTGGAATTCGCGCTGCTGCTGACCCTGCCGGCGGCGGCGGCGCTGATGACCATCGCCGAGCCGGTTATCCGGGTGCTGTTCCAGCGCGGCAGCTTCGGCCCCGCCGAGACCGAGGCGACGGCGGCGGCGCTGGTGGCCTTCGCCGCCGGCCTGCCCGCCTATGTGCTGATCAAGGTGATCGCCCCGGGCTTCTTCGCCCGCGAGGACACCCGCACGCCGGTCCAGGTGGCGGGGGCCGCCGTGGGGCTGAACATCGTCCTCAACCTGGCCCTGGTGGTGCCGCTGGGCCATGTGGGCATGGCGCTGGCGACCGCCCTGGCGGCGTGGTTCAACGCCGCCGTCCTGGCCTGGATCCTCAGGAAGCGCGGGTTCTTCGCCGTCGACCGCCGCCTGAAGTCGCGGGCGCCGCGCATCCTGCTGGCGGCGCTGCTGATGGGCGCGGTGCTGGCCGCCGCCGAGCATTATTCCCGGCCCTATGCCGACGGCCAGCTGATGGCGCTGGCGGTGCTGGTCGGGCTGGTGGCGGCGGGGCTGGCCAGTTTCTTCCTCGCCGCCCAGTTGCTGGGCGCCGCGCGGCTGGCCGAGATCCGCAAGATGATGCGTCGGCGGCAAGCTTGACAGCCCGCCCCGCTTCGGCATAGCTGACGCACTTTTTCTTCACCACGGGTCCACACCGGGAGCATTCGAATGAGCCGCATCTTCTCCGGCGTCCAGCCGACCGGAAACCTCCATCTCGGCAACTACCTGGGCGCCATCCGCAATTGGGTCCGGCTCCAGAACGATTTCGAGTGCATCTTCTGCATGGTCGACATGCACGCCATCACCGTGTGGCAGGACCCCAAGGAGCTGACCCGCAACACCCGCGAAGTGGCGGCCGGCATGATCGCCGCCGGCGTCGACGCGGACAGGCACATCGTGTTCAACCAGTCCACGGTGCCGGCGCACGCCCAGCTGGCCTGGGTGTTCAACTGCGTCGCCCGCATCGGCTGGCTGAACCGGATGACCCAGTTCAAGGAGAAGGCGGGCAAGCACAAGGAGAACGCCTCGGTCGGCCTCTACGCCTATCCAAACCTGATGAGCGCCGACATCCTGGCCTACAAGGCCACCCACGTGCCCGTCGGCGAGGACCAGAAGCAGCACCTGGAGCTGGCCCGCGACACCGCCCAGAAGTTCAACAGCGACTATGGCGTCGACTTCTTCCCCCAGCCCGAGCCGCTGATCTTCGGCGCCGCCACCCGGGTGATGAGCTTGCGCGACGGCACCAAGAAGATGTCGAAGTCCGACGAGTCGGATTATTCCCGCATCAACATGACCGACGACGCCGACACCATCGCACTCAAGGTGCGCAAGGCCAAGACCGATCCCCACCCGCTGCCCGACACCATGGGCGCCCTAGACGAGCGGCCCGAGGCCTCGAACCTGATCGGCATCTATGCCGCGCTCTCCGACAAGGACAAGGCCGAGGTGATGCACCAGTTCGCCGGCCGCCAGTTCTCGGAGTTCAAGCAGGAGCTGGTCGACCTGGCGGTGGCGGTGCTGTCGCCCATCAACGCCGAGATGAAGCGGCTGATGGACGACCCCGCCCATATCGACGCGGTGCTGAAGAAGGGTGCCGAGCGCGCCAACGCCATCGCTGAACCCATCATCCGCGAGGTCTATGACATCGTGGGGTTCCTGCGCCCCTGACCCCTGCCGTCCGGCGCGCTTGCCCGGGCGCGCCGTGACGGGGTAAGCATCCAGCACCCCTTGCCGCCGATCGGACCCATGACCGAGCTCAGCCCGCCCTCCCAGACCGAGACGCCGCGCGCCCGCTTCCGCCCCAGCTGGTGGTGGCTGGCCCCGCTCGCCGCCGCGCTGATCCTGCTCTACTACCCGGTCGGCATGCTGGTGATGCACGAGATCGACGACGACCCGGAGTTCGCGCCGCCGGCCGGTTCGGTCCAGGCCGGCCAGAGCCGCGCCGTCGCGGTGGCCGCGCTGCTGGTGCGGCGCGAGGTGGACACCCACCGCTGGACCGCCAACGATCCCTTTTTCCAGCCCAGCTGGGCGCTGGACGACATGCCCAGCTACCAGCAGGGCATCGTCGCCGCCGTTTCCCGTTTCGTATCCGTAATGGCTGCCGGGGGCGACCGCGACCTGGAGAAGGCGGCGGGCCTGTTCAAGTATCCCGGCACCGTGTGGATGTTCGACCCCTCGACCTCGTGGGCGCCCACCGCCTCGGCCGAGAAGCAGTATCGCCTCGCCACCCGTTGGCTCGACGGCTACAACGCCCGTCTGGCCGGCGGCGACGCGGTGCTCGACCGTGGCCCCGGCCTGGTGCGGGCGGTGCTGGGCGCCGTCGCCGACGATCTGGGTGCCGCCGCCCTGGCGACCGAGCGGATGGTCGCCGAGGGCGGGGTGCTGGACGGCGGCGCCGACGACCTGTTTCACGCCACCAAGGGCCGCCTCTACGCCCATCGCCTGATCCTGCGTGAATTGGGATGGGACCACGCCCAGCTGCTGTCCGAGCGCGAGCTGGGCGGCGCCTGGCGCGAGATGCTGGAGGCCCTGGCGACGGCGGCCTTGCTCGACCCGCCGGTGGTGGTCAACGGCGCCGCCGACTCCGCCCTGTTGCCCGCCCATCCCGCCGGCCAGGGGTTCCACCTGCTGCGCGCCCGCGACCGGGTGCTCCGGCTGTTGGACGCCCTGGCGAAGTAATCCTTCCCCCTCGCTGATCCGCGGACGCGCCGCGCCCATATGGCGGGCATGGCCGTCCTTCGCCCGCTGCTGCTGGCGCTGGCGCTCCTGCCGGCGCTTCCCGCCCCCGCCAACCAGCCCCCGGGCGTCGAGCCCTTGGGTGCCGAGCCCCTGGTGGCCGATCTGTCCCGCCATCTTGTGGCCATCACCACCGGCTTCGCCGGCACCGACCTGTTGCTGTTCGGTGCCGTCGAGGGCGAGGGCGACGTGGTGGTGGTGGTGCGCGGCCCGACCCGGGTGATGACCCTGCGCCGCAAGGCCCGCCAGGCGGGAATCTGGGTCAATGCCGACAGCACGCGGGTGGCGGCGCCGTCCTTCTATCACGTGGCCGCCACCCGGCCGCTGGACGAGATCGCGCCACCGGCGGTGCTGGAGCGCCACGCCATCGGCGTCGGGCATCTGGACCTCGGCGTCGGCGGGCCCACCCGCGAGGCCGTGGTCAGGCTCCAGCGACGGCGCGGCCTGTACGGGCGCGAGGTGGCCGGGATCGGCCTGATGGGGCGACGCCTGTTCCGCACCGACGTCCGGTTCCCGGCCAACGTGCCGGTGGGCACCTATTCGGTCGAGGTGTTCCTGCTGCGCGACGGCGCGGTGGTGGACACCCGGACCACCCCGCTGGTGGTGTCGCAGATCGGCCTGGGGGCGGATGTCCACGATTTCGCCCACCGCCACGCGGCACTGTACGGTATCATGGCGGTCGCGCTGGCCGCCGGCACCGGTTGGATCGTGGCGGTGGCGTTCCGCAAGGGCTAGGGAGGCCACATGCCCGCCGAGCATCGCGTCTTCCTGGTGGTGGTCGACGAGTCCGAGGAGATGCGGGCGGCGCTGCGCTTCGCTTGCCTGAGGGCGCGCAACAGCGGCGGCCAGGTGGCGTTGCTGAGGGTGGTCGAGCCGGCCGAGTTCCAGCACTTCGCCGCCATCGGCGACCTGATGCGGGCCGAGGCCCGCCAGGACGCCGAAGACCTTCTTCACCGGCTGGCCGCCGAGGTCAACGAATGCTCCGGGCATCTGCCCGTCCTTTATGTCCGCGAGGGCCAGCCCCGCGACGAGCTGCTCAGGCTCATCGACGAGGAACCGACCATCTCGATCCTGGTGCTGGGCGCCGCACCCGGCGCCGGCGGGCCGGGGCCGCTGGTCTCGGCGCTGACCGGCAAATTCGTCGGCCGGCTCAGGGTGCCGGTGACCATCGTCCCGGGCTCGCTGAGCGACGAGCAGATCGCCGCCATCACCTGAGCCTGGCGGTCGGGTTTCTACCTTGACTCGCGGGGCGGCCCGCGCCATTTACCTCTTTCGGACCGCCGCCCGCTCACCAGAGGAATGCCCATGTTCATCCAGACCGAACCGACCCCCAATCCCTCCACGCTGAAGTTCCTGCCCGGCCGCGACGTCATGGGCTCCGGCACCGCCGACTTCACCAGCCGCGATTCCGCCCGCCGGTCTCCGCTCGCCACTCGCATCTTCGGCATCGATGGCGTGGCCGGCGTGTTCCTGGGCGGCGACTTCATCAGCGTGGCCAAGGCCGACGGCGCCGACTGGTCGGTGCTGAAGACCCAGGTCCTGGCCGCCATCATGGATCACTACTCCTCGGGTGACCCGGTGGTCACCGGCGAGGGCCCGGCCGAAGGCGGCGAGGCCGACTCCGAGGTGGTGCGCCAGATCAAGGAGCTGCTCGACACCCGCGTCCGCCCGGCGGTGGCCCAGGACGGCGGCGACATCATCTTCCGCGGCTTCGAGGACGGCGTCGTCTACCTGCACATGCAGGGCGCCTGCTCGGGCTGCCCCAGCTCGACCGCCACGCTGAAGCACGGCATCGAGAACATGCTGAAGTACTACGTGCCGGAAGTGGTGGCGGTCCAGGCCGTCCAGTAAGTCCCGCGATCGCGGCGCCCCACCCCGAAAGGGTTGCGGGCGCCGTTCGTGCTTCTATATGGTGCCGTACCCTTCAACCACGCACGGGTCCGGCATGGCGAAGTCCCCCCTGCGCCAGCGCGCGTTTTCCTCCCTCAGCCTCGCGGCCATCGTGGCGGCGGTCCTGGGGCTCTACGGCGTGGTGCTGGTGGGCGGCATGTCGCCGCTGTCGCGCTATCTCGGCGGCGCCCCGGTGGGGCTGGAGACCGGGCTGTCCGGCGACGAGATCGCCTCGGCGGCACGCCTGGACGAAGCCTTCTCGCGCATGGGCTACCGGCTCGACAAGGTCGCCGGCGGCCATGAGGTGCCGCCGGTGTTCCTGGCCTCGGTGCCCGGCGACCTGTCGGAGGTGCCGGCGGTCGACACCAAGAAGCGTGTGTTCCTGCGGGTCATGCTGCCGCTGGTGCTGGTGGTCAACGAAGCGGTGGCGGCCGACCGCCGCCGGCTGGAGGCCATCGCCCGCAAGCGCGCCAAGGGCCAATACATCACCGCCGACGAGTTTGACTGGTTGGCCGAGATCGCCGTCCGCTACGGCGCCGAAGGCGCGTCGCCGGCCGAGCTGCTCAAGCGGGTCGACGTGGTGCCGGCCTCACTGGCGCTGGCCCAGGCCGCCGAGGAATCCGGCTGGGGCACTTCGCGCTTCACCCTCGAGGCCAACAACCTGTTCGGCCACTACACCACCGGCGACGGCGGCCTCGCCGCCGCCGGCGATGCCAGCCGCCGGCTGGCCCAGTTCGCCACCCTGCACGAGGCGGTGCGGGCCTATGTCCACAACCTCAACACCCACCGCGCCTACGAGCCGTTGCGCCGTCTGCGTGCCGCCGCCCGGGCGCGCGGCGCCTTCCCCGACGGCCATACCCTGGCCGGGGCGCTGACCGCCTATTCCGAGCGCGGCCCCGCCTATGTGGACGCCATTCGGGCGCTGATCCGCAAGAACGGCCTGCTGCGCTTCGACCACGCCCGCCTGGGCACCGGCAAGGGTCGCGCCGCCGCCGTGCGGCGGCAGACGATTGCGATGGCGGAACAGACGCCGTAGCATGGTCGTGTGATCGTCTCCGCCAGCTACCGCACCGACATCCCGGCCTTCTACGGCGAGTGGTTCTTGAACCGCTTCCGCGCCGGCTACGCCAAGGTGGTCAACCCCTATGGTGGCACGCCGTCCACCGTGGCCCTGCGCCAGGGCGTCGACGGCTTCGTGTTCTGGACCCGCAATGCCCGGCCGTTCCGCGAGGCGCTGCGCGAGGTGCGGCGGGTGGGCATCCCGTTCATGGTGACCTATACCGTCACCGGCTATCCCCGCGCCCTGGAGTCCTCGGTGATCGACCCCGCCCGCGCCGTGGAGGACATCCGGGCGCTGGCCGAGGAATTCGGCCCCCGAGCGGTGGTATGGCGCTACGACCCCATCCTGGTCACCTCGCTGACCCCGGCCGACTTCCACCTGGAGAGCTTCGACCGCCTGGCGGAGGCGCTGACGGGGGCGGTGGACGAGGCGGTGATCTCCTTCGCCACCCTTTACCGCAAGACCGAACGCAACCTGGCCGCCGCCACCCGCGCCCACCACTTCAGCTGGACCGACCCGCCGGCCGAGGACAAGCGGCGGCTGGCCGACCGCCTGTCCGAACTGGCGCGGGTACGGCGAATGGCGCTGACCGTGTGCTCGCAGCCCGATTATACCGTGTGCGGAACGAAACCTGCCGCCTGCGTCGACGCCCACCGGCTGGAGGATGTGGCCCGCGCCTGGGGCACCCCGCGCGTCATCACCGCCCGCCGCAAGGGCAACCGCCCCGGCTGCGACTGCTTCGAATCCCGCGACATCGGCGACTATGACACCTGCCCCCACGGCTGCACCTACTGCTACGCGGTGAGCTCGCGCACGGCGGCCAAGCGGCGGTACGGCGCGCACGATCCGCAGGCGGAATACTTGATCACCCCGCCGGGGGCGCAAGGGGACGGGCCGCGCCTCGTCTAGCCCAAACAAAACCCCCGCCGGCGTCCCGGCGGGGGTTCGAGTTTGAGCGCTCTTCTTATTGATCGTGTTGGCTACACCGCCACCGTGTCCGCCACCTCGCGGAACTCGGGGATCTGGTCGAAGTTCATGTAGCGGTAGATGTCGGCGGCCTTGGCGTTGACCACCTGCACCTGCTCCAGGTACTCCGCCACCGTGGGGATGCGACCCAGCAGGGCGCAAACGGCGGCCAGCTCGGCCGAGCCCAGATAGACGCGGGTGTCGATGCCCAGGCGGTTGGGGAAGTTGCGGGTGCTGGTGGACATGGCGGTGCTGCCCTTGCGGATCTGGGCCTGGTTGCCCATGCACAGCGAGCAACCGGGCATCTCCATGCGGGCGCCGGACTTGCCGAGGATGGAGTAGTAGCCTTCCTCGTTGAGGATCATGGCATCCATCTTGGTGGGCGGCGCGATCCACAGGCGAGTCGGGATGTCGGTCTTGCC
This sequence comes from Pseudomonadota bacterium, assembly GCA_040751765.1. GTDB lineage: Bacteria > Pseudomonadota > Alphaproteobacteria > Rhodospirillales > Magnetospirillaceae > CALABS01. The sequence goes on along the minus strand of JBFMHS010000445.1, from coordinate 2,509 downwards.
GTCCAGGACCTTACCGGCGGCGCGGAAGTGGCCGATATTGGTCATGCACGAGCCGATGAACACCTCGTCGATGGTGTCGCCGGCGACCTCGGACAGCAGCTTGACGTCGTCGGGATCGTTCGGGCAGGCGACGATGGGTTCCTTGATGTCGGCCAGGTCGATCTCGATCACCGCCGCGTAGTCGGCGTCGGCGTCGGGGGCCAGAAGCGCAGGGTTCGCGATCCACGCCTCCATGGCCTTGATGCGGCGCTCCAGGGTGCGCCTGTCCTCGTAGCCGTTGGCGATCATCCATTTCATGAGCACGATGTTCGAGGTCATGTACTCGATGATCGGCTCCTTGTTCAGGCGCACCGTGCAGGCCGCCGCCGACCGCTCGGCCGAGGCGTCGGACAGCTCGAAGGCCTGCTCCACCTTGAGGTCCGGCAGACCCTCGATCTCGAGGATGCGGCCGGAGAAGACGTTCTTCTTGCCCTTCTTCTCGACGGTCAGCAGGCCCTGGCGGATGGCGTAGAGCGGGATGGCGTTGACCAGGTCGCGAAGCGTCACGCCCGGCTGCATCTGGCCCTTGAAGCGGACCAGCACCGATTCCGGCATGTCCAGCGGCATGACGCCGGTGGCGGCGGCGAAGGCCACCAGGCCCGAGCCGGCCGGGAACGAGATGCCGATGGGGAAGCGGGTGTGGGAATCGCCGCCGGTGCCGACGGTGTCGGGCAGCAGCAGGCGGTTCAGCCAGGAATGGATGACGCCATCGCCGGGGCGCAACGCCACGCCGCCACGGGTGGAGATGAAGGCCGGCAGTTCCTTGTGGGTCTTGACGTCGACCAGCTTGGGATAGGCTGCGGTGTGGCAGAAGCTCTGCATCACCAGGTCGGCCGAGAAGCCCAGGCAGGCCAGGTCCTTCAGCTCGTCGCGGGTCATCGGGCCGGTGGTGTCCTGGCTGCCCACGGTGGTCATGCGCGGCTCGCAATAGGTCCCGGGGCGCACGCCCTTGCCCTCGGGCAGGCCACAGGCGCGGCCGACCATCTTCTGGGCCAGCGAAAAGCCCTTGCCGGTGTCGGCCGGGGTGGCCGGCTGGCGGAACAGGGTGCTGGGGGGCAGGCCCAGGGCCTCGCGGGCCTTGGCGGTGAGGCCCCGGCCGATGATCAGCGGGATGCGGCCGCCGGCGCGGACCTCGTCGAAGATCACTTCGGACTTGACGGTGAACTCGGCGATGACCTTGCCGTCCTTGAGCGCCTTGCCCTCGTAGGGCCGCAGCTCGACCACGTCGCCCATGTCCATCTGGTTGACGTCCAGCTCGATGGGCAGGGCGCCGGCGTCTTCCATGGTGTTGTAGAAGATGGGGGCGATCTTGGTGCCCAGGCAGACGCCGCCGAAGCGCTTGTTGGGGACGTAGGGGATGTCCTCGCCGGTGAACCACAGCACCGAGTTGGTGGCCGACTTGCGCGACGAGCCGGTGCCGACCACGTCGCCCACATAGGCCACCAGGTTGCCCTTGGCCTTCAGCGCCTCGATCTGCTTCACGGGGCCGCGCACGCCCGGCTCCTCGGGCTCGATGCCCGGGCGCGGGTTCTTGAGCATGGCCAGCGCGTGCAGCGGGATGTCGGGACGGCTCCAGGCGTCGGGGGCCGGCGACAGGTCGTCGGTGTTGGTCTCGCCGGTGACCTTGAACACGGTCACGGTCAGGCTTTCCGGCACCGCCGGGCGCGAGGTGAACCACTCGGCCTCGGCCCACGACTGCAGCACCGCCTGGGCGTTGGCGTTGCCGGCATCGGCCAGCTGGTTGACGTCGTGGAAGTAGTCGAACACCAACAGGGTCTTCTTCAGGCCCTCGGCGGCGGCGGCGCCGCATTCGGCGTCCTTGAGCAGATGGATCAGCGGCACGATGTTGAAGCCGCCCAGCATGGTGCCCAGCAACTCGGTGGCCTTGACCTTCGAGATCAGGGCGCAGGGCTGCTCGCCGGTCGCGACGGCGGCCAGGAAGTCGGCCTTGACCTTGGCGGCGTCATCGACGCCGGCCGGCACCCGGTGGGTCAGCAGCTCGACCAGGAAGCCTTCCTCGCCCTGCGGCGGCGCCTTCAGCAGGCCGACCAGCTCCTCGGTCTGCTGGGCGGACAGGGGCAGCGGGGGAATCCCGAGAGAGGCACGCTCGGCGACATGCTGGCGATAGGCTTCAAGCACGGGTCATCCTCCGCTTGGTCGAGTTGAAGAGGGCCATAGTGGCGGGTGCGCGTGCGCTTACACCATAATTTTCTCCGCGAGTCCAGCCTTACTATCCGTTCGGGCGGGTAGGTCGCCACCCGCCCACCCGCCACGGGATGACCGGGATCGTGGCAATTCCCCATAAATTCGCCACATTCACGGCGCTTGATAGGACCATCAGGCCCCTTAGGGTGCCGCCGGCCGGATTGCCCCCATCTTGTCCGCCGGCGGACGGGTCCGGACGGCCGGCGCGCCCCCCTCGCGCCGGCCGTCGTCATTTTGGGGGGCCTTCAGGCGCCGGGCGCCGCCT
>JBFMHS010000444.1:0-5516 GCA_040751765.1 Pseudomonadota bacterium | reverse complement strand
GAACAGTGCCGCCATCACCCCAGCCGGGCAGATCGAGATCGAGAAGGCGGCGGTGGCCGCCAAGGCCGGGGCGAAGTCGCGCCTGGACCTGACCGGCCACGCCGACCGCTCGGGCACGGAAGGCTTCAACATGAAGCTGTCCATGGCCCGGGCCAACGCGGTCAAGGACGCGCTGGTCCGCCTGGGCGTCGACCCGGCGGCCATCTCGGTGGTGGCCAAGGGCGAAAAGGACCCGCTGGTGGAGACCAAGGACGGCATGCGCGAGCCCCGCAACCGTCGCGTCGAGATCGTGCTGCCCTAGCAGGAGGGGGGCGGGGGCACTGCCCGCGTCCCCTATTTATGCTCGTCCAGGCCGATGCCGTGTGCCAGCGGCGTGAAGCAGTCCAGGTCGAACAGCATGGATGCCGCCACCGTCATGGCGCGCGCGCCGTTACGCTCGACCAGGCGCACGTGGCGGGGGATGTCGGGATAGTCGAACACCCGCTCGACCACCCAGTCGCCGCCATAGGTGCCTGCCTTGCGGAAGATATCGCCGGGGGCCACCTCGGCCCCGCGCGAGCGCCGCCCGAACAGGCTCATGGCACCAGGGCGGCACGGCCCGCCCGCATGGGTAACTCTACAAACCCGCTCATCCCAAGGTCCTCGCAAATATCCTTCCGGTAGGTGTAATCCGCCCGCACCGGCCTTGTCGAGTGCTTGCCGCGATGCGCACAGGCGTCATGCGTCGAACAGCCCCGGCGGGTCGGCGCGGGTACCCTCACACAGCTCTCCCACTCCCACCCCGATCAGGCGGAAGGCGCGGCCGTCGGCCTCGCGTTCCAGCAGCGCCAGGCCGGCGCGCAGGATGGTGTCGGCGCGGCGGGTGGGATCGGCCAGCCGATGGTTGCGGGTCAGCACCCGGAAATCGGCCGTCTTCAGCTTCAGCACCACCGTGGTGCCAGCCAGGCCGGCGCGCTCCAGCCGCGCCGCCACCTTTGCGGCCAACGGCTCCAGCGCGGCGGCGAGGCGCGCGGGATCGGCGATGTCGCGGCCGAAGGTGGTCTCGTTGGAAACGCTCTTGGCCGGGCGGTCGGGGGTGACCGGCCGGGGATCGACGCCGCGGACCAGCCCGGCCAGCTCGCGCCCCCATCTGCCGAGGCGGGCAACCAGTTCGGCCTCGCCCATTGCCTGCAGCTGGGCCACCGTCGCGATCCCCATGTCGGCCAGGCGGGCGGCGGTGGCCGGGCCGATGCCGTGGATGGCGGTGACCGGGCGCGGGGCCAGGAACGCCCGCGCCTCGCCGCCGCCGATGACCGAGAAGCCGCGCGGCTTGTCGAGGTCGCTCGCCATCTTGGCGAGGAACTTGTTGCACGACAGGCCCGCCGACACCGTGATGCCGACGCGGCGCTCGATGGCGCGGGCCAGCCGGGCCAGCAGCACCGCCGCCGGCTTGTCCACCAGCCGGGCGGCCGGCGACAGGTCGAGATAGGCCTCGTCCAGGCTGACCGGCTCGACCAGCGGGGTCGCCCGCCGGAACAGCGCCTGGATCTGCTCGGAGACGCGCTTGTATTTGGCCATGTCGGGCGGGATGACCACCGCCTGGGGGCAGAGTTCCAGCGCCTTGTACATGGGCATGGCCGAGCGTGGCCCGAAGCGGCGGGCCACGTAGCAGGCGGTGGTCACCACGCCGCGGCCGCCGGGATGGCCGACGATCACCGGACGGTCGGCCAGCGACGGGTCGTCGCGTTTCTCCACCGAGGCGTAGAAGGCGTCGCAATCCACATGGGCGATGGACAGCTCCAGCAGGTCGGGATGCTCGACCACCCGTCGCGAGCCGCAACGGGGACAGTCGGGGCCGGAGCGGAAGGGGACGCAGCAGTCGCGGCACAGGGCGGGCATGGCCGGATCATAGCGCCGGGCGCGCCTCGCCCGCTAGGCCATGTCCCGTTCAGGCGGAACAGGCCTGGCGTTGCTTGCCCCCGCCCTAGCGCCGCGCGGCGGCGCGCAGATCGGCCTCCAACTCGGCGATGCGCCGCGCCAGCGACTCCTTGACGGCGGCGGCCACCCACGGCTTCAGCGCCGCCTGCTGCTCCTTGAGCTGCACCAGCAGGCGCTTCTTCTCCTCCAGCGACCGTTTGATGGGCATGCGGTCGGAATGCTGGCCGTCATGGGTGCGAAAGCCGCTCATGGTCCTCCTCCTGAACGTGGGGGCCGGACCATGGCCCAACCCGGCCGCCCGCGCAAGAGGCATTTCGCCACTCCCCATCCCCCGTGCGAGCCGTTTGTTCCCCGCCGCGGATGATGCTATAACCCAGTCCCGTCCGCCTTCGGCCGGACCGCGTCCCGGTAGCTCAGCAGGATAGAGCAACGGTTTCCTAAACCGTAGGTCAGGGGTTCGAATCCCTTCCGGGACGCCATTTCCGAGCAAAAGAGAGAACCTCGGACGCGTGATGACGCGTCTCTGGCGGCGAGGCGCTCCAGGACGGCGTTGGAGCCGCGGAGCGTGATGGTTTCCGGGCCGACCTCCACCGAAGACAGTAACAACCGCATATAGGATTGCCGCAGGTCGGGCGGGCCGGAGCGCAGGCGGTCGCGCATCTGCTGTGACAGCTTGCGGATCCCCTCGGGGGTGATGGCTGAGAGCTGCTCTGGACTTTCATCCGGCTGAAAGTAGAGCCTCGGCCGAGGTTACGTCTGGCCCCATTGACTTGAGATTGGCGGCGTGAGCCGCTGGTGTTTGGTAACCGATGGCCGAGTGCGGCCTGGTGGTGTTGTAGTCGGCCATCCAGGCGGCGATGATGGCGCGGGCCTGCGGCAAGCTGGTGAACACCGTCTCGTAGAGCAGCTCGTCCCGCATCCGGCCGTTGAAGCTCTCCACGTAACCGTTCTGCGTGGGCTTGCCGGGCGCGATGCAGTGCCATTGCATGCAATGATCCTGCGCCCATTTCAGCACCGCCGTGGAGGTCAGTTCGGTGCCGTTGTCGGAAACGATCATCCCCGGCTTGCCCCGCCGGGCGACCGGCGCCGACAGCTCGCGGACCACCCGCAGCCCGGAGAGCGAGGTGTCAGGCACTGAGGCCAGACACTCCCGCGTCACATCGTCTACGATGTTGAGCACGCTCGGCGTCCGGCTGCCGACGGCCGGGTGATGGTTGCGTCGCTTGCGGACGGCCAAGCCTTCCTCGCGGTAGAGCCGATAGATGCGGGTGATGCCCGACGGCTCGCCGTCGCGCCGCAACAGGATGAACAGCCGCCGATAGCCGAAGCGGCGGCGCTGCTGAGCAAGGCCGCGCAGCCGGTCGCGCAGGTCGCTGTCGTCGGGCTCCTGCTCCTTCAGGATGAGGATGATCTGCTCCTCAGAGAACCTTGCTGCGCTTCATAAGTCCGTCCTTTCGATGGGCCGGACTCTGCTTCAAACTGGAGGAAGGTTCCCATGGCAGGTCACTGGGATTTTCCCTCGCGCTTCCCCAGCGCTTCCCCGGAAACGGAAAAGCCCGCGTCTTTTCGGAGCGGGCTTCTGCAACGTCCGGATATTTCAGGAGAAAAATGGTGCCGCCGAATGGGATCGAACCATCGACCTTACCCTTACCAATGACGGAACCAGGATAGCCCCGCACCCACAGTTCCTCCGGTTCCGTCGCGACGGCGTTTTTAGGGGCCGAGGGGCGAGCTTCCGCGTCCGCTGTACCGACCCCCATCCCGCCCGAGAGAAACAACTCGGGGCTGGGTAGGATCGCGTTCTTCTCTGAAGCTATCGGAATATGCTGCCGCTTCAGCAGGAGAGACGACATACAGCGGCGCCTCACGCGCGCGCGTAATCGCCGGTCATCCCCGTTCGCTTTCGTTCGCGTGCAGCCGGCTTCCGAGTATGGGTGACGGTATGGTTAGAAACGAAAAACCGCCCTCAAAGGGGCGGATTTCCTGGATAGTTGGCGGAGAGGGTGGGATTCGAACCCACGGTGGAGTTGCCCCCACACCGGTTTTCGAGACCGGCCCATTCGACCGCTCTGGCACCTCTCCGCGCCGTTGACTCCCCCGGTCGGTAGGGAGGCGCGCAACCTAGCGCAAGTGCGCGCGCTCCGCAACCCGGTTTTGGCGGCGGAAATGGCGCGCGCCGAAGATTACTTCGGCGCGATCACCATGACCATCTGGCGGCCTTCCATCTTGGGATGCTGCTCGACCTTGCCGAGTTCCTCCAGCTCCGCCTTCACCCTTTCCAGCACCTTCATACCCAGGTCCTGGTGGGCGAGTTCGCGGCCGCGGAAGCGCAGGGTCACCTTGACCTTGTCGCCTTCCTCGAGGAACTTGCGCATGTTGCGCATCTTGACCATGTAGTCATTGTCGTCGATGTTCGGGCGGAGCTTGATCTCCTTGACCTCGATCACCTTCTGCTTCTTCTTCGCCTCGTTCTTCTTCTTCTGGGCTTCGTACTTGAATTTTCCGTAGTCCAGAATCTTGCAGACCGGCGGGTCCGCGTTCGGCGAAACCTCGACGAGATCCAGCCCGGCCTCCTCGGCCATGGCCAGCCCCTCGCGCAAGCTGACGACTCCGATCATTTCCCCGTCGGCACCCACCAGGCGGATGCTGCGGACATCGATCTCTCGGTTGACGCGCGGCCCGTCGTTCTTGGGCGGCGTCTGCATCGGCGGCCTAGCTATGTAACCTTCTCCCTCGGTTCGAACTCGCTGTGGGCCACCCATCGTTCCCCCGTGGGCCGGCCCGGTTTCGGCGACGGCGCCCCGGGATCAACCCGGAGGCGCCGCCTCGTCGGTGAGTGTAGCGACTGCCTTGTCAAGCGCAAGGAATTCTTGGTTGGCCTGGCCCAGGCGACGAACGGCGACCGTACGCTCCTCGGCCTCGCGGCGGCCGACCACCAGCAGGACCGGCACCTTGGCGGCGGAATGCTCGGCCACCTTCTTGTTGATCTTCTCGTTGCGCAGGTCGGTCTCGACCCTGAGGCCGGCGCGGCGCAACGCGGCGGCGACGTCGCGCGCATAGTCGTCGGCATCCGAGACGATGGTCGCCACCACCGCCTGCACCGGGGCCAGCCACAGCGGGAAGCGGCCGGCATAGTGCTCGATGAGGATGCCGGTGAAGCGCTCCAGCGAGCCGAACAGCGCCCGGTGCAGCATCACCGGCCGGTGCTTCTGGCCGTCTTCGCCGATATAGGAAACGTCGAACCGCTCGGGCAGGTTCATGTCCACCTGCAGCGTGCCGCACTGCCAGTCGCGGCCGATGGCGTCGCGCAGCACGAATTCCAGCTTGGGTCCGTAGAAGGCGCCCTCCCCGGGATTGAGGGTGTAGTCGTAGCCCATGTGCTCGAGTGCGGTCTTGAGCGAGGACTCGAGAAAATCCCACACGTCGTCCGACCCGATGCGCTTCTCGGGCCGGTCCGAGAACTTGATGCGGACGTTCTCGAAGCCGAAGTCCTTGTAGATGTCCATGATCAGGCTGACGACCGTCTTGCACTCCTCCTCCAACTGATCGGGGGTGCAGAAGATGTGGGCGTCATCCTGGGTAAAGCCCCGCACGCGCAT
>JBFMHS010000443.1:0-7086 GCA_040751765.1 Pseudomonadota bacterium | reverse complement strand
GGTGGAGGCCGACGAGTCCGACGGCACCTTCACCAAGCTGCCGTCGACCGCCGTGGTGGTGACCAACATCGACCCCGAGCACATGGACCACTACGGGTCGTTCGACCGGTTGCGCGACGCCTTCCGCACCTTCGTCGAGAACATCCCGTTCTACGGCTTCGCCGCCTGCTGCATCGACCATCCCGAGGTCCAGTCGCTGATCGCCCGCGTGCCCGACCGCAAGATCGTCACCTACGGCTTCAGCCCGCAGGCATTGGTGCGCGCCACCAACCTGCGCTTCAACGGCGGCGCCCATTTCGACGTGGTCATCACCGACCGCGTCACCGGCCAGACCCGCACCATCGAGGACCTGGCCCTGCCCATGTACGGCGAGCACAACGTGCTCAACTCGCTGGCCGCCGTCTGCGTCGCCCACGAGCTGGGACTGCGCAACGACATCGTGCGCAAGGCTCTGGGCGGGTTCTCGGGGGTCAAGCGCCGCTTCACCAAGACCGGCGAGGCCAAGGGCGTGGCCGTCATCGACGACTACGGCCACCATCCGGTCGAGATCGCCGCCGTGCTCAAGGCCGCCCGCGCCGCGTCGAAGGGCGGGGTGGTGGCGGTCGTCCAGCCGCACCGCTACTCCCGCCTGGCCAGCCTGTTCGGCGAGTTCTGCACCTGCTTCAATGATGCCGACACGGTGATCGTGGCCGACGTCTACGCCGCCGGCGAGCAGCCGGTCGAGGGCGTCGACAAGGACGCCCTGGTCAACGGCCTGCGCGAACACGGCCACCGCCACGTCGTCGCCCTGCCCGACGCCGCCTCGCTGGCGCCGCTGGTGCGCTCGGTGACCAAGCCGGGCGACATGGTGGTGTGCCTGGGCGCCGGCAACATCACCGCCTGGGCGCACGCCCTGCCGGCCGAGCTGGAGGCGCTGCCGTGATGACCGCCGCCCGCGCCACCCACTGGGCCGACAGGCTGCCCCCCGTGCGGGGGCGGATCAGCCGCGACGCGCCGCTGGGCGGGCTGACCTGGTTCCGGGTCGGCGGCCCGGCCGAGGTGCTCTTCCGCCCCGCCGACGCCGACGACCTGGCCGCCGTGCTGGCGGCGCTGCCGCCCGAGGTGCCGGTGCTGGTGATCGGGGTCGGCTCGAACCTGCTGGTGCGCGATGGCGGCGTGCCGGGCCTGGTGGTCCGCCTCGCCGGCGGCTTCGCCGAGGTCGCGGTGGACGGCGACCGCGTGTCCTGCGGCGCCGCCGCCCTGGACCTCACCGTCGCCATGACCGCCATGGAGCACCACCTGGCCGGCCTGGAGTTCCTGTCGGGGGTACCCGGTACCATCGGCGGCGCGCTGCGCATGAACGCCGGCGCCTTCGGCGGCGAGATGAAGGACGTCACCATCTCCGCCACCGCGCTGGACCGCGCCGGCACCCGCCATCTGCTGCCCGTTGACCGGCTCGGCCTGTCCTACCGCCATTGCGGCGTCGCCGAGGACTGGATCTTCACCGGCGCCTTGCTCCAGGCGCGCCCGGGCGACAAGGCCGCGATCGCCGCCCGCATGGCCGATATCCGCGCCGCCCGCGAGGCCAGCCAGCCGACCCGGGTACGCACCGGCGGCTCGACCTTCGCCAATCCCCCGGGAGCGAAGGCGTGGGAGCTGATCGACAAGGCCGGCTGCCGGGGCCTCGCCATCGGCGGCGCCCAGGTCAGCGAGAAGCACTGCAATTTCCTGCTCAACACCGGCACCGCCACCGCCGCCGACATCGAGGCGCTGGGCGAGGAAGTGCGGCGGCGGGTGTTGGAGACCTCCGGCGTCGAGCTCCGCTGGGAGATCCGCCGCATCGGCGTTCCTTTGGATGGAGACAGGGCATGACCAGGCGGGTGACGGTTCTTCTGGGTGGCGCGTCGGCCGAGCGTGAGGTGTCGCTGCGGTCCGGCGCCGCGGCAGCGCGCGCGCTGGAGGAAGCCGGCTTCACGGTGTCCATGGTCGACGTCTCGCGCGACCCGGCCGCCCTGGCCCGCGAGGTGGCCGCAAGCAAGCCCGACGTGGTGTTCAACGCCCTGCACGGCCGCTTCGGCGAGGACGGCTGCGTCCAGGGCGTTCTGAACCTGCTGGGCATCCCCTACACCCATTCCGGCCTGCTGGCCTCGGCGGCGGCCATGGACAAGGCCTTCGCGCGCGGCATGTTCGCCTCGGCCGGCATCCCCATCCCCGAGGGCAAGGTGGTGCGCCGGGGCGAGGTCAAGGGCGACCCCATGCGGCGGCCCTACGTGGTCAAGCCGCTCAACGAGGGCTCGTCCTTCGGCGTGTACATCATCAAGGACGGCGACACCCGCAAGCCGCTGGAGGAGTGGCCGTTCGAGGGCGACACCGTGCTGGTCGAGCAGTTCATCCCGGGGCGCGAGATCACCGTCGCCGTCATGGGCGACCGGGTGCTCGGCGCGCTGGAGATCACCTCGGACCGGGGCTTCTACGACTACGAGGCCAAGTACGCGCCGGGCGGCTCGCGCCACATCGTGCCGGCGCCGCTGCCCAGGGACTATTACGACGAGGCCTGCCGCCTGGGCCTGCTGGCCCACCAGGTGCTCGGCTGCCGCGGCGTCTCGCGCGCCGACCTGCGCTACGACGACACCCGCCCCGGCCTGTCCCCCCGGCTGTATGTGCTGGAGGTCAACACCCAGCCGGGCATGACCGCCACCTCGCTGGTCCCCGAAATCGCCGCCCATGCCGGGATCTCCTTCCCCGACCTGGTGCGCTGGATGGTGGAGAACGCCGCATGCGACGTCTGAGCCCGACCGACATCGTCGTCACCCCCGACGACCGCCTGCCCGGCGGCAACGCGCGCCGCGCCAAGGGCGAGCCCCGCGCCGACGCCCGCGCCGCCTCGGACCCCAAGCCGAAGAAGGCCAAGCGCAAGGCGCCCCGCCTGCGCTTCGAGCTGACGCCGCTGCAGAAGCTGGCCTCGGGCGGCGTCGCCGTGACCGCCCTGGTGATCGGCGCCGCCGCGCTGTGGCATTCCGGCGCGCCCCAGCGGACGGCGCGCACCGCCGTGGACAGCGTCTTCGCCGCCACCGCGCGGGCCGGCTTCCGCATCGAGGAGATCACCATCAAGGGCCGCGCCCGCACCTCCACCGAACAGATCGTCCAGGCCCTGGGCGCCCGCCACGGCGACCCCATCCTGGCGCTGGACATCGCCACCGTGAAGGACCGCCTGGAGTCCATCCCGTCGGTCAAGGAAGCCGCCGTCGAGCGCCGCCTGCCCGGTTCCCTGCACCTCGCCATCGTTGAACGCGAGCCGGTGGCGCTGTGGCAGAACGAAGGCGAGTTCGTGCTGGTCGACCGCGACGGCCACCAGATCCCCGGCTCCATCGCCGGCCACGAGCACCTGCCGGTGGTGGTCGGCCAGGGCGCCCCCGCCGCCGCCGAGGAACTGCTGACCGTCATGGCCACCGAGCCCCACCTGGGGGCCCGGGTCAAGGCTGCCGTCCGCGTCGCCGGCCGGCGCTGGAACCTCCGCCTCGACCATGCCGAGACCGGCTTGGAGGTGCGGATGCCAGAGAACGACCTGGAGGCCGCCTGGCACCGGCTGGCCGAGCTGGAGCGCGAGCACGCGCTGTCCGGCAGGCAGATCACCATGCTCGACATGCGCGTGCCCGACCGGCTGGTCATGCGGACCGACCGCGACGGCAAGCGCAAGGACAACGGCGTCTGACGGATCGAAGGGGGAAGCACCGACATGCGCAGCGGACTGATCGCGGCTCTGGATGTGGGCACCACCAAGGTGGGGTGCTTCATCGCGCGCGTGCAGGACGACGGCAGCCCCCGCATCGTCGGCATCGGGCACCAGGTGGCGCGCGGCATGCGCTCGGGCGCGGTGGTCGACCTGGAGGAACTGGAGCATTCCATTCGCGCCGCCGTCGACCATGCCGAGGAGATGGCCGGCGAGCGGGTCCGCTCGGTGCTGGTCAACGTCGCCGGCGGCCAGCCGCAATCGGCCAGCGTCAAGGTCGAGGTGGCCATGAACGGCCACCCGGTCAACGAGGCCGACATCCGCCGCATGCTGGACCACGGCCGCGCCCATCACGAAAGCGCCGACCGGGAGCTGATCCACGCCATCCCGGTGGATTACACAATAGACGGTAACGAAGGGATTAAGGACCCGCGCGGAATGTTCGGCGAGCGCCTGGGCGTCGCCATCCACGTCATTTCGGCGGCCATCGGCCCGGTGCGCAACCTGGCCACCGTGGTCCACCGCTGCCATCTCGACATCGAGGCCCGCGTGGTCAACCCCTACGCTTCGGGCCTGGCCTGCCTGGTCGATGACGAAAAGGAGCTGGGCGTCACCTGCATCGACATGGGCGGCGGCACCACCTCGATCGCGGTGTTCCTGGGCGGCCAGCTCGTCCACACTGACGTCATCCCGGTGGGCGGTCACCATGTCACCAACGACATCGCCCGCGGCCTGTCGACACCGCTCAGCTACGCCGAGCGCATGAAGACGCTATGCGGCTCGGCCATCCCGTCGCCGGCCGACGACCGCGAGATGCTGAAGGTGCCGCTGGTGGGCGAGGACGAGGACGGCGCCTCGAACCAGGTGCCGCGGTCCATGCTGATCCAGATCATCCAGCCCCGGCTCGAGGAGACCTTCGAGCTGGTGCGCTCGCATCTCGAGCAGGGCGGCTTCGACAAGCTCGCCGGCCGCCGCGTGGTGCTCACCGGCGGCGCCAGCCAGATGCAGGGCGTGCGCGACCTCGCCGGGCTGGTTCTCGACAAACAGGTGCGGCTCGGCCGCCCCGTCGGATTTCAAGGGCTGCCCGAGGCCACGGGCGGGCCCGCCTTCTCCACCTGCGCCGGATTGATCCGCTACGCGCTCGTCCACCAGCCCGCCGCCAAGGGCGGCAGGAAGGCGGCCGACGAGGGCGGGCAGGCCGGCTCGGGGTGGGGGCGGCTAGGACAATGGCTGAAACGGAACTTCTGATCGACCCAGTTGAAACAAGGCCGGCGAACGACCGGTCCAGCAGCGCGGAGGTAGTAACATGGGACTGAATTTCCTGCCGGGTGCGCCCGCCGAGTTGAAGCCTCGGATCACCGTCATCGGCGTCGGCGGCGCCGGCGGCAACGCCGTCAACAACATGATCACGTCCAAGTTGGAAGGCGTCGAGTTCATCGTCGCCAACACCGACGCCCAGGCCATCAGCCAGTCGCGCACCGAGCGGCGCATCCAGCTGGGCACCAACGCCACCCAGGGCCTGGGCGCCGGCTCGCGCCCCGATATCGGCCGCATGGCCGCCGAGGAGAGCCTCGAGGAGATCGTCGCCCAGTTGTCGGGCTCGAACATGGTGTTCATCACCGCCGGCATGGGCGGAGGCACCGGCTCGGGCGCGGCGCCGGTCATCGCCCGCGCGGCGCGTGACCAGGGCATCCTGACCGTCGGCGTGGTCACCAAGCCCTTCCACTTCGAGGGCGCGCACCGCATGCGCACCGCCGAGGGCGCCATCGAGGAGCTGTCGCAGTACGTCGACACCCTGATCATCATCCCCAACCAGAACCTGTTCCGCGTCGCCACCGAGCGCACCACCTTCGCCGACGCCTTCAAGATGGCCGACGACGTGCTGTATTCGGGCGTGCGGGGCGTCACCGACCTGATGATCATGCCCGGCCTGATCAACCTGGACTTCGCCGACATCCGCACCGTGATGAGCGAGATGGGCAAGGCCATGATGGGCACCGGCGAGGCCGAGGGCGAGAAGCGCGCCATCGAGGCCGCCGAGGCGGCCATCAGCAACCCGCTGCTCGACGACACCTCGATGAAGGGCGCCAAGGGCGTGCTGATCAACATCACCGGCGGCATGGACATGACGCTGTTCGAGGTGGACGAGGCCGCCAACCGCATCCGCGACGAAGTCGACCCCGACGCCAACATCATCTTCGGCTCGACCTTCGACGACAAGCTGAACGGCAAGATGCGCGTCTCCGTGGTCGCCACCGGCATCGCCACCGAGGCCGCCCAGCAGCCCAAGCCGACCGTCATTTCATTGGTCGGCGCCCAGGCCGCCGCGCCCAAGGCCGCCCAACCCGCGCAGCCGGCCTTCCGCCCCACCGTAGTCACCGCCGCCGCCGGCGCCGCCGCGGTCCGCCAGCCCGAGCCGGTCATCGCCCGCGCCCCGGTGCAGCCGGTGATGGCTCCCGCCCCCGTCACCGCGACCGCCGCCCAGGCCCGCATCGAGGAACCGGTGGCCGAAACCGTCGCCGCGCCCGAGCCGCAGCCCGAGCCCGAGGCGGTGCGCGCCGAGCCGCAACTGCGCCTGGAGCCCACCTTCACTCGTCCGGCCGCCCGCTCGTTCTCGGAGCCGGACATGGGCGCCCTGGGCAAGGCGGTGGCCGACATCGCCGAGACCACCGTCGCCGCCGCCCCGCAGCCGACGGCCCGGCCGCAGCCGGCCGCCACCCGCGAGGAACCCCGCCGCGCCGGCCTGTTCGACCGCTTCATGAGCCGCCGCCCGGCCGCCAAGGACGAGCCGGTGGCACCTGTCGCCACCCAGCCGGCCGCCCAGCCGCAGCCGCGCATGGCCGCAAGCCAGCCGGCCGCCCCGCGCGGTGGCGAGGACTACGACATCCCCGCCTTCCTGCGCCGCCAGGCCAACTAGGGGAGCGGTCCCGGACCGCGCGCTGAGAATGTTCCGACTTGGGGAGCCGGCCCGGCAGGGCCGGCCGGCTCCCCGCCCTTTCGGGGCACGAATCGGGTGTAACAAACCGCAACAATGATTGATTTGAGGGCTGGACGCCCGGCTGGTAGACATTGAGCGTCGAATCAGGGCTCGACGCGGCAGGCCAAGCAAAAGCGACGGCACCGCCAAGGCCCGGACAAGGGGGACGAAAGTGAAGTTCACCACCGCCGATGTGATTGCCGCGACCAAGTCCTCCAACACCGTTTCCACCGCCAGTTTCCTTCGTCAGCGCACGCTGAAGACCAGCATCGGCTGCACCGGCATCGGCCTGCATTCCGGCGCCAAGGTCACCATGGTGCTGCATCCCGCAGAGGCCGACACCGGCATCCGGTTCCGCCGCACCGACATCGCCGGCAAGGGCGCCATCATCCCGGCGCTG
>JBFMHS010000442.1:0-5001 GCA_040751765.1 Pseudomonadota bacterium | reverse complement strand
AGCCCGAGGTGGTGCCCGACGGCGCCGCCGCCCTGACGGCATGGCGAGACGGCGGCTATGCCATGGTGGTTACCGACTGCCACATGCCGGTGATGGACGGCTTCCAGCTGACCCGGGCCATCCGCGACGAGGAAGCGGCCAGAGGCTTGGCCCGCACCCCCATCCTGGCGCTGACCGCCAACGCCCTGTCCGGCGAGGACGAGCGGTGCCTGTCCGAGGGAATGGACGGCTACCTCGCGAAACCTGTAGAATTGGCGCGCCTTAAGGAAGCCCTGGAGAAACTCGCGGCCGCGACAGCCGGTCGGAACCCGTCATGAAGACCGATCCCGACCCGCCGATGGAGCCCGCCGTCAAGCCGTCGTCGCTGCGCCGGCTGCAGCGCTACCGGATGATCGCCGCCGTGCTGGCGCCGGTCATGGCCCTGGTCGCGTTCTCGGGCTACGTGGTCGAGGAGAAGCTGGCATCGTACCGCGCCAGCGCCGACCTCCTGCTGGCCGCCCGGGTGGCGCAGTCGGCCCACAAGCTGGCCCGCGATGTCGAGAACGAGCGCAGCGTCTCGGCCCTCCATATCGCCACCGGCCGGGGATCGTGGCGCCCCGAGGTGGACGAGCTTCGCGCCGCAACCGACCGCAGCGCCGACGATTTCCGCAGACTGGTGCACTCGCCGGCCGCGGTGAAGTCCTTCGGCAAGGAGGCGGCCGATCTCGGCCTCGGCGAGATCGATGCCGCCCGCGCGGCCGTCGACGGCGACGCCGACCTGCGGACCGTGCTGGTGTCCTACAGCGAGGTGATCGGTCGGCTGATGAGCACCTCGGCAAAGCTGTCCGCCGCCGATGCCCACAACCTCATCGCCGCCTACATGGACCTAGGCCACATCAAGGACCGCGTCGGCCGGGAGCGCTCGATCGGCGCCAGTTGGCTGTTGCAGGGGAGCAAGGACCCCGAGCTGCTGCGCCTGTTCGCCGAGGCGCACGCGGAAAAGAAGGCCTTCATGGAGTCGTTCCGCGGCCATGCCTCGGCGAGCCAGCTGTCCATCTTCGACAGCCTCATGCGCAGCCCGATCCTCGACGAGCTCGACCGCCTGCACGAGCGCGTCCTGAGGGGAAAGCTTGGGCCCGGCGACGCTGACGTCTGGCAACGGTCCCACCTGGCCATGGCCGACCTGCTGACCCGGGCCGAGGAACGGCTGGCGGCCGAGCTGGAGACGCGCATCCGGGCCGACCTGAGCGCGGCCGAGATCACCTTCTACGTGGTGGTCCTGGTGGTGGTGGGGCTGGTGGTGTTCTCGCTCGAAACCCTGCGCCGGAGCGAACGCCGCGCCTCGGTGGCCGAGGAGGAGGCGCGCAAGCTGTTCCGTGCCGTCGAGCAGAGCCCGGTCTCGGTGATGATCACCGACCCGCGCGGCGACATCGAGTACGTCAACCCCGCCTTCGCGCGCATGACGGGCTACGACCGCGACGAGGCGGTGGGTCGCAATCCCCGCATCCTTCGCTCGGACCAGACTCCCAAGGAAGTCTATGCCGACCTGTGGCACGCCATCTCCTCGGGGCACGATTGGCGCGGCGAGTTGGTCAACAAGCGCAAGGATGGGTCGGTCTATTGGGAACGGATCACCATCGCGCCGGTGAAGAACCAGGCCGGCGAGGCGGTCAACTACATCGCCCTCAAGGAGGACGTCACCGAAATCCGCACCCTGCGCCAGGCGCTGGAGCGCGAACACGACAACCTGCGCCGCATCCTCGATTCCACCCATGACGGCATCGCCCTGCTGGCGCCCGACGGCTCCTTCCAGTTCACCAACTCGGCGCTGGCCGCCGAATTCGGACCGGTGGACGGCCGCCGCTGCGACGCCTATTTCGACGACGCCACCGCCCCCTGCCCCAGTTGCGACCACCTCGGCGACACCGGCGGAGCGTCGTCACGGCGGGAGTGGACGTCGCGCAGCACCGGCAAGGTCTACGAACTGACCTCGACACCGGTGCCCAACGGCGACGGCACCGTTTCGCTGCTCCAGGTGTTCCACGACATCACCCTGCGCAAGCAGGCCGAGGAAGCGGTGAATGCCGCCCGCGAGGCGGCCGAGCTGGCCAACCGCGCCAAGAGCGAATTCCTGGCGACCATGAGCCATGAGCTGAGGACGCCGCTCAACGCCATCATCGGGTTTTCCGAGATCATCGAGGGCGAGCTTCTGGGGCCGGCGGGAACGCGGCAATACGTCGAATACGCCCACGACATCAATGAATCCGGCCGCCACCTGCTGCGGCTGATCAACGACATCCTCGACGTGGCGCGGATCGAGGTCGGCCGCATCACGCTGCGCGAGGAGGACCTGGAGGTGCGGGGCATCGTCCAGGCGGCCGTCAACATGGTCCGCGACCGCGCCGAAGCCAATCACGTCGCGCTGACCATCAAGGTGCCGGACGGCCTGCCACAACTTAACGGCGACGAGCGCCGGCTGAAGCAGGTGCTGGTAAACCTGCTGGGCAACGCGGTCAAGTTCACCCCTTCCGGCG
Source organism: Pseudomonadota bacterium (assembly GCA_040751765.1). Taxonomy (GTDB): domain Bacteria; phylum Pseudomonadota; class Alphaproteobacteria; order Rhodospirillales; family Magnetospirillaceae; genus CALABS01. Next base: position 2,488 of record JBFMHS010000442.1, on the reverse strand, counting down.
GCCGGGTCGAGGTTTCGGCACGGCTGGCCGACGGCGCGATGGAGATTGCCGTGGCCGATACCGGCATCGGCATCGCCGCCGAGGACATCGCCAAGATCATGGCTCCCTTCGGTCAGGCGGACTCCAGCATGGCGCGCCGCTTCGACGGCTCGGGCCTTGGCCTGCCGCTGGCCCGCAAGCTGGTCGACCTCCATGGCGGCAGCCTGAAGCTGGACAGCACGCCGGGCGTCGGCACCGTGGTGACCCTGCGCTTCCCGGCGGAACGGGTGCGGGTGCCGGTCACTCCCTGAGCCCCCACCACACCGCCAGGAAGGCCGCCGCGAGGAATGGGCCGAAAGGTAGGCGCCGGCCCGGGCTCCAGGTGCCGGCCAGGGACAGCGCGCCGACCACCGCCAGCCCGCCCGACGCCGCCAGCAGCACCACCCACGGCAGACCGGCCGTTCCCACCCAGGCACCGGCGGCGGCCAGCAGCTTGGCGTCGCCGCCGCCCAACCCGTCCACCCCGCGCAGGCGGCGATAAGCGAGGGCCAGGCTGGCGAAGGCGACCCAGCCGGCGGCGGCGGCCAGGGCGCGGTCGGCCAGGGTGTCGCCGGCAAGGACAAGGCCCGCCACCAGCAACGGCAAAGTCAGAAGGTCGGGCAGGACTTGCCGCCGCAGATCGATGATTGCCAGAAGGACGAGCACGGCGGCCAGCAGCGCGGTCATTCCCCACCCCCCTGCCGCCACAAGAAGGTTTGCAGCGGACGCGCGGGATCACGCGTGATGCGGACCACCTGTTCGCGGACGAAGCGGGTGCCGTCGGCGGCGCGGCCAACGGCACGGATGCCGTAGGTGCGCGGCTCGGCGAAGCGGGGCCGCTTGGCCCGTAGTGCCAGGATGGTGCCCACCCGGCCTGAATCACCGCCCTGGGTCGCCAGCAGCACCGGCTCGGGCGCCACCGCGATGTCCACCTCGGGCCGCTGGCCGTGCACGGTGACCAGCGGCGCCGCCGCCGCGAACAGCCCGGCATCCATCCCCAGCACCAATTTCAGCTCCTCCACCGTCTGGAACAGCCCGTCACGCGGCCGCCAGCCCAGCCCGGCACGGCGGTAGGCGGGCGCCTCGGCACCGTTGAGGCGGGCGAAGCCGTCCTCGTCGCGCCAGTCGGCGACGGCATCGGCCAGGGCTGTGGCGCGGGTGTCCTCCACGCCCAGGGCGGTGAACAGGACGGCCAGGGTCTCCGGCTCGGCGGCGTTGAGGTCGACCAGCCCACCCTGGTCGGTGATGGCGACCTCGGCTTCGCCGGACTCGAAGGGTGAGCCGTCGGTGGAGGGCGGTTCGGCCAGTCCGGCGTCGGCCAAGAGCAGCGCGAAGGCGGCCCGCGCCGCGCCGGCATCGGCCGCCGCCCGCGCCTCGGCCAGCGATTGGACCCGCCGCGCCTCGTCCACGCCACGCCGGGCCTGGGTGGCGGCGGCCAACGCCGCCAGGCCCAGCAGCGCCACGATCCACAACACCGACACCAACGCGAAGCCGCCGTCGCCCCTCATCGCGTCATCGGCTCCAGCCCGCGCAGGCGCTTGCGCAACTCGTCGGTGACACCGCGCGCGTCGTCCCGCGAGCGGACCACCTTGGGAGCCAGCAGCACCAGCAACTCTGTGCGGGCGGCCTCGTCGGAGGTGGTCGAGAACAGCGGCCCCAGCACCGGCATGTCACCCAGTACCGGCACCCCCACCTTGCCGTTGGAGCGCGAATCGCGGATCAGCCCGCCGAGCGCGATGGTCTCGCCCGACTGCACCGCCACCGTCGAGGCGATGCGGCGCTGGCGGATGGTGGGGCTGTCGATCTGCGAGGTGGTGGTCTGGGCCACGTCGCTGACCTCCTGCTCCACGTCCAGGAACACCAGCCCGCTGGCGTTGACCCGGGGCGTGACCCGAAGGATGACGCCGGTGTCGCGGAACTGGATGGTGTTGACGATGGGGGCATCGGGGTCGATGACGCTGCGCGCCTGCTGAACCGCCACCGGCACTTGGTCGCCCACCTGCAGCACGGCAGTCTGGTTGCCCAGCACCAGCAGGGTGGGCGCCGACAGCACATTGATGTTGGTGACGCTGTCCAGCGCGTTGAGGACGACCCGCGCGCTGGTGCCCTGGAGCGCGAAGGAGAAGCCGGGAAACACCGACGCCACCGCCCCCGAGGCCAGCGGCGTGAAGGTCGCCGACAGGTCGCCCTTCTGGAAGAACCATTGCAGCCCGTAGCGCAGTTCGTCGTTGAGCGTGACCTCGGCGATGGTGGCCTCGATCAGCACCTGCAGCGGCACCACGTCGAGCCGCTTCAGCGCCTGCTCGATGGTCTGGAACTCATCAGGGGTGGCGAGGATGACCAGGGCGTTGTTGGCCTCGTCGGCGACGATGCGGGCGCCGGTCTGGAACACCGGCACCACCGCCGCCGTGGCCGCCGCCTCGCCGCCGCCCCGCTCCGGCGGCTCGCGCATGCGGGCTCCGGCCGGCGC
>JBFMHS010000441.1:0-10924 GCA_040751765.1 Pseudomonadota bacterium | reverse complement strand
GGCGGGAGCTGAAGGCGACCGGGCGCTGGAAGGGCGAGCTGTGGAACCGCCGCAAGTCGGGCGAGGTGTTCCTGGAGCACCAGACCATCACCATGGTGCCCGGCCCCGACGGCAAGCCGGTGCGCTACGTGGCCGTGTTCAACGACATCACCGAACTGCGCCGCAAGGACGAGCGCATCCGCCACCTGGCCTATCACGACCCGCTGACCCACCTGCCCAACCGCCAGCTGCTGCACGACCGCCTGGACCATGCGCTGGCGCTGTGCCGCAGGGAGTCCAAGACCTTGGCGGTGATGTTCCTGGACCTCGACCGCTTCAAGGTGATCAACGACACCCTGGGCCACGATGTCGGCGACAACCTCCTGCGTGAGGTCGCCACCCGGCTGGCGGACGCCGTGCGCGGCACCGACACCGTCGCCCGCCTGGGCGGCGACGAGTTCGTCGTGCTGGTCGAGCACCCGGACACCACCGGCGCCGTCGCCGCCGTCGCCGAGAAGATCATCCGCGCACTGGCCGCCCCGGTCGACCTGGGTCCGCACAAGGTCCACGTCACCACCTCGATAGGCATCAGCTTCTATCCCGGCGATGGCGAGGACCTCACCGAGCTGATGAAGAACGCCGACACCGCCATGTACGCGGCCAAGGCGGCGGGGCGAAACACTTACCATTTCTTCAGCGCCGCCATGAACGAGCGGGCGCAATGGCGCCTGGAGCTGGAGAACGAGATGCGCCACGCCGTCGAGCGCGGCGACTTCCAGCTCCACTACCAGCCCAAGGTCGAGCTGGCCACCGGCCGCCCCTGCGGTGCCGAGGCCCTGATCCGCTGGAACCATCCCACCAAGGGCCTGATCTCGCCGGCCGACTTCATCCCCATGGCCGAGGAAACCGGCATGATCGTCGAGATGGGCGAATGGGCGATCCTGGAGGCCTGCGGCCAGATGCGGCGCTGGCTGGACGCCGGGCTGCCGCCGATGACGGTGGCGGTCAACGTCTCGACCCGCCAGCTGACCGGTCCCGGCCTCTATTCCATCGTCGCGGCGGCGCTGGAGGTCAACGACCTGCCGCCTGCCGCCCTGGAACTGGAGGTCACCGAATCCGGGGTGATGGATCAGGCCGAGCGGGCCATCGCCATGCTGGAGGGCCTGAAGACCCTGGGGGTGTCCATCGCCGTCGACGACTTCGGCACCGGCTATTCATCGTTGAGCTACCTGCGCAAGCTGCCCATCAACACCGTCAAGATCGACCGCTCCTTCGTGATGGACCTGGAGACCAACGAACAGGACGCCGCCATCGTGCGCACCATCCTGGCCATGGCCCAAACCCTGAAGCTGAACGTGGTCGCCGAAGGCGTCGAGACCGCCGCCCAGGCCGCCATGCTGGCCGAGGCCAACTGCGACATGGCTCAGGGCTTCCATTACGCGCGTCCCCTGCCCGCCCCCGCCTTCGCCGAATGGCTGCGTGCCGCCACCGCGCGGCAGTCCACTCTGGCGTAGTTCCCCCTGGTCAGCTCCGGAACGCGCGGTTATATTAGCCGCTTCGAATAAGAGCGGCCCAGCCGCTGACGATGGGAGGAAAAGGAATGGGTTACGCGGATCTTGAGAAGGATGCCAAGGGCTATCTGGTCAACACCTCGGATTGGTCCGAGGAGATCGCCAAGGAAATCGCCGCCGCCGAGGGCATCGGCGAGATGACCCAGCGCCACTGGGATCTGGTGAACTACCTGCGCGAGGAATACTTCGACAACAACGGCAACCAGCCCAACGAGCGGCATATGTGCAAGGCCATGGGCGAGCGCTGGGGCGGCAACGTCAGCACCAAGGAACTCTACGACCTGTTCCCCATGCAGCCGTCCAAGCAGGCCACCAAGATCGCCGGCCTGCCCGAGACCAAGCGCAAGGGCGGCTACTGATCCCGCCGGCCGGTGAGCCCGCCGCCATGCGCGGCGGGCTCCGTTTCTTTCCCATTCACATACCTATGGTATAATTCCCCGTCGTCCAGAGAAGGGGGAATGCGCATGCCCGACGCACGCGCACGGGTCTCGACCCGGACCATCGTCGCGACCCTGATCGTTTCCCTGATCGCCATCGTGTGGGGAGAAGTCTTAAAGGACGCCCTGGAGCACTCCGAGGAGTATTCCCATTCCCGCCAGGCCATCGACGCCAACGAAACCGTCGACCATCTGCTGACGGCCGGCCAAAACCTGGCCTTCGAGCGCGGGCGCACCAATGTGGTGCTGTCGCTCGACGCGCCGGTCAGCCCCCTCAACCGCGACTTCATCCTGGGCCGCCGCGCCGCCGCCGAGGAAGGCCTGGTCGCCGCGCTGGACCATCTGCGCGATTCCCCCCTGCCCGAGGTGGCGAGGTTGCGGGACGCGATGGGCCGCGTCCACGCCCTGCGGACCCGCGTCGACCCGGCCATGGAGCTTCCGGGGGCGGAACGTCCGGCCGACCTTGCCATGCGATGGTTCCCGGCGATGTCCGGGCTGCTGGACGACATCCGCGCGACCGCCTCGGCGGTCTCCCTGTCCGGCAGCTACTCCGCCCAGTTCCGCATGTACTCCCGTGTGAAGCTCCTGGCCTTCGACCTGCGCGTCGCGGCGGGGATGGAATCGTCGCGAATCGCCACCGCCATCGCCGCGCCGGGCATGCCCATGGCAAGCACCACCGACATTCTGCGCCTGCGCGGCGAAAGCGCGGCGATCTGGAGGGCGCTGGTCCACGAGGTCGGGCTGGCCCGCGACGACGAGGTGCGCAAGGCGCTAGGCGAGGTGGAGGCCCGTTTCTTCGAAGCCCTGCGCCCCCTCCAGGATCGCATCCTGGACGCCAAGATGGCTGGCCGCCCTTCGCCGGTCACCACCGCCGACTACACCAAGGCCTCGGTCCCCGCCCTCGACTCCATCGCCACGCTGATGGCGATCACCGCCGAACGGACCCGCCTCGCCGTCATCGAGGAGGCGGCGGAGAGTCGCTTTGCCATGCTGGTCTACGGCAGCCTCGCCGCCTTGGCGCTGGTGGTGGGCTTGATAACCCTGTACGTGCTCCAAGCGCGCCTGCTCAGGCCGTTGCGCCTGGTCCAGCATCAGCTGCGGTCGCTGGCCAAGGGGAATACGGACATCGACGTCACGCCGCCGCGCCGACATGACGAAATGGGCGAGATGCAAGCCGCCGTGGCGGCATTCCGCGACAGCGTCATCGAACGCCAGCACATCGCCGAGGAACTGGCCCGCCAGAGCGAGCGCCTGAGCACGCTGATCAATGCCATGCCAGATTTCGTCTGCTTCAAGGACGGCGAGGGCCGCTGGCTGATCGTCAACGACTACGGCCGCGCCCTGTTCGGCCTCCAGCAGGTGGACTACTACGGCAAGACCGACGCCGAACTGTCCCTGCTGTCCGTCGACTGCTGCCAGTCGCTGTGCGGCTGCGCCGACACCGACCGCCGGGCGTGGGACAAGGGCGCGGCGGCGCGCGGCGAGGAGGTGGTGACCGGCAGCGACGGCCATACCTACATCTTCGACGTGGTCAAGGTGCCGCTGTTCCGTCCCGACGGCGGCCGCACCGGTCTGGTGGTGGTGGGCAGCGACATCACCGAGCGGCGCCGCATCGAGGCGGCGCTGGCCCGGCTGTCGCGCCAGAACGAGCTGATCCTGGAGGCCGCCGGCGAGGGCATCATCGGCGTCGATGCCAACGGCGAGACCATCTTCGCCAATCCGGCCGCGGCCCGCATGACCGGCTGGGACCTCGGCGACCTGCTGGGAACCAAGCATCACCGCATGGTCCACCATACCCGCGCCGACGGCAGTCCCCACCCGGACCACGAATGCCCGGTGGCGCGGACCCTGACCGACGGGCAGCCGCGCTACGTGGCCGACGATCTGTTCTGGCGCAAGGACGGCACCTGCTTCCCGGTGGAGTTCACCGCCGACGCCATGGTCGAACAGGGAGAGGTTCGCGGCGCCGTCATCGTCTTCCGCGACATCGGAGACCGCAAGCGCGCCCAGGCCGAAATCGACGCCCTGCTGGCTGACCTGCAACGCTCCAACGCCGACCTGGAGCAATTCGCCTACGCGGTCTCGCACGACCTCCAGGAGCCGCTGCGCATGGTGGCGACCTATCTCCAGCTGCTCAGCCGCCGCTATCACGGCCAGCTGGACCAGGACGCCGACGAGTTCATCGACTTCGCGGTCGATGGTTCCAAGCGCATGAGCCTGCTGATCAACGGTCTGCTGGAATTCGCCCGCGTGGGCACCCGGGGCAAGCAGCCCGAGCCGGTCGACCTCGCCATGCCGGTGCGCCAGGCCATGGACAACCTGACCACCGCAGTCGAGGAAAGCGGCGCCTCGGTCGCCGTGGAGACGGCGCTGCCGACCGTGATGGGCGACCCCGCCCAGCTGACCAGCCTGTTTCAGAACCTGATCGGCAACGCCATCAAGTACAGCCGGCCCGACATTCCGCCGGTCATCCGCGTCGCCGCACGGCCGGGCGCCGGCGGGACGTGGACGCTGACGGTGACCGACAACGGCGTCGGCATCCCCACCGGCGACCGCGAGCGGTCCTTCGGCGTGTTCCAGCGGCTCGGCGCGCGGCCCGACGCCAGCGGCACCGGCATGGGCCTGGCCATCTGCAAGCGCATCGTCGAGCGCCTGGGCGGCCGCATCTGGATCGAGGACGCGGAAGGCGGCGGATGCCGCTTTGCGTTCACCCTGCGGGCCGGCTGATCAGCCCTGCGCCGACAGCGCGGCCACGCCGCCGAAGGTCAGCGCGATGCCCAGCCACTGCATGGGCATGATGCCCTCGCGCAGGAAGAAACGCGCCAGCGCGATGGTCACCAGTCCGAAGGTCGAGCTGACCACCGTGGCTTCCGCCCCGCCCTCTCCCTGGCCAGCGAACAGCAGCGCCAGGAAGCCGCCGGCATCCAGCATGCCTTGCACCGCCAGCAGCGGAATCCATCGCGGCCGGGGCAGGCCGGCACCGCCGCGGACGACCACCGCCCCGGCGAGCATCACCAAGCCGACGGCGCGGGCCAGGAACAACGCGGCGGCTTCGCCTTGCTCTTCGGCCGCATACTGGCCGAACACCAGTGACGCGCCGAACAGCGCCCCCGCCAGCAGCGCGATGGGCGTCGCCCCGCCGCCATTGGCGGATGCCGACGTCCCCAGCTCGTCGGGCGAGAAACGGGCGACCATCCACACCCCGGCCATGGTGGCGCCCATGGACAGCCAGGCCTCGGGCGGCGGCCGGAGGCCCTGGAACACCACCATCATCGCCAGGGCCCAGGCGGGAAAGGCACCGACCAGCGGTACCACCGCCGCCACCCGGCCGCGCCGCAGCGCCTCGTAGAGCAGCAACAGCCCGGCCAGGCCACAGACACCGTTGCCGACGACGAACCATGACAGGCGGTCCGGCGCCGGGCTTCCCGACAGGGCCAGCCACACCCCCATGCCCAGCGTGCCCGCCGCCATCACCCCCAGCAGGGCGGGCGCGGCACCGAGCGCCCGGCCGGAGAAGCGGGCGGCGAAATCCGCCGTGCCCCAGCACAGGGCGGCGACGATGCCAAGGAGAAGCGAGTCCATGGGCGCGGTTATGGCCGGCTCCGGCCATGGTTGGCAACCACCGCCTTGACGGCCGGCCATGAATTCGATAATTCTAGAATTATGGAAGAAAAAGACGTCATCGCCGCCCTTGCCGCCCTGGCCCAGGAAGTCCGCCTGCGGGCCTTCCGCCTGCTGGTCGCCGCCGGCCCCGAAGGCCTCGCCGCCGGCCAGATCGCCGAGGAGCTGGCCGTCGCGCCCAACACCCTGTCCTTCCACCTGTCGCATCTGCGCGCCGCCGGGCTGATCGACAGCCGCCGGGCCGGGCGGTCCCAGATCTATTCGGCCAACTACGCCGCCATGGCCGCGCTGGTCTCCTACCTTTCCGACAACTGCTGCAGCCGGTGCCCGTGATGGACCCCTTTCTCGCCGTCGCCGATCTCGTCGCCTATACCCTGCTCGGGCTGCCTCCCGGCTCCCCCACCGCCGCCGCCGTCCACTTCTTCGTCGAGGACAGCCTGAAGATCTTCGTGTTGCTGGTCGCCATCGTCTTCGCGATCGGCTTCTTCCGCTCCATGCTGGCGCCCGAGAAGGTGCGCCGCATCCTCGGCGGGCGGTCGCGGCTGTTCTCGTTCCCGGCCGCCGTCGGGCTGGGGGCGGTGACGCCATTCTGTTCGTGCTCGTCGGTGCCGCTGTTCATCGGTTTCCTGGAAGCCGGGGTGCCGCTGGGGGTCACCATGTCCTTCCTGATCGCCTCGCCCATGATCAACGAGATCGCCGTGGTGTTGCTGGCGACCACCATCGGCGTCGAGTTCATGCTGGTCTACGTCGCCACCGGCCTGGTGGTGGGGCTGGCAGGCGGCCTGGCCATCGACCGCCTGCGGCTGGAGCACTGGGTCGAGGACTATGTGTGGAAGATCCGCATGGGCCAGACCCAGCTTCCCGACGGACCCGCCACCCTGTCCGAGCGGCTGGCCTTCGCCTGGCACCAGGTCCGCGAGATCGTCGGGCGGCTGTGGCCCTACGTCCTGGGCGGCATCGCCATCGGCGCCGTGCTGCACGGCTATGTCCCGCGCGACTTCTTCCTGGAATACGCGGGGGCCGACAATCCCTTCGCGGTGCCGCTGGCGGTGCTGGCCGGCATCCCGCTCTATTCCAACGCCACCGGTGTCATCCCGGTCGCCGAGGCGCTGCTGGGCAAGGGGGTGCCGGTGGGTACGGTGCTGGCGCTGATGATGAGCATCGCCGCGCTGTCCCTGCCCGAGATCATCATGCTGAAGAAGGTCATCAAGATGCCGCTGATCGCGGTGTTCGTGGCCATCCTGTTCGTCGCCTTCGTGGCGGTCGGTTATCTGTTCAACGCGCTCTATTCGTGAGGAGAGGAAGGATGAAGGACATCAAGGTCCTGGGCGGCTGCTGCGGCAACTGCGACACCGTGATGCGGATGATCGCCGACAAGGCCAAGGCGCTGGGAGCCGAGATCGCGCTGGAGAAGGTCACCGACATGGCCGCCATCATGGCCCATGGGGTGATGAGCACCCCCGGCGTGGTCATCGACGGCAAGGTGGTTCACGCCGGCGGGATGCCGTCGGCCGCCGCCGTCGAGAAATGGCTGACGGAGTGACCGCCATGGGCTGCGGATGCGATTGCGCCCCCGCCACGCCCGCCCGGCGACGGATCCTGGTCGAGATGTTCTACGTCGACATCGAGACCTGCACCCGGTGCCGCGGCACAGGTGACTCCCTGGACCAGGCCCTGGCTGCCGCGGGACCTGCGCTGGAGGCGCTGGAGGTGGAGGTCGAGGTGACACGGACGCTGGTGGACAGCCCCGAGCAGGCGGAAGCGGTGCGCCTGGAAACCTCGCCGACCATCCGCGTCGATGGCCGCGACATCCAGCCCGACCCCGAGGAAAGCCAGTGCGACTCCTGCGGCGACCTGATGACCGAAGGGGCGGTTGACTGCCGGGTATGGACCTGGCGCGGAAGCCGCCACACCGAGCCACCGGCCGGGCTGATCGTCGAGGCGTTGCTGAAGGCGGTCCTGTCCCCGCCCGCCGAGGCGCCCCGGCCCTACACCTTGCCCGACAACCTGCGCCGGTTCTTCGCCAACCGACGGCGTTAAGGGCGCCCTCACCCGAGGCAGCGCGCCATCGCCGCCGCCAACTGGCGTGGGGTCACCGGCTTGTGGATGAACCCGAGGCCCAGGCCGGTGGCGGCCGTCTCGGCCTCGGTGCCGCCCTCGCCGGTCAGCAGGATGCCGGGAATAGGGTGGCCCGCCATGGCCCGTACCCTGTCGATGGCCTGGGTGCCGACCTCTCCGTCGCGCAGGCGGTAGTCCGACACCACCACGTCGGGGGCGCGGCCGGCCTCGGCGACCCGCTCCACCGCCTGCTCGCCCGACCCGGCGATCAGCACCTGATAGCCCCATTCCCGCAGGATGGCCTGCAACCCCAGCAGGATCATGGCGTCATCGTCGACGACCAGGGCCAAGCGCCCCTCGGCCCCGGCGATCGCGGCCTCTGGCCGCTCCTCCGGGGCCGCCTCGCCCAGCGGCACCCGCACCGTGAAGCGCGACCCCGCGCCGGGCCAAGACTCCACCCGCACCTCCAGCTCCATCAGGGTGGCCAGGCGGCGGACGATCGCCAGTCCCAGTCCGGTTCCCTGGCTGCGGTCGCGTTCGGAATTGCCCACCTGGTGGAACTCGTCCCAGATGCGGTCCAGGTGGTCGGCGGGAATGCCGATGCCGGTGTCCTCCACCGCGATCTCGGCCATCTGGCCGTCCTCGCGACAGGACAGCGCCACATGGCCGCCAGGGGTGTAGCGGACCGCATTCTCCACCAGGTTGCGCAGGATGCGCGCCAGCAGCGCCTGGTCGCCGTGGAGCACGAGGTCGCGGGGCCGCATCCGCCATTCCAGCCCCTTGCCCTCCGCCACCGCCTGGAAGGTGGAGGCCACCTCCTCGAACAGGTCGGCCAGGCGGAAATCCCTCATCTGCGGCGTCACCACCCCGGCATCGAGGCGCGACACATCGAGCAGGCCGTCGAGCAGCACCTTGAGGGCATCCATGCCCCGCTGAAGATGAACCAGCACGTCGCGCCCGCGTCCGGTTTTGATCTCGGTCTCCAGCACCCCGGTCAGCAGCAGCATGCTCTGCAACGGCTGGCGAAGGTCATGGCTGGCGGCGGCGAGAAAACCGGACTTGGAGCGGTTGGCGATTTCCGCTTCGCGCCGCGCCGCCTCGGCCTCGTCGCGCGCGGTCTTCAACTCCTCCTCGGCCTCGCGCCGTTCGGTGACGTCGGTGTTGGTGCCGAACCACATCACGATGCGGCCGTCGTCGTCGCGCACCGGCAGGGCGCGGGACAGGAACCACCGCCAGCCGCCGTCGCGGCCACGCAGGGGGAAGGTGTCCTCCCACGGCTCGCCGGTGTCCCAGCATCGCTGGATGCGGGCCACCACGCGATCGACATGGTCGGGATGAAGCACCTTTTGCCAGCCCCAGCCCCGCATTTCCTCCAGGGCCGTGCCGGTGAAGTCGTGCCACCGCCTGTTGTACCAGAAGATCCAGCCGTCCGGCCGCGCCATCCAAGCCAGCTGCGGGATCGAATCCGCCAGGGTGCGGAACCGGGCCTCGCTGTCCCTCAGGGCCTTGTCCGAGGCGATGCGTTGGTGCACCGCCTCCACGTGCGACGCCACCGTGGCCAGGAAGCCGACATCCTCGTCTGCGAAGGCATCGACCCGCTTGGACCCGAAGGACAGCACCCCCAGCAGCCGCATGGAGGCGCCCCGCGTCAGCAACGGGAAGCCGGCATAGGCGCGCACCCCCGCCCGCCGCATGGCCTGCGCCTCGGGAGCGTCGCTGTAGACCAGGTCGCCCAGCACCAGCGGCTGGCGCCCACGGGCGACCTGCCCGCACAGCCCGCTGCCATAGGGGACACACTCCACCGTGGACAGCGCCGCCTCGGACAGCCCGGCGGCGAAGGTGGCCCGCAGCACCTCGCAGCCGTCGTCGGCGGCATAGGACAGGCACACATCCAGCCCCAGATCCTCGGGAGCGCGCGCCATCAGCACCCGCAACACCGCGTCGGGATCGCCCTCGCCCAGCAGCTTGCCCGCCATCTCCGCCAGCAAGGCGAGGCGCGCCGACCGGCCCTCGCGGGACGCCACCGCCCACGGATTGGGGATGAAGCGGAAAAGAATGGGTCGCTTGGCCACCGTGCATGCCATCAGGAAAAGGTCCTGGCCGCCAAATGGTGATGCATCTGCCCGAAACGAATATCTCCGATGGGGAAGGCATGCCCCATCCTTGCCCCCTTCTAGCCCTTTCCTTGCCCCACCCGGAGCAGCCGCCGGAAGGCTAGCCTTAACCCGGATGATGCATGGGAGGCACCCGATGGCGACTACGCTTCTTCCCTCGACCGCCGTGCTGGCGACAGCCCTGCTGCTTCAAGGCTGCGCCGGAGGGCTGGGGATGACCCTCCTGGGGGTCGGAGCCAGCACCGGGGCCACCACCGGCATCAGCCACACCATCAACGGCATCGCCACCAAGACCTTCACCGTGCCCTCGGACGACCTGCGCGCCGCCACCCTGGCGGCGCTGGGGACCATGGACATGCCTGTCGAGGCGGACATATTGGTCGCCGACGAGACGCAGGAGGCCACCGTCCGCCAGATCACCGCCGCCGCCAGCGACCGCGACATCGACATCGAGATCGAGGAGGTCACCCCGCGCACCAGCCGGCTGCGGGTGGTCGCCAGCAAGAACCTGCTGTTCAAGGACAGCGCCACCGCCACCGAGATCATCCTGCAGACCGAGCGGGCCCTCGCCGCCCTGCAGGACGCCCGGGCGCGCGCGGCGGCGCGGAAGGGCGCGAAGACCACCGTGCGGGCGCGGAAGGCCGCGCGCTGAGCTTCCGCCGCCGGCGATCGTGCATTAGGATCGCCGGATGGACTGGGGACCCGTCACCTTGCGGCGTATCGCGCTGGCCGTCGGCTACACGGCGGCGGTGGTCGGGCTGGCCGGGCTGGCGCGGCCCCACTTCTCCGACGACATCGCCTACGCGCCGTGGAACGCCACCGCCGCCCTGGCCTTCGGGCTGGTGGCGCGCAAGGGGCTGGCCTGGGCGTGGTTGGCGCTGGCGGCACCGTTCGGCGCCCAGATCCTGTATGGCGGCGACGCCGACACGCTGTTGCTGCGGGTGATCGAGGCCGCCATCCCCATCGGCGCCGCCCTGGTGTTGCGCAACGCCCAGGCCAACCCGCCCGACCTCAACCGCCTGCGCACGGTGATGACGTTCTTCGGCCTGACCGCCGCCACTGCCGCCGGCATCGCCGTGGCGCACGCACTGGTGGCCATGGCCGGCGCCGCCGCCATGCCAGGCGTCGCCGCCCTGCTGGCGGT